>CAMMXR010000065.1 GCA_946500965.1 uncultured Candidatus Saccharibacteria bacterium | reverse complement strand
GCGCGGTGAATACGTTCCCGGGCCTTGTACACACCGCCCGTCAAGCCATGGAAGTCTGGGGGACCTGAAGACGGTAACCGCGAGGAGCCGTTAAGGGTAAAACAGGTAACTAGGGCTAAGTCGTAACAAGGTAGCCGTATCGGAAGGTGCGGCTGGAACACCTCCTTTATAGAGAAAGCCGTAAGGCAAAGAGCTCGAGTCTATCGAGAAGGAGTCGCAAGGAAGGGTATATGCCCGCTGGCTATCTTTTAAAATACGGCGATTGGGCGCCGGAAAGACCCAAGCCAAGCGAAGGGGCGAAGAGGCCTGGAAAGGGGCGATAGAGTCCCGTCGAGAGGAAAAAACCAGAGTCTCATAGCTCAGCTGGTTAGAGCGCTACACTGATAATGTAGAGGTCGGCAGTTCAAGTCTGCCTGAGACTACAGAGAGGGGGTTTAGCTCAGCTGGCTAGAGCACCTGCTTTGCAAGCAGGGGGTCAAGGGTTCGAATCCCTTATCCTCCACGAGAGTTTCCCTTGCAATGGGGGAATTCAGAAGAGTTCATTGACATATTGACCGAAAGAGAGAAACTAGTAGAAAACGAGACGTTTTTTTACTTGACAGTCTGAAAAAGATATCAAGAAGCGAAACGTAGCGGAGTATCCCTCTCAAGAGAGGGATGCGATTTTAGCGAGCATAAGAAACGAAAGAAGGGCATACGGAGGATGCCTAGGCTCTGCAAGGCGACGAAGGACGTGATAAGCTGCGAAAAGCTGCGGGGAGGTGCAAATAACCCTTGATCCGCAGATGTCCGAATGGGGCAACCCACCAGCAATGGTACCTCGGATGAGGAGCGAACCCTCTGAACTGAAACATCTAAGTAGGAGGAGGAAGAGAAAACAACAGTGATACCGCAAGTAGTGGCGAGCGAACGCGGCACAGCCCAAACCCATGGCGTTTCGGCGTGATGGGGGTTGTAGGACTGCGAGATATGACTACGCAAAGAATTGGAACGGCATGGAAAGGCCGGTCAGAGAGGGTGAGAACCCCGTACAAGCAAAGTGCGTAGGAGTTAGCAGGATCCTGAGTAGATCGGGGCACGAGAAACCCAGATTGAAACCGGCGGGACCACCCGCCAAGGCTAAACACTCTGCAGAGACCGATAGCGAACCAGTACCGTGAGGGAAAGGTGAAAAGAACCTTGAATAAAGGAGTGAAAAAGACCCTGAAACCGTGTGCTTACAAGCGGTCGGAGCGGCGCGATGCCGTGACGGCGTGCCTTTTGCATAATGATCCTACGAGTTACTGTTACCGGCAAGGTTAAGCACCTCAGGTGCGTAAGCCGCAGCGAAAGCGAGTCTTAAAAGGGCGCCAAAGTCGGTAGGAGTAGACGCGAAACCTTGTGATCTACCCATGGCCAGGTTGAAGTGGGGGTAACACCCCATGGAGGACCGAATCGGTAAGCGTTGAAAAGCTTTCGAATGAGCTGTGGGTAGGGGTGAAAGGCCAATCAAACTGGGAAATAGCTCGTACTCCCCGAAATGCATTTCGGTGCAGCGTCGGAGTGAGTTTTACATAGGTAGAGCTACTGATTGAATGCGGGGGCTTCACCGCCTACCAATTTCAGACAAACTCCGAATGGTGTAAAACATCTCCGGCAGTGAGGGCATGGGTGCTAAGGTCCGTGCCCGAGAGGGAAACAACCCAGACTATCAGCTAAGGTCCTTAAATGTATGCTAAGTTGCAAAAACGAAGTAGGACTGCACAGACAGCCAGGAAGTTGGCTTGGAAGCAGCCATTCATTTAAAGAGTGCGTAACAGCTCACTGGTCGAGCGGTTCTGCATGGAGAATAAGCGGGCATAAGCATACTACCGAAGCTATAGCAAAGCGATTTGGGTAGGGGAGCATTGCGTATGCGGCGAAGCGGACTTGTAAAGGTTCGTGGAGCGTACGGAAAAGCAAATGTAGGAATAAGTAACGAGAAAGCGGGCGAGAAACCCGCTCACCGAAAAACCAAGGGTTCCCCGGCTATGTTAATCAGCCGGGGGTCAGTCGGGACCTAAGGCTAACCCGAAGACAGGAGAAGCCGATGGACAAACGTTTAATATTACGTTACTGGAATAGAGTGCGACGGGGCGACCCGGTACTACCTCTCCGCGCGCAGACGGAATAGCGCGTTAAAGGTCAAAGCGGGCCGTGCGGCAAATCCCACGGCGGAAAGTGATGACCGACAGTACGCGGCGGCTTCGGCCAAAGCGATAGCGAGACGAAAAGCCGGCAAGAAAAACCTCTAAGCTTCAGCTTTATTCCACCCGTACCGTAAACCGACACAGGTGGTTGGGAAGAGAATTCTAAGGTGCTCGAGAGAATCATGGCTAAGGAACTAGGCAAAATAGACCTGTAACTTCGGGAAAAAGGTCACCGCAGCGATGCGGTCTCAGGAAAAAGGTCCAGGCGACTGTTTAACAAAAACACAGGACTTTGCTAAATCGAAAGATGATGTATAAGGTCTGACACCTGCCCGGTGCTGGAAGGTTAAGAGGAGATGTGAATCGCAAGAGGCAGCATTGAATTGAAGCCCCAGTAAACGGCGGCCGTAACTATAACGGTCCTAAGGT
>CAMMXR010000064.1 GCA_946500965.1 uncultured Candidatus Saccharibacteria bacterium | reverse complement strand
TCAAAGCCCGATTTGTCGAGATGTTTGGCGACTTCGATTTGGCACCACAGTACAATGAATGGACAAAGCTATCGGAACTAGGAGAGATAGTTTCTGGGTCTACTCCAAAAACAGGTTCGGCCGAATACTGGGATGGCGATATTTGTTGGATAACGCCGGCAGAGCTGAATAGCATGTCTGGCATCGTTTATGACTCAAAGAAAAAGATTACCGAGGCCGGGAAAAATAGTTGTTCCTTACGACTAATGCCGGTCAATACCATTATACTTAGCTCAAGAGCACCAATAGGTAAGGTTGCAATTCTTGGCAAAGAAATGTGTTGCAACCAAGGCTTTAAAAACGTCATTTGCAATGAGAAGATTTTGCCGAAATATCTCTACTATTTATTGGCGTATAATACAGATTACTTGAATTCGCTCGGACGCGGCGCGACGTTTAAAGAAATCTCAAAGAAAATAGTAGAAGATATAAAGATTCCATTGCCATCAATAGAACAACAAGTCGAGTTTATTAACTTCGCCGAACGGGTCGACAAATCAAAATTTGCGCTAAGCAATGAACTTGCGATGGGATACTTTTACGTTCGTTTGATTCACGATCGCATAGTGCATGGTCGTGTCGATTTGTGAATGGCCCAATAGTCGCTGAACTTGCTCGATCGGCATTCCTTTGTCTATCGCGCGCGTTGCCATAGTCCGGCGGAACTTATGTGGATGTACTTTATTAATGCCTAATTCGCGTCCTAGGCGCCTTAAACGGATTTCAACGCCCGATATTCTTAATCTATCGTAAGGCGCGTCAAGTGTCA
Organism: uncultured Candidatus Saccharibacteria bacterium; assembly: GCA_946500965.1. Classification (GTDB taxonomy): domain Bacteria; phylum Patescibacteriota; class Saccharimonadia; order Saccharimonadales; family Saccharimonadaceae; genus Nanosyncoccus. The sequence continues at coordinate 2,060 of CAMMXR010000064.1, read as the reverse complement.
CGAAAAGGGCAGGATTCGCGTCAGAGCGGCTATTTATGTAGCCCATTAGATGAATCTTAGTCTTCGCATCAAAATATACGCGCCTTTCTTTGTCGCCTTTACCAAAAACGATACATTCGCGTTCTTCGAAATCTATGTCGTCAATATTTAGTCGCACAAGTTCGCCGATTCTTATTCCAGTTGAGTAGAGTAGATCGATTATCGCTAGGTCGCGCAGGCTTTGGCATTTGTCGCGCATCTTTTCGATCTCTTCGTCAGAGATAACTTCCTTGACGGTCTTTGTGGTTTTTATTTTATGAATGCGTCGCATTGGACTTTTGATGATGTAGTCCTCTTCTTCAAGCCACGTAAAGAAGCTCGATATATTGCGACGTATATTATCGATTGTTGTCTTACTGCAATTGTTTATGCATTGATAATTGGCTAAGTACTCGCGGATATCGTCCGTCGTCACTTTTCGTATTGGATCGTTTACGCCGTCTAGCAGTTTCTCTACCGTCGTCTTGTAGTACGCGAGCGTCCGCTCTGAGCATCCTTCTATCTTTTTCGCATTCAAAAACATCGACAAATAGTTGTCGTTAGATAGATTGTTGATAGTTTTGACTTGTTTAGTTAGCCGCGTCACCAATACGCGCTGTAACTTTTGTGATTGATTTGCGGTGAGATATTCGTCCATATCCACCAAAATGTATTTTATGGTATCTTCCATAAATAACTCCTTTGTTAGATTAGAACCTCCACTAGCAAAAGGAGTGAGTTTTTATTTTTTACGCCAAAAATCATTGACCCAGTTTTCTTCGATAGAGTAGCGCATGTTAAGAGTGTATCTAATATGCGCATTCAGCTTTTTTAGAAAATTATACCAATGGCTTCGGTTTACTGTCTCCTCTTTCGAATTAAAGAAAACTAAACTGGATGGCCACTCGTCGCAATCATTGCCATCAGCATTGGAAGCACATAAGTGATATATTTGTTTATATTTAATATTCGAGTATTCAGATTGATATTCTATGAGAACAGAAAAACAAATCCTTCTAGAGCTATTTTTCTGAATCTCGTCTTTTGGTATTTTATATTGAATTACGGCATCAGGAGCAATATGAGAGTGTTTCAATAATCGTCTTTTTATGATTATTGGTAAATTCGCTATATCTTTCTCTGATAGTAATGCCACGGAGAAATTTTTAATCGCAACCTTTCCAGTGTATTGTATATTGAACCAGTGTACGTCATCACATTGCTCACAGTGACGCGGTGAAATATTTGATCCATTACATAAACTACCTAGAGGGAGCTGTTCTTCTCTACTGCAATCACAACAGAAATCAAAGAATTTAAAATCAGGAGCGTTCAATAACTCAACATTACGCCTATCGTACTTTTTGTCGATTCTCCAGCGCCAAAAAGCAAAAATGCCGCCTACAACGGTAACGAGCGGCAAAAACCAGCTCTCCGATAAGACGTCCGTAGTCAACCATTGCCAAGCGTCAGAGAGATGAATCATCCAAAATACTCCTGCATTAGGCTATCGAATAATTGCTGAGTCTTTTCGAGAGACTTCTGAACGGCAAATTTTGATTTGTCGACCTGAGCAATAAATGTTTCGAACTGGTTTTGTAGTTCGATTGGAGGTATCGGAACTGGCTCATCTTTTATCATTGGAATGGTAAGCTGAGGAATGCTTGCTCCGCGCCCATTATAATCCTTGGAATCGATAAAATACTTTAGATATGAAGGCGTAACGAGATTTTCCTTTGGCGTAGCAACTATCAGGCGTATTGCAGGATAAAACGGCTCTGTTCTTACAAGACAGAAACCAATGATCCCGCGTCCAGAAATAGTAATTGATGGTTTTATTACGCGCGCTATATCAGTATATCCATATAAGCCTCCGTCCTTTTCGCCATTCGTAAACACAGCATATGGATGGTCAGAATCAGCTTCCTTTACGGTCCTATCTTTTTTGATGTCGCCACCAGCAAATAGTTCGTCGCAAACATCTTTAAACGGCCTAGTCTCAAAATTCTTGTCACCAAACATCTCGACAAATCGGGCTTTGA
>CAMMXR010000063.1 GCA_946500965.1 uncultured Candidatus Saccharibacteria bacterium | reverse complement strand
ATCCCCGAGGTAACTTTTATCCGTTAAGCGACGGCAATTCCATTCTCTACCGCCGGATCACTAAGTCCTACTTTCGTATCTGCTTGACTCGTTTGTCTCGCAGTTAAGCTCTCTTGTACCTTTACGCTCTGCAAATGGTTTCCAACCATTCTGAGAGAACCTTTGAGCGCCTCCGTTACTCTTTAGGAGGCGACCGCCCCAGTCAAACTGTCCACCTGACACTGTCCTTCGCCCGGGTCACGGCGCAAAGTGAGAACCTCAATAATCAAAGGGTGGTATCCCAACAGCGGCTCCGCCGACGCCGAAGCGCCGACTTCTCAGCCTCCCACCTATCCTGTGCATCAATTACCGAAATTCAATATCAAGCTGCAGTAAAGCTCTACGGGGTCTCTCCGTCCAGTCGCGGGTAATATGCATCTTCACATATACTACAATTTCACCGAGTTCACTGTTGAGACAGCGCCCAAATCATTACGCCATTCGTGCGGGTCGGAACTTACCCGACAAGGAATTTCGCTACCTTAGGACCGTTATAGTTACGGCCGCCGTTCACCGGGGCTTAAGTTCGGTGCTTCGATTGCTCTAACACTTCCCCTTGACCTTCCGGCACTGGGCAGGCGTCAGCTCCTATACGTCAGCTTGCGCTTTCGCAGAAACCTGTGTTTTTGATAAACAGTCGCTTGGGCCTCTTTTCTGTGACCGCTTGCGCGGTTCCCCTTCTCCCGAAGTTACGGGGTCATTTTGCCGAGTTCCTTAACAAGGGTTCTCCCGTTCGTCTTAGAATTTTCTTCTCGTCTACCTGTGTCGGTTTGCGGTACGGGCACCTTCACACTATTTAGCAGCTTTTCTCGCCAGTGCGGATTCATCCACTTCGCTTCCCTAGTCCGCTCCCCGTCAGCGCTACGCCTTCCGACAGGCGTACTTCACTGCCTGCCAACGCTTCGCCTTGGACGCGCTTTTCCATCCGCGCGCTTGGACTATCCCTCTGTGTCACTGCCTCATACATCGTGTGTCGGCGGTACGGGATTCTCAACCCGTTGTCCATCACCTACGCCTTTCGGCCTCGGCTTAGGTCCCGACTTACCCTGGGCGGACGAACCTTCCCCAGGAAACCTCAGACTTTCGACGGGGAGGTTTCTCGCCTCCCTCTCGCTACTTATGCCGGCATTCTCTCTTCCGTACAGTCCACTGCCTCTTCCGATACAGCTTCTGCCCGTACGCATTGCTCCTCTACCGATAACATTACTGCTATCCCCAAGCTTCGGTGTCAGGTTTGAGCCCCGGTAATCTTCGGCGCACCATCACTCGACCAGTGAGCTATTACGCACTCTTTTAATGTGTGGCTGCTTCTAAGCCAACATCCTGGTTGTCTTTGAAATCCCACATCCTTTTCCACTTAACACACACTTTGGGGCCTTAGCTGCAGGTCTGGGCTCTTTCCCTTTTGACCGCCCAACTTATCTCGTGCGGTCTGACTCCCGTCCATCGGTTCCGCGGCATTCGGAGTTTGATATCCCTTGGTAAGCTTTGACGCCCCCGCAGGAATTCAGTGCTCTACCTCCGTAAGACTAACATGAGGCTAGCCCTAAAGCTATTTCGAGGAGAACCAGCTATCTCCGGGTTCGATTGGAATTTCTCCCCTACCCACACCTCATCCCCACCCTTTTCAACGGATGTGGGTTCGGTCCTCCATTGCCTTTTACGGCAGCTTCAACCTGGACATGGATAGGTCACCCGGTTTCGGGTCTGCGCATACCGACTCTGGCCCTATTAAGACTTGGTTTCCCTACGGCTCCGCACCTTTAGTGCTTAACCTTGCCTGCATGCGCAACTCGCCGGACCGTTCTACAAAAAGTACGCGGTTCACCATATAAAGGTGTTCCACAGCTTGTAAACACAGGGTTTCAGGTTCTCTTTCACTCCCCTCCCGGGGTTCTTTTCACCTTTCCTTCACAGTACTATTACTCTATCGGTCACCAAATCGTATTTAGCCTTAGGAGATGGTCCTCCTTCCTTCCCGCAGGATTCCACGTGCCCCGCGGTACTCTGGATACTCACTGCTTACTCTGAATTTCGCGTACGAGACTTTCACTCCCTACGGTGCGCGTTTCCACACGCTTCCGCTATCCTTCATAAGCGTCATGTGAGTCCGAACCCCTCAATACATCGCTGTATCAAGGTTTGGGCTCTTTCCCTTTCGCTCGCCACTACTCAGGAAATCGTTTTTACTTTCTTTTCCTCTAGGTAATGAGATGTTTCAGTTCCCTAGGTTCCCTCCACACATACTATTTTATTCATATGCAGGTGACTATATCGCTATAGCCGGGTTTCCCCATTCGGATATCTGCGGATCAATGTTTATTTGCAACTCCCCGCAGCTTTTCGCAGCTTGTCACGTCCTTCTTCGGCGTTTGGTGCCAAGGCATCCACCTTATGCCCTTAGTAGCTTGATCTTATTTCTTTCTCTATGCGGTCTTTTTTCCTAAAAACCTTTTAGATTCTCAGTTCAAACGTAATATACAAGATAAACATTTACCATGCTCTTCTCGTATGATATCGTTTTGATCGTCTACTTTCTATGCTATGCAGTTGTGAATGTGCAAATTTATAACTAAAACAGGAAGAGGAAGTTTCATCCCTCGAAGGCGGGTCATTTATACTCTTAGGCAAAGCCCTTGAGTGACTGCTCATCGCAGCCTCGACTTAGGTTGTAGCTTACGCTACTCCTTAAAAGGAGGTGATCCAGCCGCACCTTCCGATACGGCTACCTTGTTACGACTTAACCCCAGTCATCGGTCTTACCTTAGGCGGCTGCCTCCTTGCGGTTAGCTCACCGACTTTGGGTACTCCCGACTCCCATGGCTTGACGGGCGGTGTGTACAAGACCCGAGAACGCATTCACCCCGGCATGCTGATCCGGGATTACTAGCAACTCCGACTTCGTGTGGGCGGGTTGCAGCCCACAGTCCGAACTGAGACTATCTTTTTGAGATTCGCTCCACCTTACGATTTCGCAGCTCTTTGTAATAGCCATTGTAGCACGTGTGTAGCCCAAGACGTAAGGGGCATGATGATTTGACGTC
>CAMMXR010000062.1 GCA_946500965.1 uncultured Candidatus Saccharibacteria bacterium | reverse complement strand
ACCCGCTCATTCTCACCCTGACACCCCAGTCAGCCCCGCACCCCACCAACCCCCACTCACTCCCGCACATCATCAATCTCCTCGCACTTCCGCACGCCCCCTTCCTCTCACTCCATCGCAGCGCCGCCTCCTCATCGCCGAAGTTGCCCTGCTCCTACTCGGCATTCCGCTCACCCGCCTCGCCTTCATCTTTAACTACATCCCCCACCAATCCTACGACTCTGCCGCCTTCGGAATCACCCCTTACGCCAGCCCCACCGACCGCGACCAAGACGGTCTTGACGACCAAACCGACCTCCTAGCGAGCGCCCGCACCTACCTCGCCACGCAGCCTCAGTATCGCAGCCGGTATTACGCTACCGGCTATCCCGACGACCAATACGGCGTCTGTACCGATGTGGTAGCCTTCGCTCTGCTTGGCGCCGGCTATGACCTCCGTTCACTGGTTGCCGCCGACATCCAGCAAGCGCCTGACGCCTACCAAATCTCCACCCCCGACCCCAACATTGATTTCCGCCGCACTCCCAATCTCCAGGTTTATTTCTCGCGTCACGCTCAGTCCCTCACCACCGACCCCTATGACCTCGCCGCCTGGCAGGGTGGTGACATCGTGGTGCTCGGCGGCCACATCGGTATCATCTCCGACCGCCGCAACTTCCGCGGCGTCCCCTTCGTCCTCCACCACGCCCACCCCTTCCAGCTCTCCTACGAGGAAGATATTTTAGAAATCGCCCCCGAGATCACCGGTCATTACCGCCTCTGACCATGTCGCCACTCCGACGACCAAAGGACTGACCGCAACCGCTTACTTTTGCTGCCCCAGCTAACTATACGCTCAGTATATAGTCCGAAAACCTCTTGCGCTCGCCTGCGCCCTGTGCTACAATAAAACCACACGCAGGTGTAGCTCAGTTGTTTAGAGCGCTTCCTTGCCAAGGAAGAGGTCGAGAGTTAGAGTCTCTTCACCTGCACCACAATTTTGTCCCCAAACACCGCCCAGGCGGTGTTTTTCTGTTATAATACCTCTATTATGTCCGCTCCCACTCCTATCTACCAATGGCTTTATCAAACCCCGCCGGAGTTCGATAATCTCTTGCTGGAAAGTGACGGGCATTTTCTCATCGGGGCCCATTTCTCCGCCACCTCCACCAGATCCCAACTCGTCACCCCGCCGCAGCCCCTCGTCCGCGCCATACTCTGGCTAGATTGCTATTTCGCCGGTCACCTCCCCGGACCACTCCCGCCTTACCACCTTCCCGGCGTCACCCCCTTCCGTCAGGCCGTCTCTGACCAGCTCTGCCAAATCCCTTGGGGCCAAACCACCACCTACGGCGCCCTCGCCTGCGCCATCGCCTCCCGCCCCCACAAAGCTGCCCCCCGCGCCGTTGGTAACGCCGTCGGCTGGAACCCACTCTGCGTTTTCATTCCTTGTCACCGCGTCGTCGCCGCCCACGGTCGCCTCGGTAGCTACAGCAGCGGCCTCGCCAACAAACTCGCATTGCTTGCCCACGAAGGCGCCCTCAGCTTCAACTCGGAGGTCGCCCCAAGATGAACCGCCAAATCTCACCAAATCCCGACCATGTCCTTGACCTTACCCTCCCTGACCGCGAGCTACATTTCGCCTTACTGGAACAAGTCTGCGCCCACCAAAACCTCCAGCTCACCCGCCTCTCCAAGGGTTATCTCGCCGCCCTCGCTAACACATCTCTCACCCGCTACGTCTGGGGCCGCGACTTTGGTCTCAACCCCGCCAGCTCCGCCGCTATCTTGAACGACAAATACGCCACCTACGAAACCCTCACCTACCACCACATCCCCGCCGTAGAATGTCAAATCATCTACCCCGAAGGCGACCCCAACCCCTGGGCGGTCGGCTGCAACTCCCTCGCTTTCGCCGCACAATACTTCCGCGCCCACCGCGGCCACATCGTCCTCAAACCCAACTACGGCTCCCAAGGCATCGGTGTCCACCAGGTCGCCAGTCTCCCCGAACTCGCCCGCGCCTATCGCGAGGTCTTCGCCCGCAGCTACTCCGCCAGCCTCTGCCCCTTCTACAACATCCAACACGAGTATCGCGTGGTTATCCTTGACGGTGCTGTCCGCCTCGCCTATATGAAAACCGCCCACGGCGATTGGCACTTCAACCTCCACCACGGCGCCCTCGCCTCGCCCATCCCGCCCGCCGACTACCCCGCCATTACCCGCCTCGCCCGTCAAGCTTTCCGCGCCCTGGATCTCCGCTTCTGTAGTGTGGATATTATCAAAACCACCGACCACCAATTACTGGTAATGGAGCTCAACAACGGCGTCACCCTCACCGGCTACCTCAAGCAACATCCCGAAGAGCTAGACCGCATCCTCTCCATTTACGCCGACGCCGTCGCCGCTATCTTCGCCCGCCCTGTCACCGACCAAGATCACGCCTAGCGCCACCCGCCAAAGTATGCTAAAATACCTGTATGGCACTGTGGCGGAGTGGTTACGCAGCGGTCTGCAAAACCGCGTACACCGGTTCAATTCCGGTCGGTGCCTCCAAGCCCAAAGCCCCCCATCGCCCGCAGGCAGCGCTTGTGCTTGACATATTGACAAATCTGTGCTATACTGGTATTAATAGAAAAATTAGACCCCAAGAAAGGGTCATTTTTATTCTCTTCCCACGAACCCTCTCCCCAATTCCTTAAAATCTGCTATAATAGCCCCAGATACAAAAGGGAAACAACTCTTGGGCAAGGGATTTTATTGGGTTTATTTCAGAAAGCGAGGAACGGGTGCCGAAGACGACACGCAGACAAACCAAAACCATCAAACCGACCAAAACCACCGGTACTACTAAGGCTGCCAAAGCCGCTCAGCCGGTGACCGACCTAGCCACGCTTACCGCTCGGGTTGAGCGGTTAGAGCGCAAAATCAACAGCAACGAACGTTTCGCCCGCACCTTTGTGCGCAGCGTCCTCAGCCAAACCTCCGCCACCGAAGCCATCCGCGACGTCATCCGCCACAGTTTCCGCGAAGACGCTGAACTGCGCCGGGAACTCTACGCCGCTATGGACACTTACGACAAGCGCCGCTTCCGCAAACTCGCTTCCGGCTTCACCACCA
>CAMMXR010000061.1 GCA_946500965.1 uncultured Candidatus Saccharibacteria bacterium | reverse complement strand
CGTATCCGCTGCCTTCGCCGCCTCCCGCGCCGCTGCATCTGCCTCCGCTTGCGCCTGCGCCGCCTTCTCCCGTTCTTCCTCCGCCTGGGCCGCCGCCTTCTCTTCCGCCTCGCTGTCAATCACATGCATCGCAATCATCTGCTGATCCGCCCCCATCGCCATCAGCTTCGCCGCCAGCTGCATCGTATCCGAATTCGTCCGTTCATTTGAGAACCGCCCCGTCGCCGCCACAATCCCTGTTAGCAGCGCATTCGCCACTTCTTTCTCCAGCGTCACATCCTCCCCCTCCATCCGGAAAATCAACCGCGTCAGCATCTCCGACACCGAACTCGCCCCCGGATCACTCCACTCAATCTCCCCAAACCGCCCCGGCTCCCCGCACGTAATATCCACCGTCGTCGCATCGTGCATAATCCGCCCATATTCCGTCAGCGCTTCATCCAAATCCCCCGCCGTCGGCACCGCAATCGCCAGCACCAAATCCACATTATAATCCCCCCGCGAAAACTCCAAATCCGCCTCCGACAACGTCGTCTTATACGGCGTGATGTAAATCTTTACAAAATCCCCCTCCAGTTTATACCGCAGGTGATCCGCCTTCTCCTTGCTTAGCGCAATAATAAAATCCTGCAAACTCGCCGTATTACTCTCAAACGTCCCCTCCGGCTGCAAAAACTTCAACGCATCCGGCGTCTTCCCCGAATAAATCGCCGTCGTGTGCTTCTGTAATCCATCCAAAAACATCGTCAGCGCCAGCGCCCCCGCCATCTCATCTACCGACGGATCCCGCGACAACGTCACCAGGATATTTTCCGATTCTCGAATCTTCTCAATCACCCGCCCCAGCGTATCGCCCTGGTCCGCCATCCCCGGCACCGCCTTCTCGGCCTGCTCCGCCAGCTCTTCCACGGCCGCCGTGGGGTCATTTGCTGGGTCTGCGATCGGTGATTTTTGGTCTTGCATCTTTATTTTTCCGTACTAAAAGCACACTTATCCTTTATATTTCTTATTTATCATATTTCGCCAAAAAACGCAAGCTTTTTCTCGTGTTTTTTTCACCACATTTTTCCACCGCGTCAAGCCACCCCATCATCCCCACTAGCGCTCCCCCTACCTCCCACCTCACCTCCCCGAAACCCTCTCCGCCGCCCACCCCATCCGCGCCAAGGGAAAGCCCCCTCCGAAGAGGGGACTATGTCGGCGTCCGTCAAGTTGACGGACTGGGTTGAAGGGTGTCTTGAGTCGGAAACAAAATGTCCTTGTACTACGTGTTCGTTGCCATGTCACTTTTCCGGCGTCTTCTCGTGGAATATGGATAAATCGCAGAAAACTTATTGCCTCAATGTCGTCTTTTGGTTCACGAAACTTTGAAAGTCGGTGATTTGGTTTTACTGTTCTGGTGATACGGGTTGGGTGGTTTGACTACGCACTTAGTGGGATCGCGGATGTGGCAGCGCGCTCTCCTGACTCGTTTAGAACAAGTCCAAACGCCCTGCGCAGATGCCGTCCACGGTCTCAGTCTGTCGGTACGGACAAGTCCCCATGCGCCCACGCAGGTAGCAATGGACCCCATTCCGGGCCAAACTACATTCATGCTGGGCCAAATCACAAAAACCTGTCCGATATTGGACATCAACTGACGGGTGGCGGCGTGAAGGTTTAATAGCTGCATGTAGGATAGCTATTCCTCCTTTCTGCCCGCACCAGCGGCAGCACGCTGTGTCAACCAAAGGTTGCAGTCAAAGCTGTCAGACACAAGCGGCACCAGCTCTAGCAGGCGATCATCACGGCACTAGCCGTACGACAGGTTCCAGGCAATTTTGCACATTGGAATCAACTCCCTTCTTAAAGTACTCCGTCACTAGGCTTAGCCTACTGGCAAAGCCCCAACGGGCAGCTCTTTTCATCGGTTTCTCTGGCTCCGCGAAAAGATTATTCCCATTCTATCAGACCTCTTTACTTTTGCCAACCCCTTTTTTATCCAATCACTCGCCGCGGCGCAATCTCCAACCGATATGGATCCGTCGGCTCCACTCCCGACCACACCTCATAAACTGCCGCCGCCCCCACCATCGCTGCATTATCACCAGTATATTTTGCCTCCGGCACATATAATTCTAACCCCCTAAGCCCCGCCAACCTTCCCTGTTCGCGCCCATCCCCTTCCTTTCCGCCCTGTTCCACTCGTCCTGCCACCGCTTCCGCCGCCATCTCTCGTAGCCGTCGGTTCGCACTCACCCCGCCCGCCAGCACCACCGACTTTACCCCCGGAAACTGCTCCCGCGCCTTCGCCAACTTCTCCAGCAAAATCTCCGCCGCCGTCCGCTGAAAACTCGCCGCAAAATCCGCTCGTTGCTGCTCCGTCAAATGCTCCTTCAGTTCATATGACGGCGTCGTAATCGGCAGCCCACACTCCTTCTGCACCGCCCGCAGCACCGCCGTTTTCAGCCCCGAAAACGAGAAGTCTAGCCCCTCCACCTGCGGCCGCGGCAGATGATACCGCCACTCATCCCCTTTCTCCGCGCACGCCGCAATCGCCGGCCCGCCCGGATATGGCAGCCCCAAAATCTTCGCCACCTTATCAAAACACTCCCCCACCGCATCATCCCGCGTCGTCCCCACCACCTCAAACTCGTTGTGCGCCCGCATATAAATAATCTGCGTATGTCCGCCCGAAATCACCAGCGCCAGCAGCGGAAACTCCGGTCGCCGCTCGTTCCCTTCCCCCAGCCAGTTCGCATAAATATGACTTTTCAGGTGATGCACGGCCAGCAGCGGCTTCTTCCACAACACCGCCAGCGTCCGCGCCGTCAAAGTCCCAATCAAAAGCGACCCCAAGAGTCCCGGCGTGTGCGTCACAGCAATATAATCAATATCATCCTTTGTCAAGCTATCAACGCCGCCGGCGCCACCCGCACCCCCAGCTCCACCTGCACATCCATCGCCTCCCGCGCCGCCCCGCTCTCCACCCCCCGCTTCCCGCATCGCCTGGTGAATCACCGGCAGAATCGCCTCTAGATGCGACCGCGCCGCCACCTCTGGAATCACCCCGCCATACTCCGCGAAAATATCCACCTGCGACACTACCACATTACTCAGCACCCGCACTTCCCCCTCCTCCGCCCCCCTCCCCCCCCACACCCCCCCCTCCCCCG
>CAMMXR010000060.1 GCA_946500965.1 uncultured Candidatus Saccharibacteria bacterium | reverse complement strand
CTCGCCGGCCAGTAAACCCAGAGCCGAGAGTGACCTAACTAAAGAAAACCCGGCATCTGCCGGGTTTTCTGGTGAGGGAAGCACCACGAAACTTCGCTCCGACCGCCAAGGCGCGGCGGTGAGGTGCGATCTTGTGACCGGTGATGAGTGCCGGCAGAAAACTAGAACGAAGCAGAAAGAGCGTGGAAGCACTTGACTTGGAACCCGCGGGAACTCGGAACCCGGCCGCCACGATGCCGGCAGGTGGCTGCCCGAATGGGCGAATCCATTGCCCTCGGTCCCCGGCACGTGGAACTCTCCGGCCTCGCGTCAGCGGGCCGGATATGATGGCGGCGAAGCCGCTGAGATCAGGATGCTATGCATCCCGGGCAGACCAGGCAGGATGAGAGTGAAGGCGAAGGAGGAAGAGGCTGAATGCTGGCGGAGGTGACCAGGCCGGAACTCGGAGTGGCGCGGAAGGGTCGGGAGGATTGAGGCTGGGTGGGCACGAAAGCTGGGTGAGGTGAAGGGGGATTTGCCGCCGAAGGGTCCCTTGTGGGCCCAGAGGCGGCTGGGGTCGGTTTGGGCCGACCCCAGGGGGGACTGGGCGATCTTGGTGCGCCCCGATGGGGCGCTTTTTGGGCGTTTTTCTAAGATTTTCCACCCTGAACACGTTTGTGGTTGGTAGTGAACATCGAGTTATGATATGTTGGCGATATGATGAATTATCGGATTTACCTACCGGGCGCGATAGATAGGCCACCGAGTGCGCCCGAGCTATCTGCGGCAACGATTTTGGCGGATTATTTCAAGAGGGACGTTCATTTTGAAGCTCGGCACGGCAGCCTTAAAACTGCAGATTTCCGAATTGGAGGAGCTTTGTGGGAGCTAAAAAGCCCGCTTGGGCGCGGGAAACGGACAATTCAGAATAATATCAGAAAAGCTAACCAACAATGTGCGAATATCGTAGTTGATTTAAGATTTTGTAAAATCAACGAGGAACAGGCAATCCAACGCGTGCGGTATGAGGTGCTGCGAATGACGAGTATTAAGAAGGTTTTGGTAATTACAAAGGACATAAGGGTACTTGCCATAAAATAAGTTTTGTGCTAACATCAAATTACTGGGTGCGTGAACGATACTGGATTGAATCTGCAACGCTTGTAGACCTTTTAGGTTACCCACCAACCCCGGCGTGAACGATACTGGATTGAATCTGCAGCGCCACTAGCGCGAACGTACTTGCGAAAGTCGGTCGCGCTTTTTATATGCGAAGCGCAGAACGGTAAAAGTAACTGCCATTACGAGCAGAAGTTCGGGTGGAAATGAAAAAGTTTATGGTATAATGAAGATAATATAATTGGTCGCGGGTGGGCGGCTTTGTAAGTAGGAGGCAAGATGGCTACGAAAAAGACAAGCAAAAAGACCACGGGGAAGAAGGGGGCGAGCGCAAAGGCGGGAACTCGGTCGGGGGCAAAGACGAGCGCGCGGGCGACGCGGGCAGAGCAGGTGATTCTGCCGGGGGTGAAGCGGCTGAAATCGGTGGGGTGGATGGCGATTCTGGAATCGCTGGTGATTGGGGTGCTGGGGATTGTGCTGCTGTGGCATCCGGAAGGAGTTTTGAAGGCAATTTTCTACGTGGTGGGGATTTTCCTGATTATCAAAGGCGTGTATAAGATTCTGAATTACTTTGCGACGCACGGGCAGTATGATTTTTATAATAATGATTTGCTGTATGGGATTGTCGCGCTGGTGTTTGGGGTGATTGCGGTGGTGCTGTGGGAAGAACTGGGCGGGGTGATTGGGCTGGTGGTAGGCGCGTGGATGATTTACGGGTCGCTGGTCAGGATTAACACGGCAATCAAGATGCGGACGGCGGGGATTCGGGAGTGGTTCTATGTGCTGGTGCTGGCGCTGGTGATGTTGGCGCTGGGGATTTATATGATCATCAATATGGGGGCGGTGCTGGCGGTGGTCGGCTGGGTGATGATTGCGGCGGCCGTGGTGGGGATTCTGGACGATTTGATGTTCATCCGGCACCTAGATGAGCTGACGCGGTAGATTATTGGCTGCGAGTGTGATATACTGGGAGTGTTGCCGTTGTAGCTCAGTTGGTAGAGCAGCTCATTCGTAACGAGCAGGTCGCTGGTTCGAAGCCAGTCAACGGCTCCACAACCCGAGTGGAAAAACCTAAGCTCATCGCAAAAAGCACCCTCTAGGGGTGCTTTTTGGTTGGCGGCGGGTCTAGGCGAGATGGATAAGCTGATAATCTTTGGAGCCGATGCCGTGGGCGGCGGCAACGTCAATGATGTGGGTGCCGAGTTTTTCTTCAATGCGGGCGACAAGCTGGTCGCGGCCGGAATCGTGGCTTTGGTAAATGAGGTCAACGCAGGCTTGGTCAAGGGCGACGGGGTCGGTGGAGGACAGGAGACCGATGTCGGCCATACAGGGGGCGGCGGCGTGGACGTCGCAGTCGCAGTCAACGGAGATGTTGACCATGGCGGTGACGTAGGCGGCGCGGTCCTGGAAATAGCGGTGGACGCTGGCAGCGGCGTCGCCCATAGCGGTGACGAAGGGAAGCTGAGCAGTAGCCATATAGTCGCCGTCGGGTTGACCGGCGCCGTGGATGTATTTCTTGCCGTAGGAGGAAGCGCAGCCGATGGAGAGTTGTTTGAGGGCGCCGCCGAAGCCGCCCATAGCGTGGCCTTTGAAGTGGGAGAGCACGAGTAGGGAATGGTAGTCGGCGAGATGGCGGCCGACGAAGTTTTGCTGGATTTGCTGGCCGTCGGGGATGTCAAGGACGAGGTCGGGGCTGTCGCTATCCAGGAGGTCAACGGTGAAGTATTTGGTCCATTCATGGTCGCTAAGCAGCTGGCGGTGTTTGGCGGTGGTATCGCGGGCGCCGGGGTAGGCGGTGTTACACTCCACGACGGTGCCGTGGACATGCTCAACGAGCTGCTGGACGTATTCGGGGCGGAGGTAGTTTTGGTTGCCCTGCTCGCCGGAGTGGAGTTTGACGGCGGTGGGGGCTGGCAGGGTGAACTGGAGGGCGTCGTAGATTTTGACGAGACTGGCGGCGGAAACGTCAGGGGTGAAATAGACTTTGGATTTGGCCATAGTAATGCTCCTTGGGTTAGTTTTGCTGGGCGATTTGTTCGGTGGTGATGAGGGGATAGCGGGAGAGGTCGGTGCCGTCAAGGTCAACGCGGTGGAGATCAACGGCGGTGATTTGGTGGTTGTCGTAGCAGGTGTAGTAGTAAACGCCGGTGCGGAGGTTGCAGCAGGAGGAATAGATAGTGATTTCGTATTTG
>CAMMXR010000059.1 GCA_946500965.1 uncultured Candidatus Saccharibacteria bacterium | reverse complement strand
ATCGTTACGCCTTTCGTGCGGGTCAGAACTTACCTGACAAGGAATTTCGCTACCTTTGGACGATTATAGTTATCGCCGCCGTTCACTGGGGCTTCAAATCAATGCTTTGGTGTTATCGAGTTTCCTCCACCTAACAAATCATCTTAACCTTCCAGCACTGGGCAGGCGTCAGCCCCTATACATCAGCTTACGCTTTAGCAGAGACCTGTGTTTTTGGTAAACAGTCGCCTGGGCCTATTCACTGCGGGTCTCCTAAGAGACCTCCCCTTATCCCTAAGTTACGGGGTCATTTTGCCGAGTTCCTTAACCATAGTTATCTCGCTCACCTTAGGATTCTCTCCTTGACCACCTGTGTCGGTTCTGGGTACAGGTATTTATAGCATATCTTTAGAAGTTTTTCTTGGAAGCATAGCTTCAGAAGACTTAGCAGCCCGTAGGCCACGACGCCATCATGTTTCAGTTTTAGCGATATCACGGATTTTCCTATGTATCAACCTAAGCACTTAGACCAGAATCCAATAACTGGCTCTTCCTAGCTTTCTCCGTCACTCCATCAGTCCTATAAATAGTACAGGAATATAAACCTGTTGTCCATCGACTACGCTTTTCAGCCTCGCCTTAGGTCCTGACTAACCCAGGGAAGACGAACTTGACCCTGGAAACCTTGGTCAATCAGTGGGCTGGATTCTCACCAGCCTTACGTTACTCACACCGGCATTCTCACTTCTAAGCGTTCCAATAGTCCTCACGATCTATCTTCAACACCCTTAGAACGCTCCCCTACCATTTATAATAAATTATAAATCCATAACTTCGGTAATATGTTTCAGCCCCGGTACATTTTCGGCGCAGAGTCACTCGACTAGTGAGCTATTACGCACTCTTTAAAGGATGGCTGCTTCTAAGCCAACCTCCTAGCTGTTCGTGCGGCTCCACATCCTTTCCCACTTAACATATATTTAGGGACCTTAGTTGATGGTCTGGATTGTTTTCCTCTCGCGTATGGACGTTATCACCTCATACACTGACTCCTGAATCTACATTCCTGGCATTCGGAGGTTGATTACAGTCAGTACCGCTAGACGCGGCCATTCCATATTCAGTGCTCTACCTCCAGGATGCAATAATTCAAGGCTAGGCCTAAACCTATTTCGGGGAGAACCAGCTATATCCGAGTTCGATTGGAATTTCACCGCTAGCCACAAGTCATCCAAGCACGTTACATAGTACCCTGGTTCGGCCCTCCATTAGGTATTACCCCAACTTCAGCCTGCTCATGGCTAGATCACTCGGTTTCGGGTCTGCAGCATTGTACTAAAATCGCCCTATTAAGACTCGCTTTCGCTTCGGCTCCGTGTTTTCCACTTAACCTTGCACAATACCACAACTCGCCGGCTCATTCTGCAAAAGGCACGCTCTCACCCGTTAATGGGCTCGAACTTTTTGTAAGCATATGGTTTCAGAATCTCTATTTCACTCCCCTCCCGGGGTTCTTTTCACCTTTCCCTCACGGTACTTGTTCACTATCGGTCATTAGAGAGTATTTAGCCTTACGGGATGGTCCCCGCAGATTCCGACAAGATTTCACGTGTCCCGCCGTACTCAGGATACACCATAGAGATTTCATGATTTCGTATACAAGGCTTTCACTTTCTATGGCCATTCTTTCCAGAATGTTCTACTATCATAAAATTTTGTAACTCCGTATATAGGTGTCCTACAACCCCAGTCCAAAGACTGGTTTGGGCTATTGCCGTTTCGCTCGCCACTACTAAGGCAATCGATATTTCTTTCTTTTCCTCCCGCTACTAAGATGTTTCAGTTCACGGGGTTAGCCTCACTAAAGCTATGTATTCACTTTAGGATACCCTAATGGGTGAGTTTCCTCATTCGGAGATCTCCGGATCAAAGTTTACTTACAACTCCCCGAAGCATATCGCTGTTTGTCGCGTCCTTCATCGCCTTCTAATGCCAAGGCATCCACCATACGCCCTTATTAATTTAACTTATCATAAATTAATAACTAACGTTATTTCACCAATATTCCTAATTTGATGAGTTGAGATCTTAATGTCAATAAATTGACTACTCATTTTGCATTATCTAGTTTTTCAAAGAACAAAATCACATGAACAAAATTGTTCATATTTTGAGAGAATGATCTCTCAAAACTAAGTAAAAAGTCCGCAGCTTCTTCATGAAACCTTTTCACAACTTAATGTGCTAGCCCCGAAGGTTTCATACGGTTGGTTTTCTATAAAATTCTCCATAGAAAGGAGGTGATCCATCCCCACGTTCTCGTAGGGATACCTTGTTACGACTTCACCCCAGTCACCTGTCCTACCCTGGGCGGCCCCCTCCCTTACGGGTTAGGCTACCGACTTCAAGTATTACAGACTCCCATGGCGTGACGGGCGGTGTGTACAACACCCGGGAACGTATTCACCCCGACATTCTGATTCGGGATTACTAGCGATTCCAACTTCATGGAGTCGAATTGCAGACTCCAATCCGGACTGGGACCGGCTTTAAGAGATTAGCTTCACGTCGCCGTGTTGCAACTCGTTGTACCGGCCATTGTAGCACGCCTGTAGCCCTAGATGTAAGGGGCATGATGATTTGACCTCATCCCCACCTTCCTCCAGCTTACACTGGCAGTATCGTTAGAGTTCTCAACTAAATGTTAGCAACTAACGATGAGGGTTACGCTCGTTGTTGGACTTAACCAAACATCTCACGACACGAGCTGACGACAACCATGCACCACCTGTCACCCGGATAACCTCCACTATATTTCTATAGCTTTGCCGGGGATGTCAAACCTAGGTAAGGTTCTTCGCGTAGCATCGAATTAAACAGCATGCTCCACCGCTTGTGCGGGTGCCCGTCAATTCCTTTGAGTTTCAGCCTTGCGACCGTACTACTCAGGCGGAGTACTTAATGTGTTAACTTCAGCACCGGTAACCCGACACTTAGTACTCATCGTTTACGGCGTGGACTACTAGGGTATCTAATCCTATTTGCTCCCCACGCTTTCGTGCCTGAACGTCAGTAATGGCCCAGCAAATCGCCTTCGCCACTGGTGTTCCTCCTAATATCTACGCATTCCACCGCTACACTAGGAATTCCATTTGCCTCTACCATACTCAAGTCTGCCAGTTTCTAAGACGAACTGGAGTTAAGCTCCAGGCTTTAATCTTAGACTTAACAAGCCGCCTGCGCACGCTTTACGCCCAATAAATCCGGATAACGCTCGCCACCTACGTATTACCGCGGCTGCTGGCACGTAGTT
>CAMMXR010000058.1 GCA_946500965.1 uncultured Candidatus Saccharibacteria bacterium | reverse complement strand
CTCGTCAGCACCACCTGATTATCCCGAAAGTTCGTCATCAAACTCTCTTGCCGCCGCTCATCCAGCTCCGAAAACACATCATCTAATAGCACCACCGGCTTCTGCCTCAGCACCGCCACCACCATCTCCGCCTCAATAAACTTCAGTGCAATCACCATTGATCGCACCTCGCCCCGGCTCGCCGACCCGTCCGCCTCCACCCCATTAAACCAAAACTCATAATTATCCCGGTGTACCCCAAATCCGGTATGCCCCAAAATCCGGTCCCGCCCCAGCCCCCGCTCCAGCTCCCGCAAAAACTCCTCCTCCGAGCGCACCTCACTCCGGTAGCGCATCTCCACCTCATCCTCGTTCTCTGCGATTGAGCGATAAACTTCCGTCAGCCGCCGATTAACCTGTTCCGTCATCCCCATCCGCTGCCGATTAATCTCCGCCCCATACTGTGTCAGCAGCATATTCCACGAAAACATCTCCCCCGCATCCATCACCTCCTGTTTCAGCAGCTCATTCCGCTGTTTCAAAGCCTTATTATATCGCGCTAGCGCCGTCGCATACGCCTCCGAAAGCTGCCCCAGCATCCGGTCAAAATACGCCCGCCGTCGTGTCGGGCTACTCCCGATCAACCCCAAATCATCCGGCTCAAACAATACTATCGGATACCGCGCCTTCTTCGGCAGCCTCCGCGTCCGCTTATCTTCCACCAAAAACTCCTTCCGCGCCGCCTCCGCATCATACACCGCCACCACCTTTCGCCCATCCTCATATTCCAGCTCCACCCGATAAAACTCCGCCCCTCGCCGCACTATCTCCCGGTCCACCGCCCGAAAACTCCGCCCTTGCGTCACCTCATAAATCGCCTCCAGCACCGAAGTTTTCCCACATCCATTCTCCCCCACAATCGTCGTCAACTGCGGATTTAGCGCCAGCTCAAACCGTTCGTGGCTCCGAAAGTTCACCAACTGAATCCGCTTCAGTACCGCCATCTTAAGCCCAACCACTACCCCTTTAGCGGCATAATAATATGCACATACTTTTCATCCCCCTGCGCCCTAAGTACAATCGGATCTAGCTTATTAGAAAATCCAAATTCCACCTGCTCCCCACCCAGCACATTCAGCGCGTCCAACAAAAACCGCGAGTTTAGCGTCACCTTCCCATCCTTTTCCACCTCTGTCGCAATCTCCGAATTATTCTCCCCTAATTCGTTCGCCACTGATGCCACCGCAAAAGTTTTCCGCTCCGCCGAGGCCGAGCAAGTAATTGACCCTCCCACCTCACGCGCAAACAACGCCGCCAGCTTCGTAATCCGCATTAACTCATCCCGCTTCAGCTCCACCTGCACCTCCGTCTGCTGGGGAATCAACTGCCGATAATCCGGGAACGACCCGTCCATCAACTTAGAAGTCACCTCCACCTCCCCCATCCGGAACCGCACCTGCGTCTCATCAAATAACACCTCAATCGCCTCCACATCATCCGTAATTGACCGCAGCACCTCCTGTAGCGACGCCGCTGGCACAATCGCCATCACCTCGCTCTCCACCTGCTCAATAAACTTCCGTTCCGCCAACCGGTATCCGTCCGTCGCCGCCAAATATAACGCCCCCTCAAACGTATTAAAATACACCCCGGTCAGCGCCGGCCGCGTTGTATCATTACTCGCCGCTACCATCACCTGCGTCAACCCCGCCTTAAACTCATCCACCCCCATCTGGAACTTCACCGCCTTCGCGTCATCCATCTCTGGCAGCTCCGGAAAATCATCCGCCGGCGCCCCGTTGATCGTTGAAGTATATTCGCCCGCCCGAATCACCACCTTCTCCCCCTCCGCCTTAATCTCCACCATCTCCCCCCGCGGCAAATTACCCACAAACTCCGCCATCAGTCGCGCCGGCACCGTCACTACCCCATCTTCACTCTGACTTACCGGTAAATAACTCACCACCGCCATATCCAGGTTCGTCGTCGTTAGTGTCACCTTATTTCCATCCACCCGCACCAACACATTACTTAGAATCGGTAATGTCGCTCTTGCCCCCGCTGCCACCCGACTCACGTTATTCAGCGCTTTCGCCAACTTTTCTTGTCCAATCTTAATCTCCATTTTTCATCCTTTCTTCTAAATAATTAGTAATAGTAGTAATAGACTATGTGTAAAACCCGTAAAACCTCCCCATAACAGAGGTAAAACCCTGTGCAAATCTCCGCGCAAATCTTTCCACCATTCTCACCTTAGTCGTGGAAATCTCCACCCCAACTTGCGCAAAACTCACTTTTCCACTCCGCCTCGCCGACTTTTCCGCCACTTTCCCACCGGCTTTCCCACCGACTTTTTCACCACTTTTCCACAATACGCACCCCGCGCCACCCCGCCGCGCCGCCTTCCAAAGCATCTCCGCCATCCTATCCATACAGCTGCTCCCGGATCGCCGCAATCTGGTCCCGCAGCGCAAAGTTCAGCTTCAAGTCCTTCTCAATCTTCCGAATCCCGTGCATCACCGTTGAATGGTCACTCACCCCCACCTCCCCCGTAATCTTTGTCGTACTCAGCGCCAAATCCTTTGACAGCACATACATCGCCACCTGCCGCGCATTCTTAATGTTCGCTACCCGGCTCCGACTCATCAGCTCCTTGCTCGTCAGCCCATAATACTTCGCCACCTTCTCTACCACCTGCCGCGGCGACACCGTCCGCGCCCCCGCTGTCTGTCCCGTATTCATATATCCCTCATTAATAATCGCAAGCGGCGTCATATTCCTCAGGTCCGCAATCGCCAGCAGCTTCTCAAACTCGCCCTCCAAATCTCGGATATTCGTCTTCACATTCTCCGCCAAATACTCAATCGCCTCATCCTCAATCTGCGCCCCCCGAAACTCTGCCTTCGCCCGCAGAATCGCACACTTATCCTCAAACTGCGGCAGCTGCAAATCAAACGCCCCCGCCCACGTCAACCGCGACGCCAGCCGCTCGTCTACCGACTTAATCTGGCTCGGCAGCCGATCCGACGTCACGATAATCTGCTTATTTAGTTGATACAAATCATTAAAAATATCAAAAAACTCTACCTGCGACGCGTCCTTATTCATAATCATCTGAAAATCATCCACAATCAACACGTCCAGTTTCCGGAACTTCTGCCGAAAATCATCCCCCTTCCGATTTTGAATATGCTTAATAAAGTCCGCGTAAAAACTCGAAATCGGTGTATATAATATCTTCATCCCCGGATTCCGCTGCAACAGCGCATTCCCAATCGCCTGCACCAAATGCGTTTTCCCCAGCCCCGATCCACCATACAAGAAAAACGGATTATATTTTACCCCCGGGCTCTCAATAATATTCCGCGCCACGCTCACCGCCAAATCATTATTAGACCCA
>CAMMXR010000057.1 GCA_946500965.1 uncultured Candidatus Saccharibacteria bacterium | reverse complement strand
TACGACCCTCTGTTCCGAAGACAGATGCTCTAATCCACTGAGCTACCGGTGCGCACCCATATTTTACCACAAAACCCCTACCCCCTCAACGCCTCAACATCTGTTATAATCATAAGAGTTATGAACAAAACCGAGCTCAAAAAGTTTGCCGCTACCTTCCGCTCCACCTTATCGCAAGCCTTCAAACAGCAGCTCCAGGCTCTCAATCTTGACGATCCCACCACTCTCCCGTCCAATCCCACCCCAGATTACGCTACTCTCTCCCGCGCCCTCCGCGCTCTTACCCCTGCCCGCGTCTTGGAAACCGCCACCTACACCTGGTTCAACCGCCTGGTCGCCCTCCGTTTCATGGAGCTGCGCGGCCTGCTCCCGCCCGAAGCCCCCTCTCCCTGGGATTCTCGCGGCCATCTCCTGCGCTCCACCCATCAACTCGCCACCCAACTCCCCCAAATCTTCACCGGCCCCGCCTACCTAGACCTTTTTCTCCCCGAGGATGCCGCCCTCGTCCCGCTACTTCAGCCCCTGCTCGCCCTCGCCCCCCAAAACTTCCAATCCATTGAGACCATCGGCTGGCTCTACCAGTATTACCAGCAGTCCTCCCGCCGCTCCCAATCCCGCCGCCCCTACACCAAGTCCGAAGTCCCCGCCGCCACCCAGCTTTTCACCCCCGATTGGATTGTCAAATTCCTGGTAGAAAACTCCATCGGCCGTTGGTGGCTAGACCATGGTGGCGACCCCACCCTCGCCCAAAACTGGTCCTTCCTGGTCCCGTGCTCCAACCCTCCGTCTGCCCGCACTGCCTCGCCCACCCACGAAACCTCATCCCTCCGCCCCACTCCACCACCCGACCCCACCACCATCAAAATCTTTGACCCCTGTTGCGGCAGCGGCCACATTCTCGTTTACGCCTTCACCGTACTGGAGCAAATCTATCGCGCCGCCGGTTTTGCCGCCCCGGACATCCCAGAGTTGATCCTCCGCCACAACCTCTATGGTCTTGACCTTGACCCCCGCGCCGCCACCCTCGCCACCCTCGCCGTCCTCCTGCGCGCGCGGCTTTCCGACCCTGCCATCCTTCATCGCCCCATCGCCCAGACCTGGTGCTGCCACAGTTTCCCGGACCCCGCCGCCTTCCCACGCAGCTTGCTGGACACGCCGCCCACTGTCGCCCTCCAAGACCAAGCCCATACTCTCTTTGATCATTTCACGCTTGGTCAAGACTTTGGCTCCCTCTTGCTCCCCGCCGCCACCGACTTCTCTACCCTCACCCAATACCTCGCCCCTACCAACCCACTCTCCACCTACCTCTCCCCCTATCTCACCGTTCATCAGCTGCTGGCCGACCACTACGATTTTGTCATCACCAACCCACCCTACCTCCGCTCCACCCTTATGAACCAGCCCCTCAAAAACTACCTTAAAGACAATTTTACCGACTTTAAGGCTGACACTTTTGCCGCTTTTATTTATCGCAGCACCCTCTGGCTCAAACCCCAAGGCCGCCTTGCCCTCATGACGCCCAGCAACTGGCTCCACGCCACCACCTTCCAGCCCCTGCGCCAGTTCATCTTGAAGCACCTCCAGCTTAACACGCTTGTCCAGCCCGCCCCCGGCAGTTTCTTCTCTGAAGCTGCCGTGGACGTCTGCGCCTCGGTCTTCCAACTTCCCGCCACCCCCGCCGCACCCGCGCAACCCGCTCCCGCCCGTCCAGGCTCCTCCGCCACCACCTTCCTCCGCCTCACCACCAAGACCTCCATGCCCGAACAAGGTCGCCTGCTCCAGCACTACCTGCACGGCCCCAGCGCGCAGCCCTCGGCCGCTACTGCCTCCGATCCACCCACTGTCCATCAGTACCAACGCCCGCTCTCCGACTTCGCCTCGCTCCCTGGTCAACCCTTCCTCTACCAGCTCTCGCCCCGCGCTCTCCAACTCCTGCGCACCGCTCCCAAGCTGGCCGATTACGCCCCGCCCTGCCAGGGAATTATCACCGGCGACAATCACCGCTACCTCCGCTACTGGTTTGAACCCGACCCCAGCACTCTCGGCACCAAATGGCTGCCCCACAACAAAGGCGGTGACTACCGCAAATGGTATGGCAATCGTGAGTTTGTGATTGACTGGGATGCCCAAATCTCCACCGCCAAATCCAGCTCCGCCTCATCAGCAACCGCTCAAAAATCCGCCGCCTCCCGCCGTCGTGCTCGCCTCGCTAACCTCAACAAAAACTTCCGGCCCAGCCTCAGCTGGTCGGCCATCACCTCCGGCGACCTGTCCGTGCGCTTCTACGACGAGCACTTCACCTTCAATTCCGCCGCCCCGAGCTGCTTTCCGCCCGCCAACCAGCGCCTCTACCTGCTCGGTCTGCTTAACTCTATCGTTGCGCAGTTCTTCGCTCGCACCCTCAACCCTTCGCTCAACCTCAACCCCGGCGACCTTGCCAAACTCCCCGTCATTATTGACGAGGCTATTCGCCCCCAGGTTGAAAACCTGGTTCAAGCCAACCTCAACCTCGCCCAAGCCGACTACGACGAGCAGGAAATCAGCCCCGATTTTACGGTACATCCGCTCCTGCGCCTCGCCCAGACCACGCCAACCAGCCAGCCCGACCAGGCTGTCTCCGATGCTCAATCCGACCAGACCGCTTCCGCCGCCCCGAGTTCCCTCGCCGACCTCTGCGCAGCCTATCAAAAACTTTGCCGCACCCGCCAAGCGCAGCTCCAGACTAACGAAACTACCCTAAACCAACTTTTTCTTACCTCCTTTCATCTTACCGCTGAACTCAGCCCCCAAGTCCAGTTAAGTACACTTTCACTCCAAGTACCTACCATAAGCGCAATCATCCGCACTTTTCTAAGCTACGTCGTCGGCTGCGCCCTCGGCCGCTTCCAACCGCCCACACCTCAACCACTTCGCCCACCCATGCCCCCGTCACTACAACCATCCGCACCCTTGTCCCCGTCCTCACTCGCCGCCCCTCGCCCACCCCTCCAAACCATTCCCGACTTCCTCTCCTACCTCAACACCTTCCTCTCCACCTACTTCGGCGCTGGAAATCTCTCCGCCAACCTTAACTTCATCGCCGACCAACTTGACCGCACCTACCACGAACCCGCCCCGACCGCCATCGCCCGCTACCTCGCCAAACAATTCTTCACCGACCACGCCCGTACCTATCACCACTGCCCCATCTACTGGCAGTTCACCTCCGGTCGCGCCCACGCTTTTGACGCCTTCCTCTACGCCCATCGCTACCGCCCCACCAACCTCGCCCCCGCCGACCCCAGCACTAAAACCTCCACCCTCTCCGTGCTCCAATCCCTCGTCGCCTCCGCTCAGCCCTCGCCCATCACCACTCGCCATACCCCTGCTCGCCGCGCCCGCCTCCAGCAAGAACTTCAAGCCTGCACCGCCGCCCTCGCCCCTCTCGCCGCCGACCCGCCCCGCCTCAACTTTGACCTCGGCGTTGCCGCC
>CAMMXR010000056.1 GCA_946500965.1 uncultured Candidatus Saccharibacteria bacterium | reverse complement strand
CCCGTAACGACGGGAGCGAGCGACGCGGCCCGAGCAAGAAGCTAATTGCTGCGCCCACGCTCCGAGGAAGATGGATTCTTGAGCGCCTTGAATGTGTCCGAGCAAAAGCCCCCTTCTCGGGGGCTTTTATGTTATAATCAGGCTATGACTTTTGTCGCCAAATTCAAAAAACGCTTTTATTTCGTCGCCGCCCGCTACTTCCGTTTTTTCGCTAACTTCGCCCTCAAGCGCTGGCGTCCCCGCGTCATCGCCGTCACTGGTTCCGCCGGCAAGACCACCCTGCTTCACCTCTTGGAGTTTGAGCTCGGCGACCGCGCCCACTACTCCCACGACGCCAACTCCGCCTTCGGCATCGCCTTTGACCTGCTCGGTATGCAGGGCATCCGCGGCTCCAAGCTCCGCTGGCTCCGCCTCATCTTTGAAGCCCCGGTGAAATCCCTCTACTACCGCCACCACGAAAAGTTCTACGTGGTGGAGATTGACGGCGAGCGCCCCCACGAAACCGAGTTCCTCGCCACCTGGCTCCAGCCCGAAGTCACCCTCTGGGTCTCCTTCGGCCTCTCTCACGCCGTCCAGTTTGAACACGAAGTCGCCGCCGGCAAGTTCGCCAGCCTGGACCAGGCCATTGCCCACGAGTTTGCCACCCTCCCTCAGAACACCAAGAAACGTGTCTACATTGACGCCGACAGCGAAATTATGCGTCAAGCCACCGCCGGCATCCGCGCCGAAGTCATCGCCAAGTCTCGCCACGACCTCAAGCGTTATAGCGTCTATCCCACTCGCACCGATTTTGTTTTTGATGGCACCTCCTTCCATTTTTACGAACCCCAGCCCCGCGACCTTACTATCCAACTTTTGATGTTGGAAGACCTCACCCATTACCTCAAGATCCCTCTTAAAACCGACTTCCGCGGTCTCAAGGTCCCGCCCGGCCGCAGCTCCTATTTCAAGGGCAAAAACGGCCTCAACCTCATCGACAGCAGCTACAACGCCCACCTCATCAGCGCCCAGTCCATCCTGGAGATGGCCCGCCAGCTGCACGCCGGCCACAAGTGGCTCATCATCGGCGACATTGTTGACCAAGGCAGCATTGAAGGCGAAGAGCACCGCAAACTCGCCGACCTCATCGCCGCCGTCCATCCCGAGACGGTCATCCTGGTCGGCCGTCGCACCAAGGCCTACACCGCGCCCCGCCTCCGCGAGCTCGGCATCACCACCCGCACCACCCTTGACCCCAAGAAGGCCCTCAAATACATTGAGGACCACACCACCGGCGACGAAACCCTGATCTTCAAGGGCAGCCAATACCTGGAATGGATTATTGAACAGCTCCTAGCCGATCCGACCGACGCCGCCAAACTCCCGCGCCGCGAAAAGGCCGCTGTCCGCCGCCGTCAGAAATGGGGGTTAAGCTGATGCTGCCTCGCACCCGTTCTCAAGCCGCCCGCCGCTCGGCAGCCACCGCACCCGTCGCTCCGCTCACCTCTGGCGCCGCCTCCGCCCTGCCCCGCGCCCGCCGACCTGAACTCTACATCATCCACGGCTGGACCTACACCACCGCCCCCTGGACCCGCACCCTCTCACTCCTGGAGAAACAGGGAATTACCGTCCATATGCTCCACGTCCCCGGCCTCACCTCGCCCTCTGACCAGGTCTGGACTATCGCCGACTACGCCAAGTGGGCCGACCAGGAAATTCCCGACGGCGCCATCGCCCTTGGACACAGCAACGGCGGTCGCATCCTGCTCAACCTCTGCAGCGCTAAGCCCCAGAAACTCCGCCACCTCATCCTCCTGGATGCCGCCGGTGTTTACACCGAGTCCAAGAAGCGCGACCTCGCCCGCACCCTCTCCAAGAAGCTCCAATTCTTGAAGAACCTCCCCGGCCTCACCAAGGTCTGGCACAAGCTCACCGGCTCCACCGATTACGCTCGCGCCCCCGAGAATATGAAACGCACCCTCTCCAATATGCTGGACTCCGACCGCGACCTCAATCTCACCAGTGTCACCACTCCCACCTCTATCATCTGGGGCGCCAACGACACCGTCACTCCGCCTCGTCAGGCCGAGGTTCTCCACGCCCAGCTCCCCTATAACACCCTGGAAGTTTACCCCGAGTGGACCCACGCCCCCTACCTGTCGCACCCCGACGCTCTCGCCGCGGCCATCGTCAAGACCTTACAGCATCCGCCCCGCACCCCTGCCCCCGCGCCGAAGCCCATCCACGCCCCTGGCTCCGCCCAGTCTGCGGCGCCCACCGTATCCCGTCCCGCCGCGGCGTCCCCTGGCTCCGCCCACCCGAAAGGGCATCAGGCATGATTTTCCTCGGTCAAGCCTCCAACTATCGCGGTCGCCGCATCTGGCGCCACCTCTTCGCGCACGGCTCCGCCGCTGATTCTCGCCGCCTCCGTCAGACCCTCGCCCGCCGTTACGGCGCCACCACCCTCGCCGACGTCCAGCTCTACCACACCGGTCGCTCCGCCCTCGCCGCCGCCATCCAGAGCCTCGTCCCCGCCGGCTCCCCCGTCATCGTCCCCGGCCTCACCTGTATTGCCGTCATCCGCGCCATCAAAGCCGCCGGCTGTACCCCAGTTTACGTAGACATTGACCCCGCGACCCTCCAATACGACCTCGGCGCTCTCGCCCGCACCCTCAAACAACTCTCCACCCGCCGCCCCACCCCTGCTAAACCGCTTCAGCTTGACAAATCAGATAAAGTATGCTATACTGGTATTGTCATGGCCCAAAACACCTTGGGTCGTAGCTTGGCTATGGGGAAAATTCAGCCGCTCGCCGACGCCGCGCACTTCGCCATCGTGGAAGATTTAGCGCACTCTGCCGGCCGTTTTTATCCCGACGGACGTGAAATCGGCACCGTGGGCGCCGCCGCCGTTCTCTCCTTCGGCAAAGGCAAATCCATTGACACCATTGAAGGCGGCGCCGCCATCTTACGCCGCACCGCTTTCCCCGTCGCTCAGCCTCACGCCACTCCCAAATCCTCCGCCACCAAGTATCCCACCTCCGCCCCTGCCGTACCTCTCCAACCTCTCGCACAGCCCACCACCCAGCCCCGTCGCTCCGACCAGCTCCGTGATCGCTGGTATCCGGCGTTCGGCTGGTTGGCCCGCGGCTTCTACCACCTCGGTCTCGGCCGCTTCTTCCTCGGCGCCCTCCATCGCCTGCATTGGCTGGCTCGTTCCGCCGATGCTGTGCTTGACCCCGACCAGGCCCTCCCCGACTGGCAGGCCAAGCTTGCCCTCGCACAGCTTTCTGCTCTCCCCGCCACCCCGCTTCGCGAACACTACTTCGTCCAGAACCGCCCCGCCGTCCTCCAATCCCTCGCCCGCGCCGGCTATCAACTAGCCGAAATCTGGTATGACACCCCAGTTTCGCCCGCCCGCTACGCCGCGGAAGCCGCCTTCCCGACCAAGGCCTGCCCCCAGACTACCTGGGTCGCCGCCCACATCGTTAACCTCCCTACCTGGTATCCCGAGACTAAACTCTCCCCCGCCCGCGCCCTCATTCAGCAACACCTCGCCTCACCGCCCCACTCCACCACCAAATCCCACTCCGCCGCAAAATCCCCCTCTGCCGTCAAATCCCCCCCCACCCCCTAAACCCACTCTAACCCCCCATCCCACCCCTCCACCAAACCCCACCCCAACCCCA
>CAMMXR010000055.1 GCA_946500965.1 uncultured Candidatus Saccharibacteria bacterium | reverse complement strand
GGGGTGAAGTCGTAACAAGGTAGCCGTACCGGAAGGTGCGGCTGGATCACCTCCTTTCTAGGGAGAATCACCTCTTCTAGAGAAGACGTCAGACGGACGCCCCGTCCATCCCAGCTGAGAGTCAGTCGCGTCGCGCGAGAGCGCGCAGTGTCCGGTCCCCGGGGCACGCCCCCGCCGTACCTTGAGAGCTGCATAGCGTGACGAAGATTCTTCTTCAAAAAGATCGCATCTCATTTACGAGTATGTTCGAGCCATCGAAGAGAAGATGGTAAGGGCAAACGGTGGATGCCTTGGCACAGGAAGCCGACGAAGGACGCGACAAGCTGCGATAAGCCACGGTTAGGGGCACTTACCCGCTCGACCCGTGGATCTCCGAATGGGAAAACCCGGCGGGAGTCATTTCCCGTCACGCCCGGCTGAACACATAGGCCGGGCCGAGGCAACCGGGGGAACTGAAACATCTAAGTACCCCGAGGAAGAGAAATCAAACGAGATTCCCCTAGTAGTGGCGAGCGAACGGGGACCTAGGACAAACCGGCGGCCGCGCAAGCGCCGCCGGGGTTGTAGGGCCGCACATCGTGCAGTTACAAAACCTCGTGGAAGCGGAATGGCATGGGAAGGCCAGCGGGACAGGGTTAGAGCCCCGTACGCGAATCCGCGAGGACTGCCGTGCGGTGCCTGAGTACCGCCGGACACGTGAAACCCGGTGGGAAGCAGGGGGGTCCACCCTCCAATCCTAAATACTCTCCTGTGACCGATAGTGGACCAGTACCGTGAGGGAAAGGTGAAAAGCACCCCGGGAGGGGAGTGAAATAGTACCTGAAACCGTTTGCCTACAAGCAGTCGGAGCACCCTTCGGGGTGTGACGGCGTGCCTTTTGTAGAATGAGCCAGCGAGTTACGGTGCGTGGCGAGGTTAAGCCAGCAAGCGAGCCGCAGCGAAAGCGAGTCCGAATGGGGCGAGCAGTCGCGCGCCGTAGACGCGAAGCCGGGTGAGCTATCCATGGGCAGGCTGAAGCGGGGGTAAGACCCCGTGGAGGGCCGAACCCACCTAGGTTGAAAACTGGGGGGATGACCTGTGGATAGGAGTGAAAGGCCTATCAAACCCGGA
This sequence comes from uncultured Candidatus Saccharibacteria bacterium, assembly GCA_946500965.1. Lineage (GTDB taxonomy): Bacteria > Patescibacteriota > Saccharimonadia > Saccharimonadales > Saccharimonadaceae > Nanosyncoccus. The sequence goes on along the minus strand of CAMMXR010000055.1, from coordinate 2,679 downwards.
GATATCTCGTTCTCCCCGAAATAGCTTTAGGGCTAGCCTCGGACGTTTACCTGCGGGGGTAGAGCACTGAATGGACGCGGGGGCCTCACCGCCTACCAACTCCAATCAAACTCCGAATACCGCCGGTCCAGAGTCCGGGAGTCAGAACATGTGGGCTAAGCTGTGTGTTCGAAAGGGAAACAGCCCAGACCGCCCGCTAAGGTCCCGAAGTCCATGCTAAGTGGCAAAGGATGTGCGTTTGCTCAGACAACCAGGATGTTGGCTTAGAAGCAGCCATTCATTTAAAGAGTGCGTAATAGCTCACTGGTCGAGTGGACATGCGCCGACAATATACGGGGCTAAGCATGGCACCGAAGCGGCGGACTAGATTTTTCTAGTGGTAGGGGAGCTTTCCGTCCGCGGCGAAGCGCCGGGGTGACCCGACGTGGAGCGGCCGGAAGTGAGAATGCTGGCATGAGTAACGAGAGCGGCGTGAAAAACGCCGCCGCCGTAAACCCAAGGTTTCCTGGGCAAGGCTAATCCTCCCAGGGTCAGTCGGGAGCTAAGGCGAGGCCGGAAGGCGTAGCCGATGCACAGCAGGTTGACATTCCTGCACCTCCGAACGGACGCTATCACCGATGGGGCGACGGAGAAGGGTAGCTGAACGGGGTTCTGGACGTCCCCGCGATGGCACGTAGGCTGGGGGGTAGTGAAACGCGCCCCCCGCGAAGGCTGAGGTGCCGGACGAAGCGATTGAGCGAAGTCAGTGAGCCCATGCTTCCAAGAAAACCCTCTAGGGAGCCCGCAGGAGCCCGTACCGCAAACCGACACAGGTGGGTGGGTAGAGCATACCAAGGCGATCGGGAGAACCATGGTTAAGGAACTCGGCAAAATTGCCCCGTAACTTCGGGAGAAGGGGTGCCGCCTCGGGTGGAGGGACTTGCTCCCCGAGCCCAGGGCGGTCACAGTAAATAGGCCCAAGCGACTGTTTATCAAAAACACAGGACTCTGCTGAAGTCGTAAGACGACGTATAGGGTCTGACGCCTGCCCGGTGCCGGAAGGTCACGAGGAGCCGTCAGCGCGAGCGAAGCGGCGAATCCAAGCCCCGGTAAACGGCGGCCGTAACTATAACGGTCCTAAGGTAGCGAAATTCCTTGTCGGGTAAGTTCCGACCTGCACGAAAGGCGCAACGACTTGGGCGCTGTCTCAACCATGGACCCGGTGAAATTGCACTAGTCGTGAAGATGCGACTTACCCGCGGAAGGACGGAAAGACCCCGTGAACCTTTACTGCAGCTTGACATTGGCTGCCGGTTCGTCGTGTAGAGGATAGGTGGGAGACGCTGAACCAGGGACGCCAGTCTCTGGGGAGTCGCCCTTGGAATACCACCCTCGACGTTCTGGCATCCTAACCCGCGACCGTTATCCGGCGCGGGGACCGTGTCAGGTGGGTAGTTTGACTGGGGCGGTCGCCTCCTAAAATGTAACGGAGGCGCACGTAAGGTCTGCTCAGGACGGTCGGCAACCGTCCCTTTGAGTGCAAGAGCATAAGCAGGCTTGACTGCGAGACAAACAAGTCGAGCAGATGGGAAACCAGGTTCTAGTGATCCGGCGGCTCAGTGTGGTATGGCCGTCGCTCAACGGATAAAAGGTACTCCGGGGATAACAGGCTGATCTTCCCCAAGAGTCCACATCGACGGGAAGGTTTGGCACCTCGATGTCGGCTCATCGCATCCTGGGGCTGGAGCAGGTCCCAAGGGTATGGCTGTTCGCCATTTAAAGCGGTACGCGAGCTGGGTTCAGAACGTCGTGAGACAGTTCGGTCCCTATCCTCCGTGGGCGTAGGAGAACTGAGGGAGGCTGCCCCTAGTACGAGAGGACCGGGGTGGACGGACCTCCGGTGTACGGGTTGTCGACCAACGGCATCGCCCGGTAGCTGAGTCCGGTTCGGATAACCGCTGAAAGCATCTAAGCGGGAAGCCAGTCCCGAGATGAGTTCTCCCTTCGGTAAGGCCACTCGTAGACTACGAGTTCGATAGGCCGCAGATGTAAGCGCTGCGAGGCGTTGAGTCGAGCGGTACTAATCGGCCGAGCTCTTCTCTTCACACTTCGCTCGAACGCGATCCTTGCGGAGTCTCGACGTCACGCTGTGCGGCCCCCAGGGCACGGCCTCGGCCGCCCCTGACAGAAGAATGCCCCTTGTTGGTCAGCGACCATGGCAGGGGAGGCACACCCGGTCCCATTCCGAACCCGGAAGTTAAGCCCCCGAGCGCCGATGGTACTGCGGAGTAGTCCGTGGGAGAGCAGGACGTCGCTGACCAACAAGGGGCATTTTTTGTCCTCGCGCGCGGGGCCCGGGAGGGCCCCTTTCTCTGGGCGCGACGTTCTGATCCCGTGGATTAGTGTACAAATTCCAGGTTTCTCTAAATTCTTTCCTGCGAATATATGATGTGAAACCGGATTATGTACACTAATCCATGATTGAGATTGGTTGATCCTGTGCGGTGTGATGTCCTCTTGAGGTCACGTATCCCTGAGGGTTGTTGATGTGCAATAGGAAGTGGTCCAAATGAGCGCCGGCTTCTGAGCAGCGCGTGCACCAGGAATTGAGCAGTTTGATCACGAGGGGCGCGCCCCCCGGGCCCGGGGCGCGGCCCTCGTCGTAGGGGTGTGCCGGGGGGGCACGTTGGGGGGGGCGCG
>CAMMXR010000054.1 GCA_946500965.1 uncultured Candidatus Saccharibacteria bacterium | reverse complement strand
TCCACCAAATCCAAACCCCAGTGCGGCACCCCCGCCTGCTCCGCCGCCTCCGGCTTCGCCGTCCCCACGTCCATCCCCCGATAAATCGTCCGCGAGTCCGCACAAATCACTTCCCCGCCCACTTCTCGTGCAATCTCAATCGCCACCCCCGTCTTCCCCGACGCCGTCGGCCCCACAATCACAAAAGTTTTCAAACTCTATTTCTCCGCAATCTCGCGCAGATACGCCGGCAGCTCCTTGAGCGGCAAGGTCTTTTCTTCGTCCCTCCGCCGAATACTCACCGTTTTCGCCGCCGCATCCTTCGGCCCCACAATCAGCATTACTGGAATCTTCAGATCCGTCGCCCGCTTAATCTTCTTCCCCAAGCTGTCATCGTTCCAGTCCACCGTATAGCGCAGCGCATTATGCCGCACCGGCTCGTCCAGCTCCACCCCTGCCAGCACCGCCTCAATCTCCTTCACATACTCCCCTACCGTATCATTCACCGTCACAATCCGCACCTGTTCCGGCGCACACCACAACGGGAACCACCCCGCCGTATGTTCAATATACACGCTCATAAATCGCTCAATTGAACCAATCAGCGCACAATGCACCATAATCGGCGTTTTCTTGGAGCCATCTACATCCGTATATTCCAGCCCAAACCGCTCCGGCATCGCATAATCCAGCTGCACCGTCGCCAGCTGCCATTCTCGCCCCAGCGCATCCACCGCCATAAAGTCCATCTTCGGTCCATACATCGCCGCCTCCCCCACGCCGATGAAATAATCCATCTTAAACTTATCCGCCATCCGTTGGATCGCCGCCTGCGCCCGCTCCCACATCCCCTTGTCGCCGATGTACCCATCCCCGTCATCCCGGAACGACAACCGCAGCCGCAGTTTCATCCCCACCCGGGCGTACAAATCCTTCGCCGACTCAATCAGTTCCCCAAACACCCCCTCCACCTGATCTTCCGTACAAAACACGTGCGAATCATCCTGCGTAATCGCCCGCACCCGCGACAAGCCCCCCAGCTCCCCCTTCCGCTCGTCCCGGTACACCATCGTTGTCTCCAGATATTTCACCGGCAGCTCCTTATACGACCGCGGTGCACTCGCAAAAATCTGCGTGTGGTGCGGACAGCTCACCGGCTTAATCGCCAGATGGTCCCCCGACTCCTGGCTCACAAACTGCAACAGCTCCGGAAACTTCTGCAAATGCCCCGAAGTTTTATAGAGATCAATGTTCGCAATGTGCGGGATACACACCTTCCGATACCCGCAGCGCACCCGATACCCCTGCGCCAGCTCGTTCAGCATATCTCTCAGCACCGTCCCCCGCGGCGTAAACAGCGGCAGCCCCGACCCCACCAAATCCGACGAGCAGAACAAATCCAGCTCCCGCCCCAGCTTCCGGTGGTCGCGCGCCTTCGCCTCCTCTTGCTGCTTCAGATACGCCTTCAATTCCTCTTCGGTAGCAAACGCCACCCCATAAATCCGCGTCAGCATCTCCCGTTTCTCGTCCCCCCGCCAATACGCCCCCGCAATCCGCGTCAGCTGCCACGCCCCCACCTCCGTCAAATCCTTCAGGTGCGGCCCCTTACACAGGTCCGTGAACAGCACTTTTTTCTCCCGCGCATCCCGAAGATCATAGAACGTAATTTTCTCTTCTTCCGGCAGATCCTCAATCAGTTCCACCTTATACTTCTGTCCGCTTTCTCGCGCCCATTCCAGCGCCTCCGCCCGCGGCACCTCCCGACGTACCATCTCGCACCCCCGCGCGATGATTCCCCGCATCTTCTTCTCAATCTTCTTCAAGTCCGCATCGGTCACCTTCTCCCCACCGAAATCCATGTCGTAATAAAATCCGTTCTCAATCGCCGGTCCTACCCCAAAGGTTGTTGTCGGATAAAGCTCCTGCACCGCCGCCGCCATCACATGGCTCAGCGTATGTCGCATCTTTTCGGCTTGTTCTTCCATGGCTTTATCCTTTCTACCGTCTCCGGCCTTATTTTGCGCCGTCCAACTTCCTCCGCCCCCACGGCCTCCGTCGTCCGACATTTATTCCCCAATTATACCACACTATGCTATAATATCTCCACGGGTCGCTAACTCAGTTGGCTAGAGTGTCTCGTTTACACCGAGGAAGTCGGGGGTTCGAATCCCTCGCGACCCACCACTCCCCAGGATTATTCACCCCACGAATAATCCTTTTTTTTCATTTATTCGTCCGGTGATATATTTTCTTTCGTTTCTTCACCTCAATCACATACCCCACAATTGAAGTCGTCAGCATCACCGTCTCGCACAACACCCCGAAAATTGACCCTACAAACCCGTTATACGACATCCAACATAACGACACCGGAATCCCAATAAACTTATACACCATCGTGCTCTTCTGCCAGATCGAAATCTCATACAGTGTCGTCGCCGCCACCGACAGCAGGCTGAGCGGCCCGTCATAGGTCAGAATCGTCAACACCAAAATCGCTAGCAACACCACCACCAGCACCACATAATCCCGCTTATAGTAAACCTTCTTCTTCCGCCCCTCCTGCTTCTTCTCATCCCAGAGATAATAGAAGTTTGCCAGAAAAATCACCACCGACATCGCCATCCCCAGGTCCGCCCCCAGCAAAATAAACACCACAATCCCCGTCAGCATGGACACAATGTCCAAAATCACCACCGCCACCCGCCTCTTCGCGAGATACGACAGCCCCAGCAGCCCATACTCCACCACCGTCAGCACCTGCGACAATATATACGTCACGCTCCAACTCATTCCCACCCTCCAATCATCTTTTATCCTCCGCTTATTTGTCCCCATTATAATACAGATTCCCCGCCATTGCCAACCATAAGCACGTTATTTCGCCAATTCCCGCCCCACCTCGCGCCCAAATCCCCCAACCCCCTTTACATTTCCCGCCTTTTCCGCTATAATTACCGTCAGTATTTAATATATATTAATAACTCTAAGGAATTATACTGATGCCGATTATCAAATCCGCCAAAAAAGCCGCGCGCCAAGCCGAAAAGCGCACCGCGCACAACCAACAGCTCAAGAAAGACATCAAGGCTGCCCTCAAGGCCTTCAAGGCTGCCCCGACTGCCGAGAATCTTTCCAAAGCGCAGTCCGAATACGACAAGGCCGTCAAGAAGAACCTCATGAAAGCTAACACCGCTTCTCGCCGCAAGTCCGCCTTGGTCAAATTCGCCAAAGCCGCTGCCGCCGCCAAATAATCCCCGGCCGCTAAAACCCAAACTGCCCCAAAAGGGGGGCAGTTTTTTATCCCCCAATCACCGTCCCGCCTCAGCTCTCTACCTCTATCCTCCAATCTCCCGGAGCGCCACCTTCACCGCCTGCCACGGCTCCACCTGTGACCGCTTCATCATCATATCCGCCCGCCCCAAAATCTGCACATTTCGTCGTTCCCTCTGTCCCAGCGGCCGCGCCTCCAACTTCTTCAACGCTTGCGTCACCAACAGCCCGAAAAACATATACGGATCCTGTGTCACCTCAATCTGCTCCACCATTTTCACCGCCGCCACCCCATCTCTAAGCGCCGTATCATACACCTGGAACACCACCCGTCCCTCCGGTCGCTTCGCCAGTGCAAACTCCCGCACCTCCGCCCCCGCCGCCACCAAAGCCTTATAAGTCGCCGACCGCTTATCCACCTTCGCCTCCCAAATCACCACCTCATCCGTCGCCGCCACCTTCCCCGCATAATCCGCCACCTTCTCCCACACCGCCCCGTTTTCCGTCAGTCCCTTTAGCAATATCCGCCGCCCTGTTCCATCC
>CAMMXR010000053.1 GCA_946500965.1 uncultured Candidatus Saccharibacteria bacterium | reverse complement strand
GAAGTCGGAGTTGCTAGTAATCGCGGATCAGCATGCCGCGGTGAATGCGTTCCCGGGCCTTGTACACACCGCCCGTCACACCACCCGAGTCGTCTGCACCCGAAGCCGCCGGCCCAACCTCGTGAGGGAGGCGTCGAAGGTGTGGAGGGCGAGGGGGGTGAAGTCGTAACAAGGTAGCCGTACGGGAACGTGCGGCTGGATCACCTCCTTTCTAGGGAGATAAGCCTCTTAGAAAGAACACCTATTTAGAACTTGTTCCCCGAGGATGCCCTGCGGGCGGGAGCTCCCGCCCGGCGATCCCGTCACGACCCTCCGCCGGCAGCCCGCGGCGTCCGGCCCCCGGGGCACGCGCCCGCGTACCTTGAGAGCCGCATAGCGCGCGGAGACATGCCTGACGGCGTGCTCCGGCGCGATCTCCTAGCACCGAACGATGTTCGGTGCGCTGCGAACCACATTGATATGAACGTGGGAAGCATCATGTAGCGACGACGATCGCGTAGGTATTCATTACCTGCGAACTTGTATATTCAGAGATACGAGGTTACCGACAACAACATCTTGGCTATTCATACATGAATGAACCGTGGCCCCGCCGAGCGGCGGGAAGATGTCACGGGCGCACGGCGGATGCCTTGGCGCAGGGAGCCGACGAAGGGCGCGGCAAGCCGCGATAGTCCCCGGGGAGGCGCACACGGCCTTCGATCCGGGGGTGCCCGAATGGGAGAACCCGGCCGCGGAAGCGCGGCCACCCGGCAGCTGAACACATAGGCTTCCGGGAGGGAACCGGGGGAACTGAAACATCTAAGTACCCCGAGGAGGAGAAATCAATCACGAGATCCCCCGAGTAGCGGCGAGCGAAAGGGGGCGACGGCCAAACCGGCGAGCGCACGCGGCCTGAGGGCTTCGCGCCGCCGGGGTTGTAGGGCCGCCCGCCCGGGAGCCTCAGCTCCCGGCGGGGAAGTCGCGCGGGCGGCGGAACGGCATGGGAAGGCCGGCCGCAGAGGGTTAGGGCCCCGTACGCCCACCCGCAGCGACTCCCCGGAGGCGGTCCCTGAGTAGGGCCGGGCACGTGAAACCCGGTCCGAACCTGGGTGGACCACCATCCAAGCCTGAACACTACCCTGCGACCGATAGTGGACGAGTACCGTGAGGGAAAGGTGAAAAGCACCCCGGGAGGGGAGTGAAACAGCACCTGAAACCGTGCGCCCACGAGCAGTCGGAGCACCTTCTGGTGTGACGGCGTGCCTTTTGTAGAATGAGCCAGCGAGTCAGACGCGCGCGGCGAGGTTAAGCTAGGAAGCGAGCCGCAGAGAAGTCGAGTCCGAACAGGGCGTCGAGTCGCGCGCGCTGGACGCGAAGCCGGGTGAGCTATCCCTGGGCAGGCTGAAGCGGGGGTAAGACCCCGTGGAGGGCCGAACGGCAGTACGTTGAAAAGTGCTCCGATGACCTGGGGATAGGGGTGAAAGGCCAATCAAACCCGGAGATATCTCGTTCTCCCCGAAATAGCTTTAGGGCTAGCGTCGGCCGTTCTCCGGCGGAGGTAGAGCACCGGACGGGTGAGGGGGCTTCGCCGCCTACCGATCCCGACCGAACTCCGAATGCCGCCGGATCAGAGGCCGGCAGTCAGAGCATGTGGGCTAAGCTGTGTGCTCGAGAGGGAAACAGCCCAGACCGCCCGCCAAGGCCCCCAAGTCCGTGCCGAGTGGCAAAGGATGTGCGTCCGCCCAGACAGCCAGGAGGTTGGCTTAGAAGCAGCCACCCCTTCAAAGAGTGCGTAACAGCTCACTGGCCGAGTGGACATGCGCCGACAATACACGGGGCTAAGCACGGCGCCGAAGCGGCGGATACGTCTTGACGTATGGTAGGGGAGCGTCCCGCGGGGGGCGAAGCCGGAGGGCGACCGACGGTGGACCGCGCGGGAGCGAGGATGCTGGCATGAGTAGCGAGAGTGGAGAGGGTAACTCCACCGCCGTGAACCCGAGGTTTCCTGGGCGAGGCTAATCCCCCCAGGGTCAGTCGGGGGCTAAGGCGAGGCCGGAAGGCGTAGCCGAAGCGCAGCAGGCAGACATTCCTGCACCGCGCACGCGGCGCTATGACCGATGCGGCGACGGATGGGGGTGGCTCGGCCGGGTTCTGGACGTCCCGGTGATGGAGCGCGGCCCGTCGGGGAGGGAAGTCCCCCCGGCAAGAGGGTTAGGCTCCGGACGAAGCGACTGAGCGAAGCGAGTGAGCCCGTGGTCCCTAGAAAAACCGCTAGGCAGGCGCGTGCGCGCCCGTACCGCAAACCGACACAGGTGGGTGGGTAGAACATACCGAGGCGATCGGGTCAACCGTGGTCAAGGAACTCGGCACAATGGCCCCGTAACCTAGGGAGAAGGGGTGCCCCCGCGTACGTGAACCGGCTCGCCCGGGGAGCGGAGGGGGGCCGCAGTGAAGAGGCCCAAGCGACTGTTTACCAAAAACACAGGACTCTGCAGAAGCCGCAAGGCGACGTATAGGGTCTGACGCCTGCCCGGTGCCGGAAGGTCACGCGGAGGGGTCAGCCGCAAGGCGAAGCTCCGAAGCCAAGCCCCGGTAAACGGCGGCCGTAACTATAACGGTCCTAAGGTAGCGAAATTCCTTGTCGGGTAAGTTCCGACCTGCACGAAAGGCGCAACGACTTGGGCGCTGTCTCGACCACGGACCCGGTGAAATTGCACTGGTCGTGAAGATGCGACCTACCCGCGGAAGGACGGAAAGACCCCGTGAACCTTCACTGCAGCTTGGCATTGGCCGCTGCTCGGGAGCGTAGAGGATAGGCGGGAGGCTACGAAGCCGGGGCGCCAGCCCCGGTGGAGCCGACCTTGGAATACCGCCCCCTCCCGTGCGGCGTCCTAACCCCCGGCCGCGATCCGGCGGGGGGACCGTGCCAGGTGGGCAGTTTGACTGGGGCGGTCGCCTCCTAAAGGGTAACGGAGGCGCGCGAAGGTTGGCTCGGGGCGGTCGGCAACCGCCCTCATAGAGTGCAAGAGCGCAAGCCAGCTTGACTGCGAGTCCTACAAGACGAGCAGGTGCGAAAGCAGGCTCTAGTGATCCGGCGGCCCCACGTGGGAGGGCCGTCGCTCAACGGATAAAAGGTACTCCGGGGATAACAGGCTGATCTTGCCCAAGAGTCCACATCGACGGCAAGGTTTGGCACCTCGATGTCGGCTCATCGCATCCTGGGGCTGGAGCACGTCCCAAGGGTACGGCTGTTCGCCGTTTAAAGCGGTACGCGAGCTGGGTTCAGAACGTCGTGAGACAGTTCGGTCCCTATCCTCCGTGGGCGCAGGAGACTTGATGGAGGCTGCCCCTAGTACGAGAGGACCGGGGTGGACGCACCTCCGGTGAACCGGTTGTCGACCAACGGCACGGCCGGGTAGCCGCGTGCGGCGCGGATAACCGCTGAAGGCATCTAAGCGGGAAGCCGTTCCAGAGATTGGGTCTCCCTTCGGTAAGGGCACCGGTAGACCACCGGTTCGATAGGCCGCAGGTGCAAGGTCGGCGACGGCCTCAGCCGAGCGGTACTAATCGCCCGAGCTCTTCACCCGCTCGACGGGCCCGCCGGGATGGTCGGCGGTCGCCGCCGCTCGGGCGCTCCCCACGGGTTCCGGGAGGTCGCGTGACGCGCTGTGCGGCCCTGAGGGCACGCGGGGGCGGACGTTCCCCGGGCCGGCGGGCGCCGCCCACCGGTCAGCGGCCATGGCAGGGGGGGTACGCCCGGTCCCGTTCCGAACCCGGAAGCTAAGCCCCCGAGCGCCGAGAGTACTGCGGTCTAGACCGTGGGAGGGCAGGGCGCCGCTGACCGGTGGACGGCACCGAGCCGTTCGCTTAACATGAA
>CAMMXR010000052.1 GCA_946500965.1 uncultured Candidatus Saccharibacteria bacterium | reverse complement strand
CAAGATCTTCATGGCGTCCACCCCCACCCGTCGCCCTCCTCGCGGAGGGCGTGGGTAGAAATTGGATGCAGAGGGCGGCGTCGGCCAGATCGTGCCAGCGTCGCCCTCCTCGCGGAGGGCGTGGGTAGAAATATCGAGCGATTGAAAACCGTCAAAGTGGCCCATGTAGAGTCGCCCTCCTCGCGGAGGGCGTGGGTAGAAATGCCGTCAAAATCGCCTGCGTCTGCGTCCTCGCGTAGTCGCCCTCCTCGCGGAGGGCGTGGGTAGAAATTCTTACCGCAAGCAATCATACACGCCGGAAGCTGTCGTCGCCCTCCTCGCGGAGGGCGTGGGTAGAAATATGTGGAAGCAGGTGCTGCTGGTATAGTCGTTGTGTCGCCCTCCTCGCGGAGGGCGTGGGTAGAAATCATGATTGCTCCTTTCTCAGCAGACGCGGGTGAGTCGCCCTCCTCGCGGAGGGCGTGGGTAGAAATTTTGAACGCTTTCTCCCCTCTTATGCGTCGGCGTCGGTCGCCCTCCTCGCGGAGGGCGTGGGTAGAAATTTCGTAATAGTCGCTCATTAGCAACCACGTTCCAGTCGCCCTCCTCGCGGAGGGCGTGGGTAGAAATAGATCGGGTCTATTTCATGACCCACAGAGAGGTAGTCGCCCTCCTCGCGGAGGGCGTGGGTAGAAATTTTCCACGTGTTTGACAATTTTATTTTATCATACGTCGCCCTCCTCGCGGAGGGCGTGGGTAGAAATATACAATATTGCAAAACCGTAATGTGGAAACTAAAGTCGCCCTCCTCGCGGAGGGCGTGGGTAGAAATTTTACGAGATGTAATGCCTTTTCATCCATATCGAAGTCGCCCTCCTCGCGGAGGGCGTGGGTAGAAATACGACGGAGGTGCCGACGGTCAGGCCGGTGGTGAGTCGCCCTCCTCGCGGAGGGCGTGGGTAGAAATCATTTGCTTGCCAATAGGCAAGAGTGTCAGAGATGGTCGCCCTCCTCGCGGAGGGCGTGGGTAGAAATCTTTCTGCATAGTTGCTTGTTGTGTGTTGTGTATGGTCGCCCTCCTCGCGGAGGGCGTGGGTAGAAATTTCCAGAGCTTTTTCCACAGCAGATTGGAAAGCATTGTCGCCCTCCTCGCGGAGGGCGTGGGTAGAAATAGGATTTTTATAACCTGCGCGTCTGGCGGCCTGCGGTCGCCCTCCTCGCGGAGGGCGTGGGTAGAAATTTTGCACTTGGCCTCGAGCTGCGTGATGCGGTGCTGTCGCCCTCCTCGCGGAGGGCGTGGGTAGAAATCTCCCAGCCCTGCGGATAGGCGGTGGTCGCCCAAACGTCGCCCTCCTCGCGGAGGGCGTGGGTAGAAATATTGTCTTTCCTCACCACCTTCAGCCCGGCGCGCTGTCGCCCTCCTCGCGGAGGGCGTGGGTAGAAATTGCCCTTCGCGCTTGTTGAGGTCGTGGATCCATACGTCGCCCTCCTCGCGGAGGGCGTGGGTAGAAATATCTGGTCGCGGATGGTGTAGAGGTCGGCCAGCTGTCGCCCTCCTCGCGGAGGGCGTGGGTAGAAATACAGATAGAGACCTCATAAATCTTGTTGGCCTCAAGTCGCCCTCCTCGCGGAGGGCGTGGGTAGAAATTGCTCTGCATACGTGGCCCACCGCAAATTTTCTGTCGCCCTCCTCGCGGAGGGCGTGGGTAGAAATATCCTTCGTACGGACGATTGGGCCCGGCCCATCACCGTCGCCCTCCTCGCGGAGGGCGTGGGTAGAAATGCGATACTCCTCACAGCGGCGGCGTCAATAATCCTGTCGCCCTCCTCGCGGAGGGCGTGGGTAGAAATATCTCCACTGCCCTGGTGGAGATTTTGGAGAACAGTCGCCCTCCTCGCGGAGGGCGTGGGTAGAAATATATCGCGGGACACGGCCTCGTAACTGAGGCCCTGCCGTCGCCCTCCTCGCGGAGGGCGTGGGTAGAAATCACTGCCGAATAGCGGCAGCCTTGCGCTGGAGCTGGTCGCCCTCCTCGCGGAGGGCGTGGGTAGAAATACATAAGAGAGGCCCGTCCCTGGTACGCTGGCTGTTGTCGCCCTCCTCGCGGAGGGCGTGGGTAGAAATATGGTCTGCGCGCCGGGCAGTTGGACGGACGGCGGTCGCCCTCCTCGCGGAGGGCGTGGGTAGAAATCGCTTCGGCTCTATCAAGTAAGCAACAAAAGTACGTCGCCCTCCTCGCGGAGGGCGTGGGTAGAAATATAAACTGCGGAAACAGCAGGTGCGGTGCGATAGGCAGGGTCGCCCTCCTCGCGGAGGGCGTGGGTAGAAATATCACCAACAACTACGGCGACATTGCTGCCTATCTGACCGTCGCCCTCCTCGCGGAGGGCGTGGGTAGAAATAACTTGGACTCTGCGCCTTTGGGAGTACGGTGACCATGTCGCCCTCCTCGCGGAGGGCGTGGGTAGAAATATCCAGTAGGCCACGCTCTTGGGCGTCTGCGCGTCGTCGCCCTCCTCGCGGAGGGCGTGGGTAGAAATTTAGGCAGTTCGGCAGGGCCTAGGACAACGAGCCGTCGCCCTCCTCGCGGAGGGCGTGGGTAGAAATTTTGTGTAGCGCAGGCCCGGCACCCCCACGGACCGTCGCCCTCCTCGCGGAGGGCGTGGGTAGAAATATTTTCCTCTGTGACGTCTAAGAGGCCCTGTATTGTCGCCCTCCTCGCGGAGGGCGTGGGTAGAAATTGGATGCGCCACGTCTGTCAGGACGAAAACGGCGATTGTCGCCCTCCTCGCGGAGGGCGTGGGTAGAAATTCCTCCTGGGTCATGTCCACCAGGTTTTTACCATGTCGCCCTCCTCGCGGAGGGCGTGGGTAGAAATAACTATTATAGAAGAACAAATTAAACTTTGCTCTTGTCGCCCTCCTCGCGGAGGGCGTGGGTAGAAATTTTTCCTCCTTTCGATCGCGTCCAGTCCTTGCTTGGTCGCCCTCCTCGCGGAGGGCGTGGGTAGAAATCCGCTTGATCTTTTTGACAGTAGCAACCGGCAGGGAGTCGCCCTCCTCGCGGAGGGCGTGGGTAGAAATCTGCAAAAGCCGTCCGACCTGGGCTTTTCGGACGAGGTCGCCCTCCTCGCGGAGGGCGTGGGTAGAAATAAGAGCGGAAATTTGAGCAGCATTGCCGAAGCGCTTGTCGCCCTCCTCGCGGAGGGCGTGGGTAGAAATATTCACGCCCTCGTGGATGGCGCCGGACAACGTATGTCGCCCTCCTCGCGGAGGGCGTGGGTAGAAATCCATTGGGCAGCGCTTCGGTATTGTGGATGGCCGCGTCGCCCTCCTCGCGGAGGGCGTGGGTAGAAATATCTTCCCACCGCCTGCCGTTCAGCCATGTTGCAGGTCGCCCTCCTCGCGGAGGGCGTGGGTAGAAATCTCTTGTGCCGCCTAGGCCGGATTGCCGCATCGGCCGTCGCCCTCCTCGCGGAGGGCGTGGGTAGAAATAGGATATTCCGGGCTGCATTGATGGCATAAAAGCGTCGCCCTCCTCGCGGAGGGCGTGGGTAGAAATTGTTTTGATGTTAATGCCACAGTCACCACCTCTCAGTCGCCCTCCTCGCGGAGGGCGTGGGTAGAAATAAGGCTGAAATAGCAAACGCGGTATCCTCTAAGCGGTCGCCCTCCTCGCGGAGGGCGTGGGTAGAAATTTCGCTGAACAGCTCAAGCTCAAGGTCACCGATCACGTCGCCCTCCTCGCGGAGGGCGTGGGTAGAAATCCCCTGCGGTCCCGGTTCACCCTGCGGGCCGGGGTCGCCCCCCCCCCCGGGGGCGTGGCGGGGCATTTCTGAAAGGGCGCGAGGGGGGAAAAGGGCCCGCGCGGGCGGGCTCCCCCCTCGCGGGGCGCG
>CAMMXR010000051.1 GCA_946500965.1 uncultured Candidatus Saccharibacteria bacterium | reverse complement strand
GGGGGTGCTTATTAGGAAATAAAGCTTGGGGGAGGTTAGTAGGGGGAGCGGGAGTGGCTCTGGGGCTGCTGGCGGTGATGATGCTGTGTCCGGCGCCGATGGAGGGGGTGAGCGCGGAAGAAGCGACGATTAAGGCGAGCGTGACGGTGCAGCCGGTACTGGGGCTGACGGTGGGGAGCGATAATTATGTAGTGAATGTGACGCCGACGGAGACGGGGGAGTTTAGCTCGCGGACGGCGACGGTAGAGGTGACGACGAATAATGAGACGGGTTATTCGCTGTATTTGGCGACGGAGAATCAGCAGGCGACGCTGGCGAACGCGGAGGGGACGGCGGAAATTGCGCCGGTGAGCGGGGAAGTGACAGCGACGGGGTTTGGGGCGAACACCTGGGGGTATAATCTGGGGAAGGAGGCGGTGTCGGAAGTGACGATGTATCAGGCGGTGCCGACACAGAATGGTGAGCCGGCGGGCGGGAGTGAGGTGCCGGTGGAGGGCGATGAGTATAATTTGACTTTTGGGGCGTTTGTGAATACGGAGCTGCCGGGCGGGGCGTATAGTAACCGGGTGGTGGTGTCGGCGGTGGTAAACCCGGGGTATGTGCCCACGCTCAGTGCGATTGATAATATGCAAGAAATGACGACAGAGATTTGCCAGGCGTCAACCGAGAACGAGACCAAACAACTCACCGACACTCGTGACGGCAAAAAGTACTGGGTCACCAAGCTCAAAGATGGTAACTGCTGGATGACGCAGAACCTAGACTTCGATATCCCCGCTAGTGGTCTTACTAGTGCCGATAGTGACATTAATAATGCGAGCGGCGTCTGGAATACAAGCAGCAGTTACCCACCCCGCACCACTGAACAACCCGGCACCATCACCAGTGCTAACACGAACACGGAGACTTACTCTTGGGACCTTGGCATGTATGTCAAATCCGACCCCGATGGCTATAGTGACCACTGCGGTAGCTCAAGTATCAAGGGGCTTGCTGACGCTAGCTGTACCTCCGCTGGTTGGACCAACGTCTCCAGTATGACACCAATGGAAGATGGAAACGCCACCGACGTCATTTCTGGCAGTACTTACAACGCACACTACCTAGTCGGCAACCTCTACCAATGGAACGCTGCAACCGCAGGTACTGGTGGCACGATTACCAGTCAAGAAGCAACCGACAGCATCTGCCCAAAAGGTTGGCAGCTCCCCACCTCCAACAACTCCAACTCTGGCTCCTTCCAAGCTCTGATGAATGCCTATAGTATTAGTAGTGATAGTGCTGGTAGCACGGCTATTACTCAAACTCCTTTGTACTTCAATCCCAGCGGGCGCGTCGCCTCGGGGTCGCTGTGGTACGCAGGCCTCACCGGGGACTATTGGTCGTCTACTGCGTACTCTAGTACTAGCAGCGCCTACTACCTCTACTTCGACTCGGGCGTCGTCAATTCGTCCCGCAGCAACATCCGCTACAGCGGTCAGTCGGTCCGCTGCCTCGCCAGCCAGTAAACCCAGCACCAAGAGCGAGCCAAACAAAGAAAACCCGGCAGGTGCCGGGTTTTCTGATGAGTAAAGCACTTAATTTAAGGTTATACTTTGGCGTAACCGTTCAGGAAGGCGCGGGCGGACATGGGGGCTTTACCGGCGGGCTGGAGCTGGTCAATGATGAGAGCGCCGGCGGCGCAGGGGAGGAGGAGTTGGTGATCAGGGGTTATGAGAGGGGCACCGGGGGTAAAATCGGCGGGTGTGGTAGAGGTGGAAGCGAGAGAGCTGGCAGATGAGTTGGAGGCAGCCGCGAGGTCGGGTGAGGGCACGAGGTGGGCGGCGCGGATAATGCAGGTGTGGCCGAAGAATTGGTATTTGGGCTTGGGGTAGCCTTGGTAGGCGATGATTTGGCGGAGGACAAGGTCGGCGGGGTCGCGCTCGGGGTGGAGCTGGCTCATTGACTTATCGAGTTTGGCGGTGTAGGTGGCGTGGGTGTCGTCTTGGGGGATAGGTGTTGGGAGATGATTGAGATGTTCGGCGAGCCAGGCGGCGCCGGCAGAGGCGAGAGCCGCGTAGATGGCGGATTTATCAAGGAGGAGGTCGGTCAGGGTAGCTTGGTGATAGATGGGGCCGGCGTCAAGGCGGCGGGCGAGTTTCATAATGGAGTAGCTGAAGTCGGTGTCGCCGGCGAGAATGGCGGACTCAATCGGAGAGGCGCCGCGGTAGGCGGGCAGGAGCGATGGGTGGAGGTTGAGGATGCCGGTGGGTTCAAAAAGCTGGAGCAGGTCGGGTTTGATGAGGACGCCGAAGGAGGCAAGGATGCCGAAGGCGGCGGGGTGTTGGCGTTTGAGGTCGGCAACGGTGGCGAGGTCGGCGGGGGCGCGGGCGTGGAGGATAATTTCTATGCCCGGGGCGGCGGAGAGGGTGGCGAGAGCGGCGTCGGCGAGGGGGCCGTTGCCGAAGAAAATGACTCGGTGGGTGGGCGAGGCGGGGCTAGTCTTCATCAGGAAAGAGGTCGGGGTTAGACTTGATGTCGCGGTCATAATCAGCGGGTTCAAGGTCGCCATGCTGATTCATACGGAAGAAGGCCTTAGGCTGGTCTTTGATGTGGTCAATAAAGAGGATGCCGTCCAGGTGGTCAATTTCGTGGAGCAGGGTGCGGGCGAGGTAGTCTTCGGCTCTCAGGCGGACTTCGGTGCCGTCTTCGAGGAGCGCCTTGACCTTGACCTTTTTGGGGCGGGGGACCAGACCGTAGAGTTCGGGGACGGAGAGGCAGCCTTCGTAGTCGGTCTGGGGTTTGCCGTCGGTTTTGATGATTTCGGGGTTGATGAGGGCGGTGAAGGTGTTTTTGGCCTTGTCCTCAAAATCGTCGCGGATGATGATGATGCGCTGGTTGATGCCAAGCTGGGGGGCGGCCATGGCGGCGGAGAGCTCATAGGGATGCTGTTTTTCCCATTCCAGGGAAGCGGCGGTCATATCGGCGATGATTTGGTGGGTTTCGTCGGTGATGTCGCGGACGCGGCGAGATTTCTGGCGCAGGCGGGGGTCAGGGGTGGTGATGACGGATTTGAGGGCGGAGTTCGTTGATTTCATAGGGGTGATTATACCATAAACGAGTCAAAGGGGGAAGAGCTAGAGCAGGGAAGGAGGATCAAGGGCGATTTGGCAGCCCTTGAGGGATTGGAGGGGGGTGAGGGCTTGGATGAGGGCGGCGCGGGAGCGGGATTTGAGGGTGAGCTGCCAGGTGTAGCCGCGGCGAGTGCGTTCGTGGAAGGCGGGGAGGGGCGGCGAGAGGGTGAGAGCGGGGTTTTGCTGGAGGGATTGGTGGAGAGATTGGATGTGTTTGATGGTGGTGGCTTCGGTTTTGAAGGTGAGGCTGAGGCGGGCGAGGTAGGTATAGGGAGGAAGTCCGGCGCGGTGGCGCTGCTTGAGGAGATAGTCGGCGAAGGCGGGGTAGTCGGCGGCGAGAGCGGCTTTGATGACGGGGTGGTCGGGCTGGTAGGTTTGGACGATGACGCTGGCGGTGTCGAGGTGGCCGCGACCGACCCGACCGATGACTTGAGTGAGCAGCTCAAAGGTGCGTTCTTCGGCGGCGAAATCGGGGAGGGCGAGGCCGGCGTCAGCTTGGACGATGCCGACGGTGGCAAGTTTCGGGAGGTCTAGGCCGCGGGCGAGGGCTTGGGTGCCGATGAGGATTTGGTAGGCGCCGGATTTGACGTCGGGATAGAGCTCGGCGAGGGTTTCGGATTTGAGGTTGTCGCCATCAAAACGGGCGATTTTGGCTTCGGGGAAGAGGCGGGTGAGTTCGGATTCAAGGAGTTTGGTGCCGAAGCCTTTGTGGATGAGGTCGGGTTCGTGGCATTGTGGGCAGGAGCTGGGGACGGGGGTGGAGTGACCGCAGAGGTGGCAGACGAGGGTGTAGGTGTCGGTGTGGAGGGTGAGGGGGAGGTAGCAGTTGGGGCAGAGGGCTTGCCAGCCGCAATGATTACAGAGGGTGAGCGGAGCGGAGCCGCGGCGGTTGTGGAAGATGAGGGTTTGATGGTGCTGGGCGAGGTTGTGTTCAAGGGTGGCGAGCAGGGGTTGGGAGAAATAGCGGTTCTTCAGGAAAAGGGAGCGGTCCTTGAGGTCAACGATGGTGGTGACGGGGGGTTTTGCGGCGGCTTTGGCTTTGTGATCAAGGGTGACGAGGGTGGAGTTTTGGCGGGCGAGGTAATAATCTACGAGGTTAGGGGTGGCAGAGCCGAGGATGCAGGGGATTTTGAGGGCGCTGGCGATTTGGCTGGCGAGGCGGAGGGCGGAGTAGCGGGGGGAGTTTTCTTGGTAGTAGGAGGATTCGTGGGCTTCGTCAAT
>CAMMXR010000050.1 GCA_946500965.1 uncultured Candidatus Saccharibacteria bacterium | reverse complement strand
GTTTTCCCTACCCCCGTCGGCCCCATAAACAGAAAACTCCCAATCGGCCGATTCGGGTTCGCAATCCCGCTCCGCCCCCGCCGAATCGCTTTCGCCACGCTGGCAATCGCCTCATTCTGCCCAATCACCTGCTTCTTCAAATGATCTTCCAGTCTGAGCAGCAGCTCCCGCTCCGACCCGTGCACCTTCGCCACCGGAATCCCCGTCTTCAGCGAAATCGCCATCGCAAGATCATCTTCCGTCAGCTCCGGCTGCTCGTCCGCCCCCTTCTTCTCCATTTCCTTGAGCTGCTTTTTCACCTTCTCCGCCTCCGTCTTACACAACGCCGCCGCCTCAAAATCTTCCTTTTCCGCCATCTCCGCCATCTTATCTTCCGCGTCTTTGAGCCGCACTTTCAGCTTCTTATACTCCGAGCCGCCCCGCTTGTCCGCCTCCACCTTCGCAATTGCCGCCGCCTCGTCAATCACATCAATCACTTTATCCGGCATAAACCGATCATTAATATACCGCCCCGACATATTAATCGCTGTCTCCAACATCGCATCCGAAATCTTCACCCCGTGATGCTTCTCATAATGCCCCTTCACTCCCTTCAAAATCTTCAGCGTCACCTCCGGACTCGGTTCCTCCACCATCACCGTCTGGAACCGCCGCGCCAGCGCCTTATCTTTCTCAATGTTCTTCCGATATTCGTCCAGCGTCGTCGCCCCAATCAACTGCAACTGTCCCCGCGCCAGCGCCGGCTTCAAAATGTTCGCCGCATCCATTGAACCCTCACCCCCTGCTCCTGCCCCCGTCAGCAAATGCAGCTCATCAATAAACAAAATCACATCTTCATTCGCCACCGCCTCATCAATCACCCCCTTAATCCGTTCCTCAAACTCCCCCCGGAACTTCGTCCCCGCCACCATATCTGACAAATCCACCTGAATAATCCGCTTCCCCACCAGCGACCCCGGCACGTCATTCTTCACCATCCGTTCCGCCAGCCCCTCCACAATCGCCGTCTTCCCCACCCCTGCTTCACCAATCAGCACCGGATTAGACTTCGTCCGCCGGCTCAGCACCGTCACCACCCGCTCAATCTCGCGCTCCCGCCCAATCACCGTGTCCAGCTTCCCCTCCTTCGCCAGCTCCGTCAAATCCTGCCCAAACCGCCGCAACCACTTCAGCGGCGTCTTCTTATACTGTTTCTTCTTTTCCTGGTTCTGCTCGCTCCGAATCTGCTGCTCCATATTTTCTTCCAGCTCATCCAGCAGCTCTTCCTCGTTCACCCCCATCCGCGACAGCAGCATCGCCCCCCGCGAGTTCGGCTGACACACCAGCGCATACAGCAGATATTCCGTCCCCACCACCTGCGACCCCTTCTCATTCGCATAGTGACACGCCATCCGAATTGTCAGCACCGCCGCCTCCGACAGTGACATCATCGCCATTGACGCATCATTCTTCACTTCTTCCGCCTCTCGGTTCAGCGCCTTCTCCGCCTGCCCCAAATCCACCCCATAATGCCCTAAAATCCGCGCCCCCGTTGAAGCATCCTGCGCCAGCACCCCTAGCAAAATATGCTCCGTCCCCATATAGCCCTTGTTGTATTTCTTACTAAAAATATCGGCCTTCTGCAGCGCAAACCGCGCGTTCTCCGAAAGCCGATTCATCATTTCACTAAATTCACTATCCATACCCCCACTATAGCAAATTAGCACTCTCGTGTCAACAGTGCCAACCGAGCCCCTACACTCTATTGATCACCGGAATCACAATTGGCGTATGCCCCGTCGCGTCAAACAAGATGTGCGTCACATCCTCCTTCACCTCCTCCTTAAACGCCTTCATATCATCCCCCTTCAGCTTCTCCGTCGCCACCCGGAGATAATGCCGAATCTTCGCCACCAGCTCTTCCGAATTATCCAGATAAATAAACGCCCGCGACACAATATCTGGCGTCTTCACCAGCCGATTATTCTTCTTGCTCAGCGTCAGCACCAGCACAAAAATCCCCTCCCGCGAAATATGAATCCGGTCCTTCACCACCGCCTCATGTACCGGCTTATCCGCATCATCATACAGCTTATTCCCCACCGTAATCCGCCCGTTCTTCCGGATCGTCCCCTCCTTCGTCAACTCCACCACGTCCCCATCGTCCGCCACGATGATATTCTCCCGCTTCATTCCGATCACATTCTCTGCCATCTCCGCATTATGCTCCAGCATAAAGAACTCCCCGTGATACGGCATATAATTCCGTGGTTTCAGCCGCTCCACGAACTCCACGTGATCCTCAAAATACGCATGCCCCGACAGATGCAGCGGCCCCAGATTCGTCAGATGCGTCTTCCCGTTCTGAATCACACCCGCCCCCTCACGCAGCAGCCCATCCACCGTGTTCACCACGTGCGGTTCATTCCCCGGAATCGGATTACTGGAAAACACAATCACATCACTCGGCTTAATCTTAATAAACTTATGCGCCCCCGTCACCATCCGGTTCAGCACCGCATTCAGCTCTCCCTGCGACCCCGTACACACCACCGTAATCTTATCGTCCGGCAGCTTCACGATTTCTTCCATCTTCATAATCGTATTCTTCGGAATCTTAATCACCCCCGCTCGCAGCGCCACCTCAATGTTATTAATCATCGAGAACCCCGCAAACGCCACCTTCCGCCCTCGCTTCGCCGCCTCGTTCAAAATCAGCTCAATCCGCTTAATCTGCGACGAGAAGCAACTCACAATCACCCGCCCGTTCGCATAGTGATCCATCACCCGCCCCAGATTCTCCCCTACGTCATACTCCGAGTGCGGATGTCGCCCCGGCGAATCAATGTTCGTGGACTCGTTCAAGAGCAGCGCAATCCCCTCCTTCTTCACAATCTCATCAATCCGGTCATAATCCGTCTGCTGCCCCAGCGGCCGCGCCTCATAGCGCCAGTCCCCCGACAGGTAAATCACCCCGTTCGGCGTCCGCACCACAATCGCCGCATTCCCCGGAATTGAGTGCAGCGTATGGATAAACTCCACCGACAGATGCTCGCTCACCTGAATCACCTCGTGTTTCAGCGGGTCCACCGCCTGATAATTCAGCTCCGGCACCTCCGGCAGCTCCGACATTTGTTTCTGGATCATCCCAATCGTAAACGCCGTCGCATAAATCGGCACCAGCGCCCCAAACTTCGGCAGCAAATGCCGACACGCCCCGATATGGTCCAAATGCGCGTGCGTAAAGCAAATCGCCTTCACCTTCCCGATGTTATCTTCCAAATACTGAATATCCGGCACCATATAATTCACCCCCGGGTAATCCGCCCCCGCAAACAACGACCCCATATCCACCACAATAATCTCCCCCTTATACTCAATCAAGGTCATATTCTTCCCGATCCCGAACTCCCCCACCCCGCCTAGCGGCATCACCCGCACCGCTTCCGGGTCCGGCCGCGCCGCCTTCAGCTGCGCATTCGTCACCTGTTCCCCGCCATAACCGTTATAACGGCTCTTATTCACCGGAATCCCGATAATATGCTGCGTCGCCTGCGCGTTCACGTCCTGCGACAGCATCCGCTGATGGTGCACCATCTCCCCCTTACGCACCGACACGCCCAGGCCCGTTTTCTTCGCCGCCGTTTTACTCTGCGCGCCAGCCCCCGCCCGCTTTCCGGTCGTTTTGCTCTGTGCGCTCTTCTGAGCCCCGCGGAGGCCCTTCTGACCTTTACCCGCCGTCTGCTGGCTCTTCGCACTCACACCGACCTTCCCGGCCTTGCTAGCGCCCTTAGCCGCGTTTTTGCCATTTTTCCGCCCCACCAGCGCCGCGTCCTTCCCCCCCGGCGCGAAATTCGCATTAAAGTTCCGCTTCTGCGCGGCTTCAAATTGTTTCTTAATATCCGGTAGCCGTTCATCCCGCATTTTCATCAGACGGGCACGGCGATCGGCTTCTTGTTGATTCATCATTTTCCTTTTCCTTAATCCCCCAAAGTTTCTAAAGCTACCCCCATTATACCAAACCCCCCCCCTCTTGGCCAGCCCCCCCTCCCCCGCAACCAAAACCGCCAACCAGCACCCCAGATCAGCCCCCTTCAAAACCAAAGAAACCCCCCAATCTTCCGATTGAGGGGTCAAAAAAGGAAATTACTTTCTACGATTAGTTCATCTCGCAGCAATACTAAGGGGTTACATCAGATTCCTACACGCGCAAACAGCGTTTCCGTCGGCACCAGCCACCGGAAACCGCATACTTGCCCATTTTCGTCCTTGATGGCGCCAACTGGCAGCATCATATCCTGAGTCGCCGACCGGTACAAGTGGTTCCACGCCGCCAGTTCCAAGTCCACCAGATAATAAGTCTTCACCAATCTCTTATGTGAAGCAATCGGCAGACAAACCGTCAGCGGGCGGTCCAACTGATTCTCCAGCGCCGTCTCCGCTGCTTTCAGCAGCTCCAACGACGGAATCACCAAGTCAAACACTTCGTTCAGGGAGCCATAAACTTCCCCCTGCATCTCCTCACCAGTATACCACTGACCAGCACTCAG
>CAMMXR010000049.1 GCA_946500965.1 uncultured Candidatus Saccharibacteria bacterium | reverse complement strand
TTAACGGCAGAGATGACGTTAGATATGCTGGGATTCTGGCTAGTGAGGGTGTTCTTGCCATTACTAGTCGCCATGTAAAGTGAATAGCCAGTCTCATTGTTGGTAGAGATAGAAAGGGCAGCGGTGTTAGAGCTGAAGGTACCGTCTTGAGTCGGGGTTACTTCGACGGCTACGGTGTCTTGCAGAGAAAGGCTGATCACCGGAGCAACGCTGAGGCTGACTTTGCTCTCAGCTTCTTCGGCCTGTGCGGATTGCGGTAAAGTGGGAAATATCATTGCTCCTAGAATTAGGAGCGTAAGGAGGCTAACGCCTCCAGCTAGTAAATGTGTACCCCCCCCCCACTTTATTTTGCTGTAACCGCATAGTGCTGATATTCCCTCTTTCTTAACTTAGGCATAACCTTTTTCTATTTCTACTTTACATTAGCACTTTAGTTTGGTCAAGGGGGATTATCGTCTGGAGATATAGGAAAAGGGGTAGCATTGTAAAAAATGTGGTGAGGAGTGACAGCACGCGACTACAGGACGGCGGCTTTTGAAGCACGGGGCGCCTTTACTTGACAAAACTTTGTATCTATGCTAAAATTATAGTAGCTGGGCGGGAGATTCCCTTCCTGGCTAGTATCTTAATGTGCCTAAAATCTGTGGAATCTGCGATGCGACCCCTGGATTATTGCGGACTTCGCTAGTTCTCACCGCGAGAACGGCGATGACGCAATAATCTTTTAGATCAGGAGGTAGTATCATGAGAACATTCACCTATCACACCAATTTCCGAGGCGTCAACCAGAACGAGTATGTCATCAGTTCCCGGCCGATTGAGACGCGGGGGCTGGACGGCCACGTCATTATCTCGTCCTACCCTGACCGAGGCGGCGAGACCGAGTACGAACCGGATGAGAACGGTGCGTGCGCCAATGCGGGCGCGACTTGCGAAACTCAGCACGCGGGGTGCGAGCAAGGTGACGACACCCTGGGTGGCGAACCGAGTGAAGTCCGGATTGGGGTAACCCTGCTGACCGGTATGCCGGTGTTCCAGTTCAGCACTTCGCCGCTGCTGCCAAGTTGGACGCTGCCCGCAGCAGGCGGCGATTGAACACCGGATTTATTTCAGCTTTGAGGTGCCGCTGCCGGAATACCTCTGCACGCCGGAGCCTACGCGGTTACAGATGGGGGTGGAAGTGGACTACGCCAAAAGCGTGTGCCCGATACTGCTGGCGGTGGTGGCCGAGCGGCCGGATGAGGACGAATACACCTTCACGGCCATTATGGTCAGAGAGGATGACCCCGATGGCAAGCAGCCCGGCCTGATCTCGCTGGTGGAGTGTGGCGACAGCATTAGAGAGCTGGTCTTCCCGAAACGGGTGCCGCAGGGCAGTGACACCGACGTCACGATCACCGAGCACTTCTCCAGATGACCCAGATGACCTTTTAGGCACCAAGCCGCAGGGAAACCTGCGGCTTTTTGCTGGGATGGATTGGGGCGAGGCGGGGTGGTGGGTGATGGTAGGTTGACGGCGAGGCGGCGGAGTGCCAGATAGTGGCGGGGTGACAGATAGCGACGGGGTGACAGATAGCGGCGCGGTGAGCGCCATAAAAAAACGGCCGCCGAGGGGTGGCCGTTTGAGTGGTGCCTAGTAACCGTGGATTTCCGTGATGTCCAGGAGCGTGGCGAAGTCGCCAGTGGCGTCCAGGGTGGGGACAAGCTGAGTGTGGCGCGTGAACGTGCCGAAATATTCTGTGATGGCGACGCATAGCTCGTAGCCAGTCGCGCTGTCCCAGTAGTAGGAACTGATCTGGCAGGGCGGCGTGGGGCCGTATTCGGTGCGCGGCAGTTCCAGCAGGAACGAGAACGACTGAGATGACAGAGCGAAAAGGTGATAGAGGCTCTGGGTCTGGCGATGTTCGTATTTGAACATCAGGACGCTGTCGGAGTTGACGCCGACCTCAATCAGGCGCCAGTTGGGCAGGCTACCGCGCAGGATCTCGGGGAGATGGCGGCAGAAATACTCGTAGGTGGCGGGGCTCGGGGCGGGGCGGTTCACGAAATAAGTGGGGTCATCAACCTGGCTGCGAGCGAGCAAGTCATAGAACTCGTCCTCGCGCCCGACTGGGGGACGGAGAACGATGGGGTCGTCGCGGCGGCGGACGGTGATGGTGTAGAAATCGGTGGTGAGTTGGGATTGACGGTGAATCAGTTGCATGTTCATTCCTCCAAATTGGTCTGTGTCGGTAAACTAGGCGTTAAAGTGCGGCTAGACTGGCTAGCGGATGGGGTTAGTATAGCATTTTATGTGGGAGATGTCAATGTGGAGTTGGGTGCTGGTGGCGCGGAGGTAGGCGCTGGCGAGAGCAGGGTTGGGCGCTGTTCCTGGTTTTCCCTGCCCCCGCCCCCAGACACTACCTCCCCCAGGTCGCGGCGCACGTCCTCCGTGGAGGTCGGGAGAGAAGCTTGGGGAGCTACCTAATTAGAGCGAATACACCGCACCGAGATCCCGTAGAACTTGTAGCTGAGGGGGGTATACAAGCTACTACCAGTGTAGTACAGGTTGTATTGGTTGTTGCTACCGTTCGCGGTAGCCGACCACCAGTATCCGTAGGAGCCAGTATCGTAGAGTGCGCCAGAGTTGTAGAGCCCACTAAGGACAGGCGAGAAGGCGGAGCGGTAGCTTCTAATGCCGTCCATCTCATTAAACGTTGGCAGCCGCCAGCCCCTCGGACAGATGTCTTGGGTGGCATCCTGCTCCGTAGTATTGTTACAGACCGTTCCAGCTGAAGCGGCACAATAGTTGTAGTAGCCGCCGTAGGAAGTGTTGCTGCTGATGGTAGTCTGCGGCTCAGTAAAGGAAAGGCTATTACCGTCAAGCTGCGTGATCGGCAAGGTGTAATTCCGAGTTACGTTAGAGTCAGACGTGGTGAGCGCAGTACCGCCAGCCAGCCGGAGATTCTGCGTCATCCAGCAAGCGCCGTTGATGTAGCGGACGGTGTAGTCACTGCCGTCACGTTCATCGTAGACGGTGTAGTTGTTATTGCTAGCTAAGGATTGACACTGTGCATTGGTGAGGTCTTGGATGCTTGGTCCCCACTGTGCATAAAGCGTAACAGAGATATCGCCTGTTGCGGGAGTTACGGCGTAGTCGGCACCGTCGGCATAGCTGGTGCCGGAACCGTCTGCCGCTGTGTTCCAGCCGGTGAACGCATACCCGGTGCGGGTGAAGCCGTTCGCGTTGAGACTTGCGCTGTTGCCGGCCGCGATTTGCTGAGAAGCGGTGCTGCCGCCATCGGAGCCATTGCCATCAAAGTTGATCGTGAGCGTGCCAGGGTTAGAGCGGATACACCGCACTGAGAGTCCATGAAGTCTAGCGAGACTAGATAGATGATCAAAAGAATACCCGTTATAGAACAAGGTGAACTGACCGATGCCGTTGTTCCCGCTCACGGTAGCCGACCACCAGTTGCCGAAGGAACCAATGTAATTAGGCACTCCATTAGCGTAGGCTCCGCTGAGGACTGGCGGAAATGCGGAAACATACCTACTGATATCGGCCATTTCGCTACTAGTTCCTCCGGTCGGTAGTCTCCAGCCCTTAGGACAGATATCCTGAACAGCGTCCTGCACTGTAGTGTTGTTGCAGATCGTACCTGCTGAAGCGGCGCAGAAGTTGTAATAGCCGCCGTACTCAAGAGCATGCTCGGGGTCGTCACTGATAGTAGAGCGGGCTTCTGTAGATGAGTTGCCCAAGGTCAAGCTGTCAGATGGGAACTCCCAGGTACCGACGACGTTGGAGTCTTCCGATGTCAACGTCTGTCCGCCTGAGAGCCGCAGATTTTGGGTCATCCAGCAAGCGCCGTTGATGTAGCGAACGGTGTATTCATTGTTATCTCTTTTATCTTTAACCGTTAAGTCAGCATCAGAAGCCTGTGCTTGGCACTCAGAAAGAGTGAGGTCTTGGATGTAGATAATGACTCGTGGTTCTGCGACTACTGCCACGGTGAGAGCGTTAGAATAGGCCCCTGAAGCGATGGTGCTGTCCACCTTTGCGCCAAAGGAAAGGGTGTAGGTGTCGCTAGCGGAGTTAGTATCGGAAGTATCCTTGGTTTGGATGGGGGTGGAGTTATCGGTAGGAACGGCAGAATATGTTGTGCTGTCAGTTGGTGCTTCTGTGCCAAGGTTGTAGCCCCAAGTGTTGGGCTTGAGGCTACTGAGGGTTAGGCCAACACCCCCTGCGGTAGCGATAATTGAGGAGGTGTTGGCAGAGATTTTGGGTCTGAGGCTGTTATCGCCGTCAGAAGAATAAAGATAAAGGCTATAACCAGCACTATCGGATGTAGTGATGGTGAGATCAGCAGTAGCGGTAGTAGTTGCGCCGGAAGGAGTAGGCAAAACGTCGGCAAAATCAATGGAGGTCGGGAGAGAGATTCCCACGGTGGGCGTGGTGGAATAGGTAGAGATGCCGGAGTTGTCCTCCACCGCCGAGGCTTCTGGTTGAGAGATAGAAGGCGCAAACAGCATCAAACCAACTAGGAGAGCGAGTGTTGCTCCACTAGTTGCTAATAAGTACCCCCCCCCCAGTTGTTGTTTGACGCGCATTGTGATTAGAACTCTTTTGTTTACTT
>CAMMXR010000048.1 GCA_946500965.1 uncultured Candidatus Saccharibacteria bacterium | reverse complement strand
CCTTTAATTTGTTATTACTTGTCAGAGCACTAATAATAACCAGCTCCAACTCTACTTGTATATAATAACGGATTTGGGGGCGGTTGTAAAGAGTTTTGGCGAAAAAACTGAGTGAATCTAGCGCGCTCATTGAAGTTATGATGTAGTATAATTAGGCTAGATGTATAACTTACTGACGACAAGCAGTATGCTAATCAGCTTAATTGGACTATGTTTAATAGCCTATTTTTTATATCGAGCGTGGCGCAAAACAGATTATGCCCAACATCCCGAGGAATATGCCACAAAAGGCTCCACAGGCGAACGGTTAGTCTATTTAAACCTAGTCCGTGGATACAATATTCCGGAGGAACAAATCTTCCGGAACGTTTATGTGCCGACTCGTAACGGTACAACGGAAATTGATTTGATCGTAGTATCCAAGAAGGGGCTGCTAGTGTTTGAATGCAAAAATTATGCTGGGAAAATCTACGGCGACGGACACCGGCGCCGATGGATTCAATACGTGGGACGCAAAAAATCTTTCTTTTTAAGCCCGTTACTACAGAATAAGTATCATGCGCAGGCACTACGTCACTATTTCACAGAGATTACAGATTTGCCGATTATTACTTTTGTGACGACAACCAGTAATGCTGAGTGGCACCTACGGAATCTGCATCCAGACGATTATATTTTGGGGCGAAAGGATGGGGAGCTTGGCGAAATCTATGAACGCCTACCTAGCGCTCAGTGCATGACGAGATATTTTAAGACGATTTGCACGCGCTTGAGGCAACTGGAGCGACCGGACGAGAAGATTCGGGAAGAACATGTGGAGCGGATTCGACGGAAGTATCATAAGTAGATTTGGCCTGGGTTGGGCTAAGCTATCTTTATTGGCAAGCCAGGCTTAGGCTAGTCAGCTAGACACCGCACGGACATAAGTGGCCAGGTATAGAATGTGCTAGATGGGCTCACCTGCGTATTATTAATGTAGAGCAAGGTCCCAGAAGATGACGTCCAGTAGGTACCCGAGCTCCCCGCGCTGGTCAGATGGGGTGGTACCCCTGGATCTGGTGCTTTCGGCGTTGGAGTTTGGATGGTATCGTAAAAGATACTACCACTATACTGTATATAAAGCGGACCGAGCGCGACATTTCCATCCGTAATAGTTCCTATGCCATATGAGTTAAGAAGTGTATAAAAATCATTACTGCTGTCAGATGGTAGATGCCACCCTTTAGGACAAATAGAGTCAGGTGCTTCTGTGCCTTGCGTGTAGCTACCCGCAACAGCAATATTCCAAGCGTAAAAATTTCCCACTAAATAGTGCGCATCGTATGAATCATCAATAATTGAAGTTCCTAATTGATTCTCTTCGTTCATAGCTGTAAATGAAGAGACGTCAGTCCAACCAGCATCTATACAACTCTGGGATTCAAATGGCGCACTGGAAGAGCTATTGCAGTAGAGCTGGTAATTAGCTGGAGCATTCTTAACATGCAAACCCGGATCATAAGAAGATGTAGAGCGCACATCGGCGATTGTTGTACTGGTGGTTTGTGGGGGATATGTGCTGTCTCGATTCCACGTTGTGGATATATCACTGTCGGATGGCGAGAGCCCCTCTTCTGTTAGGTCTAGATCTAGATTCTGCGTCATCCAGCAGTTGCCATCTTTAAGTTTTGCCACCCAGTAGTATTTGCCATCACGAGAATCAATCAGTCTCGTCGTATCATTCTCATTAGAATTAGCACAAATCTCCGGCGTCATCTCTTGCATATAAGTGATACTAGTGAGACCAGATACTGCGGGTGGATCTGCTACTACGGCGACAGTGAGAGAGTTAGTATAAGTACCAGAAGCAATGGTAGTGTCTACCTTAGCCCCGAAGGAGAGAGTGTAAGTGTCGTTAGCGGAGTTAGTAGAGGAAGTGTCTTTAGTTTGGATGGGAGTAGTATCAGTAGTGGGGACAGCTGTATAGGTAGTATTAGTAGAAGGATTTGCAGTTCCGAGGTTGTAGCCCCAAGTGTTAGGCTCGAGGCTACTTAAGGTTAGGCCAACACCTCCGTTATTAATTGCGTCTATGGTGGAGGTGTTGGCAGGGTTAATACTGGTCAGACTATTATTGCCGTCTGAGGAGTAGAGATAGAGGCTGTAACCAGCGCTATCAGTAGTGGTTACAGTGAGGTTAGCGGTAGCAGTAGTGGTAGTACCAGCAGCCGTGGGAGTAATCGTAGTGAAATTAATCGTGGAAGGGACATTGATAGAAGCGGTAGGAGTATTGGCATAAGTGGACACGCCAGAGTCGCCTTCTACGGCCTGAGCAGCGTGTGGAAGAGTAGGAAATAACATTACCCCCAAGATTAGAAGTAGGAGGAGACTAGATGCTCCTGCTAATAGTTGCCCCCCCCCCCAGGTGATTTATGTGTAGACGCATAGACTTGTTAATTCCCTTTTCCCTTAGGTTATTGTAACTGGATTTATTATAACGCAAGTTGATAGCAAAAAGCAAGAGCGAAATAATGATTTAATGATGCCTGGGCTTAACTTGGCCTTGAATCTCGGCGATTTGGTCGCGAAGCATGGCGGCGCGTTCAAAGTCGAGATTGGCGGCAGCGAGCTGCATCTGGGAGGTGAGTTCCTTGATTAGGCTGGGGAGTTCCTCGGGCGGGATGCGCTTGAGGTCAAGGCTGGCGGCCTCCGATTTTTCAGGGATGAGGGCGCGGAGACCGGCAGAGATTTCCTTCTGGACTGAGCGCGGAGTGATGTGATGTTCGGTGTTGTAATCTTGCTGGATAGCGCGGCGACGGTTGGTTTCGGAGATGGCTCGCTCCATACTCTCGGTGAGGTTGTCGGCATACATAATCACGTGGCCTTCAACGTGGCGGGCGGCGCGGCCGATGGTTTGGATGAGGGCGCTCTCGGAACGCAGGAAGCCTTCTTTGTCGGCGTCCAGGATGGCAACCAGCGAGACTTCAGGAAGGTCCAGCCCCTCGCGGAGCAGGTTGATGCCGACAAGAACGTCATAAACCCCAGCACGGAGATCGCGCAGAATGTCGCCCCGCTCCAGCGTGTCAATATCAGAGTGGATGTAGGCGACTTTGACGTCGCGTTCTTTGAGGTAATCGGTGAGATCCTCGGCCATACGTTTGGTGAGCGTGGTGACCAGAGTGCGCTGGTGCTTGGCGATGCGGCGGTCAATTTCCTCCATCAGGTCATCAATCTGGCCCTCGGAGGGGCGCACTTCAATTTCCGGGTCCAAGAGGCCGGTGGGGCGGATGACCTGTTCGGCGGGTTTGGGGGAGTTGGCGAGTTCGTATTCGCCAGGGGTGGCGGAGACATAGATGGCTTGGTGAATGTGCTGCTGGAACTCGGCAAAGGTGAGCGGGCGATTGTCCAGGGCGCTGGGGAGCCGGAAGCCGTATTCCACCAGAGTGGATTTCCGGGCGTGGTCGCCGTTATACATACCGCGGACTTGGGGCAGGGTCATATGAGATTCGTCCACTAGGAGCAGAAAATCTTTGGGGAAGAAATCCAGCAGGGTGGCGGGGGGCTGACCGGGGCGGCGGCCGTCCAGGTGGCGGGAATAATTCTCAATGCCTTTCACAAAGCCGGTTTCGCGGAGCATTTCTAGGTCGTATTTGGTGCGCTGGCTGAGGCGCTGCGCCTCCAGGAACTTATCGTTGTCCTCAAAGTACTGAAGGCGCTCTTTATACTCGGCCTCAATGCCGATGAGGGCTTTCTCAAGCTGGTCTTTGGGGGTGGCATAGTGGGTGTTGGGGAAGATATGAATACGGTCGGGTTTCTCGCGGGTCTCGGCGGTGAGTGGATCAATAATGCGGACACTCTCCAAAGTATCGAAACCGAACTCAAAACGGTAAGCCCATTCCCCGCTGGCGGGATAGAGGTCAACCGTATCACCCATGACACGGAAATTGCCACGTTCAAAGGCGAGGTCGTTGCGGTGATATTGCATGGCGACGAGGTAGATGATGAAGTTTTGCTGGCTGAGTTGGAGTGACTGAGCGGTGGGGGTAGTGGCGAGGGCGGGGGCGGCGTCGGTAAAGAGCGAAGTGGTTTGGTCGCCGGCGATGCGCCAGCGGCCGTTCTCCTTGAGCAGGGCGAGAGACATCTCGGTGTAGTGGTCGGGCGAGCCGATGCCGTAAATACAGGACACGGAGGCGACAACGATAGTATCGGGGCGGGTCAAGAGGGCGACGGTGGCGGCGTGGCGGAGGCGGTCAATTTCGTCGTTGATGGCGGAGTCTTTCTCAATGTAGGTGTCGGTGGAGGCGATGTAGGCTTCGGGCTGATAGTAGTCAAAGTAGGAGACGAAGTAATGAACTTCATTCTTGGGGAAGAACTCGCGGAACTCGGAGTAGAGCTGGGCGGCGAGGGTTTTGTTGTGGGCGAGGATGAGGGTGGGATGCTGGACGTTTTGGATGAGGTTGGCCATGGTGAAGGTTTTGCCGGAGCCGGTCACACCGAGCAGAGTCTGTTCGCGGACACCGGCGTTCAGGCCGGCGGTGAGCTGGGCAATGGCGGCTGGCTGGTCGCCGGTGGGCTGGTATTTGGAGACGAGCTCGAATCTAGGCATAGTTTTATTATAGCGCAAAAACCAAAGCGCGCCAGGACCCAGCGCTCTTTACTTCTCCTGCCGGGCCTACTAGTCAACACCTTTTGCTCGGACACGCTCAAGGCCGC
>CAMMXR010000047.1 GCA_946500965.1 uncultured Candidatus Saccharibacteria bacterium | reverse complement strand
CTACAAATTCGAATTTGTTTCGTTTAAAAGTTTTTTAAGCTCGGTAAGATTTTCGGCCACTTCTTGGTCGAGTTTTTCGATATCGGCAAGTATTTCTGTTGTAGGTGGGTATTCGACCGGCTTATATTCAACTTCTTTGTATTTATTGATAGAAAGATCGTAGCCATTCTTGGCAATTTCTTCCTTTGATACAAAGAATGACTGGTCGGTGCGCTTACGATCTTCTTCGTTATTCAAGTTATGGAAGCGTTCAATAATGTCAGGGATATCATTTTCTTTTACTGCGGCGCGCTTATCATCTAGACTAAAGCCATCGGCTTTCATATCGTAGAACCACACTTTATCGGTGCCGCCAGTATTTGTCTTAGTGAAGATAAGAATAGCAGTTGAAACGCCAGCGTAAGGCTTAAATACGCCTGAAGGCATAGAAATTACAGCAGTAAGTTTCTGGTTCTCGACGAGTTCTTTACGGAGCGCTTTGTGTGCGGTACTGCTACCAAATAGGACGCCGTCCGGGACAATGGAGGCGCATCGGCCGCCGATTTTAAGTGTCTTAATAAATAGCGCTACAAATAGAAGCTCAGTCTTCTTAGTATTAGCTAATGAGAGTAGATCTTTGGAAACTTGGTCTGGGAAAAGGCTACCTGCAAATGGTGGATTCGCCATAATCATAGAGTAAGCTTCGCGCTCAGTATTATCGTTTGAAAGCGAGTCTTGATATTTGATATTAGGACTATCTACGCCATGAAGCATTAGGTTCATAGCTCCAATACGAAGCATTGACTGGTCGGTATCGAAGCCGGTGACGAGTTTAGAACGGTAGTAATCGCGCTTTTCTGGCACCATGAGGTCATCTTCTTGATGCTTGCCAACATAACGGATAGTTGAAAGTAAGAAGCCGGCGCTACCCATTGCCGGATCGAGCACGTTATCATTCAGAGTCGGTTGCATTAACTCAACAATCATATTAATGATGTGACGCGGAGTGCGGAACTGGCCATTCTGGCCGGATGCCGCGATTTTACTAAGAAGATATTCATAGACGTCGCCCATGATATCTTTGTTATTCATATCCATGGCATCAATGCCATCTACGATCTTTGAGAGAACTAGCGGAGTAGGGATAAGAAAAGTAGCGCTGTCCATATATTTACTGAATGTGGAATCGCCAATCGTCTTAATGAATGGAAAGACATAATCCTTTACGGTCTTAAACATCGTTTCTGGATCGAAGTTATGGAAGACGTGCCAGCGCATATCTTCATAGTTTGCTTCTAGATGTGGATTTTCGGAGATTACGCAAACACCTTCGCCGAAGATTTTGTGATCCAGTGGGATACCGAGAGAGTTTGCTTTCGATTCATCCTTCTGTTGACTATCGTCGAGAAGTTTAATGAACATTAAATAAGTAATCTGCTCGACGGCAGTAATCGGGTTAGTGATGCCACCAGTCCAAATAGTATCCCAGATGGAATCTACTTTGTTGCGTAAGTCTCCGACAATCATGTTATCTCCACATTAAATTTATAATTATCCTTACTATAATTTTACCACAGAACGGTCTTTTCACGAAGGCGTCCAAGGTGTTTTTATGCATATTATGATATAATAAGGTAAATAAGCAACAGGGAGTAGTAGATGAGCTACAGCAAATCTATTAACATCTTCTTGAAAGATGGTACGGCAGACGGCTTTGTTACTGCTGAATTGGAAAACTGGAATGGTAAGGCAATCAAGGTTCCTCGTTCGGAAATGCCCGATTATAGCGATCGTGAAGACCTTAAGATGGCCGGTGTCTATTTTCTTTTCTGTAAAAGCGACGACGGTAATGATTCCGTGTATATCGGAGAGGCAGAAGACGTTTATAAGCGACTAAACGATCATCTCCGCGCGTATAAGCAGGGTAAAGAAGCATTTTACTGGAATACTGCACTTGCATTTACGGGACCATCGCTTAATAAAACGCTAATTCGTTATCTTGAATATCGCCTATTTGATATGGCGATCATGAGCGGCAACTATTCCGTACTAACAAAGAATGTCTATCGTGATACAAAAGTTAGTGAGTCGCAAGAGGCTAGTATGGACCAATTTATAGATAATATTCGTATTATCATTTCTACACTAGGATTCAAGGTCCTTGATATTGCTTCTCCGGCACAAAAGGCCGATATTATATTTAAGTGTACTCGTGGTGGCAGTGATGCATCGTGTTTTATTAGTAAGAACGGAGTTACGGTCCGTTGCGGCTCCAAGATTTCCGACAAAACGACACCATCGTTCGAGAAGTGTAATTACAAGAAACTTCGCGAAAAGTTAATTAAGAACCATGTTATTAACAAGAATTTGTTTACCATTGATTATGAATTCGATGCGCCATCAGCGGCCGCCGCTGTTGTTATTGGCGCCCCATCGAACGGCAGAAAAGAATGGCGCGATCCTAAAACCAAAAAGACTCTTGGCGAATATCTTTAGTATCTACTAGAATTCTTTCCACTCTGTAGCTTCATCGCTTGGCGCCGTAATGGCTATCTGCCTAAACTGGCATTCTCCTGGATCTAGGACGAATTCGCCGAAATTATATTTCTGTTCAGCTATTTCGTAGGCTTCCTCTGCGTCGTTGGCTTCGACTTCGAAATCCTTAGCGACAGTTTCTTCTATCGTGATTATATATTTCATGATCGCATCTTATGATCATTTTCGGCAAAAGTCCACAACAATTTGCCGTTTCGTGTCAAGAAAAAATCCCACCCCTATTTCTTGCACAATAACTTTCAAAACCCGATTGTGTCCAAGTGGACGCTATCTATTGACTAAATGATAGAATGTTTTGTTAGAATCGCCGCCGTAATGGTTGATATCTTTCGGCTCGGCCCAGAGCGAAAGCTTGTGGACGCGCCACTTACCTATGAAAAACATTTGAACTATCGCGTCATTCACGTCGCGGTTATTTAAAGCGCGTGGAATGTATGCGAGGGAAAAGTAGTACCATTTGTCGTCTTTGGCGTCTAACCTCGCGAAAACGCGCTTACCGCGCCCCAAAAGGCGTACATCGAAGCGCTGTGCTAGTGTTTCCAGGGAATAAGCCTTTAATTCATGGATCGCATCACGAACAGGCGATCCCATTAATTCCATGCGCTCAAACTTGTCATAATCGCGCGAATTAAATCTGCCGTTATGTTCGAGTATAAAGCTTTCAAGTTGCCGAGCGGTTACCGGTATTGGCTCGCCGGGTTTTACCTTCTTGAATGTGTGGCGTTTTGCCATGTTGCCTCTTTTCTTTTGAGGTTGCGTTCTAGAAGAACGGTATAAACCTATTTTACTATTTATTATTCTGCTTATGGTATAATAAAGGTATACAGTTAGGCTTATGATTGCAATTCTTCCCGAAAAGTGTAAAATAGTAAATCTAAATAAGAAAGGGAGCTGCGATGAAAAAAGAGAAGACAGTAGACGCAATTGATGTTGCGAACTACGTAATTAGATATCTTAAAAAGCGCGGTAAAAGCGTTAACCATTTGAAGCTCCAAAAATTACTTTATTACATAGAAGCATGGCATTTAGTATTCTTTGATTCTCCTATTTTTAGCGAGGACATAAAAGCTTGGCGACACGGTCCAGTCTTAGAATCTGTGTGGCACCATTTTAAGAAATATTCGATTTTGTATAACGAACTAGAAGCTTGTGAAGAATGTGAAAGTGATTTGTCTGATGAGCAAAAAGATTTGATTAATGATGTCTTAGACGAATATGGCGATAAGACTGGATATTATCTTGAAAATTTGACTCATGAAGAAGAACCTTGGCAAAAAGCGTGGGCGAGCGCAAATAAAACGCTCGACAAGGGCTTAATGAAATCTTATTACGGAGCACGACTTGATGCCAAAAAGACAAAAACTAAAACATCAGTCGCAACGAGATAGCAGTCTTCTTACTGGGCAGTCTAGCAGCCTAGCAAATAATGACAAGTATTCTAAAAACTTTAGGTTTAGTTTTGAGTTCCTCGACCGAAATCAAGGTCAATCGTTTGCTGATTGGGAGAAAGATGGATTGCTAGCAAAAACGTTCGACGCTTTATCATATTATTGCAAAGAACGCGTGATTGAGAAGCAAGGTAAGAACTTTAAGGAATACGGTGAATTCCCGTCTAAGAGTGGTTTCGTGCACCCAAGGCATATTGAAAAAGATGTCAACTGGTGTGCACTTCATATAATGGGAAGAGTTGTCCTGGGTGGGTTTATTCAGGGAAATACATTTTTCATAGTATTTCTAGACAAAGAACATAAGTTTTGGATTTCAGAGAAGAAGCATACTTAATAAGATATTTTTTCATTGACATTGTATTTCTTTTATTTTCTCCATTGTCATTGTTTTAAACCTCTCCGGCTCCAGCTAAGCTAGAAATCCTTAAAAGTTCGAATCTCTTTGCCTGTATATCCATGCCTCAGAACTCGCAAGACATCAGAATAGGGTAGTCCTTTTTAGGTATAACCTTGATCTTTGCAGTGTATTCGGGGTGGTCGATGCCCCAGTCCACCACCATGCAAAGCCGAGCAACAACGTCTGGTCGCCCCTCACCATCACTTTTTTCCGAAACTGCACCAATTTATGATAGTTCACCTGAGACCGCACTACATATACGGCGTTGCACGCTATCAAGCCGTCACCAATGATAAAACTCACTGTGGTACATTGCTCACTACACGATAAACCCACTTGACCAAATTAAAGTGCTAATGTAAAGTAGAAATAGAAAAAGGTTATGCCTAAGTTAAGAAAGA
>CAMMXR010000046.1 GCA_946500965.1 uncultured Candidatus Saccharibacteria bacterium | reverse complement strand
GCCAGACGGTGGTGGGAAGAGCGGGGCCGAAATCGCGCACGCGGTTGCGGAGGCGGCCGTGATGCTCGCTGGCGGTGAGCTGGCTGGTGGTGTGGGCTTCGGAATAGTGGAGGGCGTTGACGCAGAAATTGTAGATGACGCTATAAAGCAGGTCGCGGTTGGCGAAGGCGAGGCGGGATTTGTTGTGGTAGGCGGCGGCGAGGGCGCGGTCGTGACCTTGGTAGAGCGGAGCGAGCTCGGCGAGGACTTGGTCGCAGAGACCGCGGACGCTGACCGGCTCCGAGACGAACAGCTCGTCTTCCAGGCGGGCGATTTTGGCGAGGTCGTTGACTTGGCGCAGGGCGCGATCGGAGACAGCGACCATTTGTTGGCAGAGATAATCGCGAGTGACCGGGTCAGGCTGGTTCTCCAAGGTGAGGGCAAGCTGGCGCAAAACCGTCAGGGGGGCTTTGAGCTCGTGCGCTGCGACCAAAATACCGCTTACCTCCATACTCATAGGTATATTATAGCACGGCGCGGCGATTGCGGCGGCGACTATTCAATAAAGGTGACGGTGTCAAGTAATTTGTAGTATTCGGTGGAGAAGATTTCGGCGTCGGTTTGGATGAGAACGGCTTTGTCGCGGAGTTTGAAGATGGTGACGGTGCCGTGGATGTCGTTAGAGAGTTCGCCGGTGTAGACGTTGGCGACGGCGTTGCCGATGTTGCGGGTAGTGAGGGTGACGCGACCGTTTCGGACGAGGTTCTCGTAGTTGCGGACGGCGTTATCAAAGGAGGTGTTGCGGATGGTGACGCGGAGGGCGTTGATAGTGGTGTTACTGACCGGCTGGACTTCGGTGGGGTTGAAGTAGGCTTCAAAATCGTCACCGTCAGCGGCGTCACTGGCGATATAGACACTCCAGGTCTTGGGGTATTCAAAGCTGAGGCTGCCGTAATCGGAGGGGCCGGTGAAGGTGCGGTAGGGATATTTCTCACGTTCGGCGAATTCGGTTTCCATTTGGGTGGTGTTCTCGGCTACGGCGACGGCAACGGCGGCATCAATCTGGCCATCAACGTCGGTGCGGACGGCATCCCATTCTAGATATTTCCAGACAAAGAGACCGATGAAGGTGACGGCGATCAGACTGACGAGGACGAGGATGATGGTTTCAATGATGTGGCCGTGGGATTTCTTGGGGGCGGGAGCAGCGGGGTCGGGGCGAGAGGCAACGGTCGGGGGAGTGAGGCGGACGTTGGAGCCAGGTGCGGGCGGCGCAAAAGAAGCGGAGCCGGCGGAAGCGGGTTCAACGACGCTGCCGGAGAATGGCTGGGGCTGGGGTTGGTTCTGCATGATTTTATTATAATGGGTGGGGGAAAAAATGTAAAGTTGGTTGTGCTAAGATTTGGTGAGGTCGGCGATGACGGAAACTTGGTTTTTGAGTTCATCAAGGTCGTGCTCAATGGTGTGAGCGAGGTCGGCGGCGGCTTGGTATTTGGTGAGAGCTTGATCAAGTGAGAAGTCGTCGCTGTGGAACCAGGCAACGGCTTGGTCCAGGCGCGCCAGTTTTTGGCTAATGGTTTCGGGTTGGTCGGGGCTGGCGCTTGGCTTAGGATTGGGGTTTGGTTTGGGGTCGGGGTTTGACATGAGTGATCTCCGCGGTTAGGATTTTTTGATAAGTGGTGATGGTAAGCTGCTGACCAGGGGAGAGCTTGCCGCTCAGGATAGCGTAGCCTTGGCGCAGGACCTGCTCGGGGTTGAGCGAGGCGAGCAGGCGGCGAAGGTCGGTGAGGCGCTGGGAGAGCAGGGCGAGTTGGCTGGTGATGGCTTGCTGGGCACTAAGGAGGGATTGGTCGGTGGTGCGGTGAGCCTGGTCAATTGCGGTGAGGATGCGCTCGGGGAGGTAGGCAAGGGTGCGGGTGAGCTGCTGGCGGACGGCCTGGCGGTCGGGAGTGAGGCGCTCGGCGGCGTTGGAGGGGGTGGAGGCGCGGAGGTCGGCGGCGAGGTCGGCGAGGGTTTCGTCTACTTCGTGGCCGATGCCGGTGACGACGGGGAGACGACTGGCGGCGATGGCGCGCACCAGGCGCTCGTCGTTGAAGACGGCAAGGTCGTCGGCGCTGCCGCCACCGCGGATGATGACGATGGTGTCTAGGTCGGAGCGCTGGTTGAGTAAGTTGAGAGCGGCGATGATTTGGTCGGCGGCGCTGAGCCCCTGGACCTGAGTGTTGACGGTAAAAAGCTGGAGGCCGCCCCAGCGATTGTCTAGAATCTTGAGGAAGTCGCGGTAGCCAGCGGCGGCGGTGGAGGAAATCACACCCAGACGAGAGAGGGGGGTGGGCAGCGGGCGCTTACGGGCGGGGTCAAATAGACCTTCGGCGGTAAGTTTGCGCTTTAGAAGTTCAAAAGTTTTCTTAATGCTGCCTTCGCCGACGGGGAGAATGGAGCGGACGGTGAGGGAGAAGCGGCCTTTCTTGGTCAGGCTGGGGCGGGCGCGGAGGCGGACTTTTAGGCCGTCGGAGAGGGCGACGCCGAGGCTGCTGAGCGGCAGAAAACAGGAGAGGGTGCTGACGCCGTCGGCATCCTTGAGATCAAAGAAAACCCATTTGCCTTGGTTAATTTTGAAGCTGGCGACTTCGCCCTCTACCAGGACACTGCCGAACTCGCGGTCCAGGGTGAAGTTGCAGTAGTCAATCAATTCGCTGACGGTGTAGGGGCGTTCGGGGTCACCGGCGCGCAGCCAGCCGTCAAAACCATCAAACATTGGGGGTGATCTCCGAGTGGGGCGGGCGCACTACTCGCCGACCTCTTTCATGATCTGTTCGCGTTCTTTTTTGCCAATCTTGGAGATGGCGTTCTGGTAGAAACCGTAGCCGCTGACGATGGTGCCGACGAGGACGACGACGCGGGTGGTGATGACGACCGCGGTGGCGAGGCCGACGTCAACGCCGAGAGTGGACATAATGAAGATCATCACGCCTTCGTAGCCACCGACGCCGCCAGGGGTCAGCATTACGGCACCGACCACGGAGCCGAGGGCCTCGGCGACCATAATCTGGGGGAGGATTTCGGGGTGCCCCATGCTGATGCCGACCAGCCAGTAGGTTGCAACCTCAAAGAAGCTGTAGACGATGCCCCACATGATGGGGTGGATGAGGATGCGTTTGTTGGCTTTGGCGACGGTGAGATCTTTGTAGATGTCAACGAAGTAGGTCTCGACGGCGGCGTAGGTGAGCAGCTGACGCTTGCGGCCGAAGGTAAGGGCGTTCACAACGGTGTTGATGGTGGAGGTGACGAGTTTGGCGAACCAGGTGATGCGCTTGCGGCTGCTGGCGACGATGACGATGATGGCGAGGCCGACCACGACGCCGAGGCTGATGAGGGCGGTGAGACCGATGACCCACCAACCCTGATCGGGGACAGCGTGGAGAATGAGTAGGACGGCGATGGCGACGAGGGTTTGGAATTGGTTGGCGAGGATGGTGATGGAATAGCGGAGGACATACATGAAGCTGGTTTGACCGACGGAGGAGCCGAAGGCTTTGAGGCGCCAGGTGATGTAGCCGAGGCCGGCAAAACCGCCACTAGGGATGGCGTGATTGACGAAGTTAAGCTCAAAAGAGATGCGGGCGAGCAGCCAGGAGGAAACGCGGCGGGGAGTGACGGAGGTTTTGGTGACGGGGTCAATGCCGGTGGTGTCGGAGGCAGATTCGGAGGCTTCAGGGGCTGCGGTCTTGGCGGGGGCGGCGGACTTGGCGGACTCAGACTTAGAGCGGGGATGCTTCTCGGCTTCGGCGTTGGCCTTGGCGGCCATATAGGAGAAAAAGATTTGGCCGGCGCAGTAATACATAAACAGCTGCTCGGGGATGAGCAGAAGAATGAAGAAGAGGTTGGTTTGACTGAGGTAGTTGATGGCCTCAAAAATGTCTTCGCGGGCGCCCCAGACCACGAAGACCACAAGAATGAGGGTGAGAACGGTG
Organism: uncultured Candidatus Saccharibacteria bacterium; assembly: GCA_946500965.1. Classification (GTDB taxonomy): domain Bacteria; phylum Patescibacteriota; class Saccharimonadia; order Saccharimonadales; family Saccharimonadaceae; genus Nanosyncoccus. The sequence goes on along the minus strand of CAMMXR010000046.1, from coordinate 862 downwards.
AGAACTTTTCTAAACATAATGCTTGTATTATAGCATAGGTCGGGCGTATGTTATAATAATTGTATGAAAAAGTATTTGGCGGTGCTGGGGCGGCAGCCCTTGATTTCGGTGGCGGAGCTGGAGGCGCAGTTTAGCGGGGTGCGGCTGATGGGGGCGGAGCTGGCGGAGTTTGAGAGTGAGCGGGAGCCGGAAATTGCGCGGCTGGGTGGGACGTTGAAGATTGCGGTGCCGATTGAAGGGGCTTTAGTTCCCTGGCTGCTGGGGCGGCCGACGGAGGGGAAAATTACGCTGGGGGTGTCGGACTATTCGCGGCGGGCAACGGCGCGGACGGCGACGGCGGAGGCGTTGAAGTGTAAACGCATCCTGGCGAAACGGGGGCAAAGTGTGCGGGTGGTGCCGAATCGGGCGGCGACGCTGTCAAGCGCAACTAGTTTCCATAATCATTTGACGGGCGAGACTAAAATTGAGCTGCTGAAGGTGGGCGGGCGGTATTATCGGGTGATTCAGGTGCAGAATATCAACGCTTATGCGCGGCGGGACCAAGAGCGGCCGGCGCGGGATGCGAAGGTGGGAATGCTGCCGCCGAAGCTGGCACAGATTTTGATTAATCTGGCGGGGGAGCTGCGGCCGGGGGCGACGGTGCTGGATCCATTTTGTGGGACGGGGGTTGTTTTGCAAGAGGCGCTTTTGATGGGTTATCGGGCTTACGGGACGGACGTGAGCGAGCGGATGGTGGAATACAGCCAGCGTAATTTAGAGTGGCTGGCGGGGGCGCGGGGGCAGGCTGGAACGCGGAAGGTAGCAGGCGGGGACGGGACAGGCTGCGGGGTGGCGGTGGGGGGGTGCGTTGTTGGGGTTGAGG
>CAMMXR010000045.1 GCA_946500965.1 uncultured Candidatus Saccharibacteria bacterium | reverse complement strand
TATCAGGGGGCGGATGGGGAGTATCATTGTCCGGAGTGCGGGTGAGGAGTGGGGGCGCCGCGAGAGGGGTGCTGAAGTGGGGCGGTAGTGGCATGAAGGGGCGAAGATGGGTGATTTACAAGGGGTGGGATTTTTGGTATAATGGTAGGTAGATTTCGGGTTCGTTCAAGAGTTTCCGGAAGCTGGCGGCACTAAAGGGGGCGGGCGCCAAATAAAGACCTAGAGGGGTTAGGAAGCGGAAACTGCTGAACGAGCCTGAAGAAAGGAAAATATCAATGGCAGAAGCCAAACTAACAATGGATGAACTGCTGGCGGGTGCGCCGGAGAGCGCGAAGCGAGCAGTGGTGGGGGAAACGGTGACGGGAAAAATCCTGTCAATGCGGAAGCACGAGATTCTGATTGATCTTGGTGCGCGCGGTGTGGGCGTGGTCCCGCGGCGCGAAGTGTCGTTTGCGCGCAATTTGAACGTGGGCGACGAAGTGACCGCTTCGGTGATTGAGGCGGAAACGGCGGACGGGAGCGTGCTGCTGTCGCTGCGGAAAGCAGCGAAAGAAAAGGGCTGGGACGAGATTCAGCAACGTCTGGATAATGCCGAATCGGTGGAAGTGACGCCGTTTGACGCTAACCGGGGCGGGCTGTTGGCGGAATACGAAGGGATTCGTGGGTTCCTGCCGGTGTCGCAGCTTTCGGCGGAGCATTATCCGCGCGTGGGCTCGTCAGATAAGGACGAGATTTTGCAGCGTCTGAACGCCCTGGTCGGGAAGCCGATGAAGGTGCGGATTCTGGATGCGAACCGTAAGGACAATAAGCTGATCTTCTCCGAGAAAGAAGCCATCAAAGACGGTCTCGCAGAGCGGTTTGCGGAGCTGCACGTGGGCGACGTGGTGAAAGGTGTCGTGACGGGGGTGGTGGACTTCGGCGCGTTCGTGAATGTGGACGGCGTGGAAGGTCTGATTCATATTTCGGAGATCTCTTGGGAACGGGTGAATAACCCGGCGGATTATGTGAAGGTGGGGGACACGGTGGAAGCGAAGATTATCGCGATTGATAAGGAACGTCTGTCGCTGTCTATGAAGCAACTGACGGAGGATCCGTGGATTTCGGAGGTGGAAAATCTGAAGCGCGGTGATGAAGTAGAGGGGACGATCACGCGGATTACGCCGTTTGGGGCGTTTGTGCAGATCTCGCCGGCGGTGGAAGCGCTGGTACACGTGTCAGAGCTGGGGAATGGCAGCGACGCGGATCCAGAGAAAGTCTTTACGCTGAACGAGCGGAAGAAGTTCCGGATTCTGGATATTGACCGCGAGGGGCGGAAGATTTCGCTGACGATTGCGCGGTAAAACGCAGAGCCACCCGAGAGGGTGGCTTTTTGGTGGGTAAGAGGTGGCGGAAGATTTTGGGTGTTTTAACGTGCTTATGTTTTGTAAGTGGGGCGAGGATTTGGTAGAATGAAAATATGAAAGAAAGCAGGCAAATCGAGTTCCAGGAGGGGAAAGGTAAGGATGCGGCGGGGCGGGAGCGGCTGGATCCGCTAGTGTATAAAGATTGGGAAATTGCGGAGGCGGCGGAGCGAGATTTGCCGACGGTGGAGGAATATCGGGAGCGATTAGGGCTGGAGGCGGAGGAACTGATTCCGTATGACCGGACGCCGAAACTGGATTTTGGGCGGATTATAAAACGATTGAAAGGGCGGCCAAACGGGAAATATATTGAGGTGACGGCAATTACGCCGACGCCGCTAGGGGAGGGGAAGTCAACCACCTCGCTGGGGTTGATTGAGGGGCTGGGGAGACTGGGGAAGAAGGTGGGGGGATGTCTGCGGCAGCCGTCGGGCGGACCGACGATGAATATCAAGGGGACGGCGGCGGGAGGCGGCAATGCGCTGCTAATGCCGATGACGGAGTTTTCGCTGGGATTGACGGGGGATATTAATGCGATTATGAATGCGCATAATCTGGCGATGGTGGCGCTGAATGCGCGGATGCAACACGAGCGGAATTATAGCGATGCGCAGCTCATGAAGATTGGGCTGAAGCGGTTGGACGTGGATCCGAAACGGGTGGAAATGGGATGGGTGATGGATTTCTGCGCGCAGGGACTGAGGAAGATTGTGATGGGGCTGGGCGGACCGCGTGACGGATATTTGATGGAATCGCAGTTTGGGATTGCGGTGAGTTCGGAGCTGATGGCGATTCTGGCGGTGGCGCGGGATTTGGCGGATTTGCGTGAGCGAATTGGGAAGGTGGTGGTGGCGTATAGCCGGAGCGGGGAGCCGATTACGACGGAGGATTTGGAGGTGGCGGGAGCGATGACGGCGTGGATGCGCGAGGCGGTGAATCCGACGCTGTGTTATACGGTGGAACATCAGCCGGTTTTGGTGCATGCGGGGCCGTTTGCGAACATTGCGATTGGACAGTCGTCAATTATTGGCGATCGGCTGGGGTTGAAATTGTTTGATTATCACGTGACGGAGTCGGGATTTGCGGCGGATATTGGGTTTGAGAAGTTCTGGAATGTGAAATGCCGCTTGAGTGGTTTGCAGCCAGATGTGTCGGTGCTGGTGGCGACGGTGCGGGCGCTGAAGATGCACGGGGGTGGACCGGCGGTGGTAGCGGGGCGGCCGCTACCGACGGCTTATACGGAAGAAAATCTGGAGCTTTTGGAGCGGGGCTGTGCAAATCTGGTGCATCATCTGGGGACGATTCGGAAATCGGGGATTACGCCGGTGGTTTGTATTAATCAGTTTGCGACTGATACGGAGGCGGAGATTGCGCTGGTCAAGCGGGTTTGTGCGGAGCAGGGGGTGCGGTGTGCGCTGAGTAACCACTGGCGGTATGGGGGAGAGGGGGCGCTGGAGCTGGCGCAGGCGGTGGTGGAGGCTTGCGAGGAACCGAGTGAAGTGAAGTATCTGTATCCGTTGACGATGCCGCTAAGAGAGCGGGTAGAAGTGATTGCGCGAGAAGTGTATGGGGCGGACGGGGTGGACTGGGCGCCGCTGGCGCTGATGAAGGCGGAGCGGTTTGAACAGGACCCGAAATATGCGGATTACGCAACGATGATGGTGAAGACGCATCTGTCGCTGAGTCACGATCCGAGTCAAAAGGGGGTACCGAAGGGGTGGCGCTTGCCGGTGCGGGATATTTTGGAGTATGGCGGAGCGAGGTTCCTATGTCCGATGGCGGGGGAGATTACAATGATGCCGGGGACGTGTTCGGATCCGGCGTATCGGCGGGTAGATGTGGACGTGGAGACTGGTAAGGTGAAAGGATTGTTCTAACGATGAAAGAAGAGAGAGGTTTAGATTATCGGGGGCTGTCTGTGCGAGAGTTTACGCGGTTTTTGGCATCAGCGGAGCCGGTGCCGGGTGGGGGTGGAGCGGCAGCATTGGTAGGAGCCTTAGGAGTGGCATTAGGAAATATGGTGGCGGCGCTGACGCTGGGTAAGCCGAAATATGCTGAGGTGGAGGCGGAAGTGGCGGAGCTGAGGCGGCGGGGAGAGGCGTTGCAGGAGAGGTTGCTGGAGCAGATAAAAGCGGATGCGGAGGGGTTTCGACCGCTCGCAGAAGCTTATAAGCTTCCTAAGGACGAGCCAAGAAGAGCTGAAATATTAGAGCAGGCTACGTTGAGAGCATGTGGGACGCCGATGGAGATTATGGAATTGGGAGCGGCGGCGATACCAGTGATCGCAGAGTTGGCAAGTAAGGGCAGCCGGATGGTGGTAAGCGATGCTGGTTGTGCAGCAGCGGCGGTGCGCGCGGCCGTAGAGATGGCGTATCTAAACTTGCTAATCAATACGCGCAGTTTGAGGGGGCGGGAACAGGCAGAAGCGCTAAATGCGCGAGGGCAGGAGTTATTAACGAGGGTGGAGAGGCAGGCAGAAGAAGTATGGTCGCAAGTGGAAGCAAGGTTGAAGAGGACGGGAGAGCAGTAAGGATGGCACAGATTTTAGCTGGACGACCAGTAGCAGAGAAGATTAAAGAGGATTTGCGACCGAGGATTGCCGAATTAAAGAGACGAGGGCGACGACCGGGGATTTTGGTGATACGATGTGGGCAGGAGGAGGCGGATTTGGCTTATGAACGGGCGGTGCAGCGATGCGCGGCGGGGCTGGGGATTGAGGTGCGGCAGATGGTGTTGCCGCGGACGATTGGGGCGGCGTCCATGGAAAAGGCGATGGCGATTGCGGATGCGAATGCACGAGAAGATGGGTTTGGGGTGCTGCTGCTGAGACCGCTGCCGCGGCGGCTGCGGGAGGCGGAGAAAGAGATTTATGGGCGGCTGAGTGTGGAACTGGATGTGGACGGGATGCTGGGGCAGTCGCTGCAGGGAGTGTTTACGGGGGAGAAGCTGGGCTTTCCACCGTGCACGGCGGAGGCGTGCCTGAAGGTGTTGGATTATTATGGTATTGAATGCGCGGGGAAGCGAGCAGTGGTGATTGGACGGAGTTTGGTGGTGGGGAGGCCGGTGGCGATGATGCTGCTGGAGCGAAATGCGACGGTGACGATTTGTCATCGGCAGACCAAGGATGTAGCAGCGGTGACGCGGGAAGCGGATATAATCGTGACGGCGGCGGGGGCGGCCGGGAGCCTGACGCGCGAGATGGTGAGACCGGGGCAAGTAGTGGTAGATGTGTCAACGAATTGGGTGGAGGAATGTCTGGTGGGGGATGCAGTGTTTGATGAGGTGGCGGAGGTAGTGGCAGCGATTACGCCGGTACCTGGTGGGGTGGGGGCAGTAACGACGAGCGTGTTGATGGAACATGTGGTGGCAAGCGCAGAATTGCAGGCTAAGCGACAGGCGTAAAGGGAAGAAACAGTACTAGATTTTTTGATAATATGTGATATAATATAGTGCATACATCTTATGATTGGGGTGAGTTCTTTGAGAAAGTATGTACTAGTAGTTGATTTCGGATATCCAGAAGACCCGGAGGAGTTGTCGACAATTGATGATTTG
>CAMMXR010000044.1 GCA_946500965.1 uncultured Candidatus Saccharibacteria bacterium | reverse complement strand
GGAAAAAGCAGAAAATGAAACCAATTCCAGGATTCAGCTTCTGCTCCGCCGGGAACCGACCTCTCAGGCCTTCCCCCGCCGAAGCGTGTTGCAGACAGACATCACGTGCGCACAGGTTTTCCAACCTTCCTGACAATTTTACTTCTTCCACGGTTTACCACCTACTTTCATCCGTTCTTCGTGTTCCAACGCCAGCCGCAGCCACAAATCTTCCACGGCACTCTGCCGCCGCAGGCACGGACTGGTCAGATCAATCATATAGAAGTCGCCGCCTTGATGCGGGTCATTCTCGCAAGTGTGACGATAGCGGTAGCACATCCAGTGCGGCATCTCGCCGCGCGACAGGTTCTTGTCGTTCCCTGCCTGCTCCAGATCCCACAGGATCTCTACCTGCATATGCGTCGCCTCCAACGGGTCCACCAGCTTCAGCGCTGCCATCTCCGGATCAATCCAGGACAGCTCGCCCAGGCGCACCAGCGCCCACTTGCCGCCAAACTTCCACTGGAAAATCCGCTCCAGCTCCGCCGGCGCCACCATCCAAGTGGTCGTCAGATCAATCGGCACTCCGTACCGATCCACCGGCACCTCCTGCGGATACAGCAATACCTCGTCCCCCTGCGCACGACGATTGGTCGGGAGCAACCCGAACCCACCATCCTGCTCCGTCACCTGATAGTGCCGGAATGCGGCTTGCATCTCTTGTTTCGTGAACCGACGTGCTTTGTTAACATTTGCCATATTGGCACGCTCCTTTCGGGCTTGGCTGTGAGATGTAATTTCCTCTATCAAAGAACTAATCGGTGCGAAAGCACCTCCTCCCTTTCATTATACCACAGATTTCCCCAAAAATCAACCGCCGCCCCGCCGCGCCTTGCTACCTCGCCCCGTCCTCCGCCACCACCCCTCCCCAAATCCGATTTTCTATGTTATAATCACCTCACGCGGAAGTGTGTCCGAGTGGTTTAAGGAGCACGCTTGGAAAGCGTGTGTGCGGGTAACCGTACCGGAGGTTCGAATCCTCTCGCTTCCGCCAATCCAGTAAGCCCAGCACAAAGCTGGGCTTACTGGATTGCAGGGGTCGGACCCACAGGTTCGCCACCGAGCGCAGCGAGGTTCCCTTTCCTCTCGCTTCCGCCATTACTCTGTTTTCTCTCACCTCTCGCCTAGCGAGATTTTTCTTTTCCCTCCCCCTTACATCAGAAACCCCAAATCAAGCGTCTAGGGTTTCTTCATTAAATTTAATTGATGTCACCATAAGCAAAACAACGTATCGTAAGTCCATCAGCGCGAGCACGATAGCTAGATGGCTGAAAGGCAGTAACACCCATATATAGACACGACGCAGCATCAACTCTAGAGTATGTGGTAGACGACCAGTATAATCCAAGACTACCCGCAAACTGTAATGAACCTGAGGTAAGGCGCCCGTAAGGAGAAAAATATAAAGGAGATTGGATAAGAATAACAGGACTAACATAAGCGTCATATGAATTAAAAAGATAATAAAAAGAACCGATGTCATAGTTGTCTATAGGCAAATGCCAACCTTTAGGGCAAATGGAGTCAGCAGCATCATCGTTAGTAATTGTGCCACCAGTCCCAGCCGTTGCAGCATTCCACTGGTAGTAATTACCAACTAGATAGTGAGCATCATATTGGCCACCAGCGATAACAGTGTTACTAGTATCATCTATCATTGGTGTCATAGATGAGACGTCTGTCCAACCAGCAGAGATACAACTAGAATCGGCCAGGCTCGATACACTATCACAGTCACTATCAGAAGTCGGATCAGATTTAACATACATACCTACATCCCAAGAGTAAGTACCCGTATTAGAAGTATTACTGGAAATAGCACCCTCCAACTCGGTAGCCTGTAATGGATAAGCACTGCTACTGTCCCAGTTTTGAGACACATCGCTATCTTCTGGAGTTAAGACTGTAGTATTAACTCTACCATTATTAACACCTAAATCTAAGTCTAAATTCTGTGTCATCCAACAGTTACCATCTTTGAGTTTAGCTACCCAATAATATTTACCATCGCGCGAATCAATTAATCTCGTCGTGTCATTCTCACTAGATTTAGCACAAATCTCCTGCGTCATATCCTGCATATACGTCAGATCTACTAGACTTGAAATAATCTTCGGGTTCGCCACCACCGACACCGCTACTGTGTTCGTATAGGTTCCTGACGGCATTGCGGTAGAAACCTTCGCTCCAAAGGTCAGATTGTAGTTATCATTACTTGGTGCTTCGGTCGTCAGTAGTGCCGTCTCACGACTCGTCGGTACCGCTTCATAGGTAGTGGCATCTCCTGCACTTACTAAGCTTAAGTTATATCCCCAAGTATTATTCTCAAAATTCTCTTCTGTCGTACTACCACTCACAGCCACAATCGTCTCCGTTGTCGCTGGATTCTGGCCATGTAAGCTATTGTCCGTATCGGTAGTTGAGAAATAAAGCGAGTAGCCCGTCTCATTGTTCGTAGAGACTGCAAGGCTAGCCGTACTTGAAGCAAACACTCCATCTGCCGATGGTGTGAGGTCAAAAGCAATCGTATTCGGTAGAGATATCGCAATCGCTGGTTCTACGCTCAACGTAGTTGTCGTATTTCCTTCTTCCGCCTGCACCGCTGTGGGTATCGCTGGAAATAGCATCAAGCCTGCTAGGAGTGCTAATGCACCCCCACTAGCTCCTAATAAGTACCCCCCCCCCCTGCTGATATTTCTTGATACGCATTGCTATAGACCTCGTTCTTAACTTAAGCGTTATTTTGTTTCTAGTTTATCACAAGCGCTAGCGAGTTATCAAGCCAAAATCCTACTCTATCCACCCCTCTTCCACCTCTTCCACCCGATACTCCCCCACCTGCGTCCGCCGCAGCGCCGTCAAATACGCCCCCACCCCCAGCTCATCCCCAATCCGCTCCGCCAGCGCCCGCACATACGTCCCGCTTGACACCCTACACCGCACCACCAGTTCCGGCCACTCATATCGCAATAATTCCAACTCATACACTCGCACCTGTCGCTGCGGCATCTCCACTTCCTTCCCCGCCCGCGCCAGCTTATACGCCCGCTGCCCCTGGATCTTCACCGCCGAATACCGCGGCACCGTCTGCCAAATCTCCCCCGTAAGTCCCGCCAGCACTTCTCGCACCCGCTCTTCACTCGGCGCCTCTGCCCCCACCGTCTCCGTCACCTCCCCCTCCGGATCCCCTGTCGTTGACCGCGCCCCCAGCCGCGCCGTCGCCACATACTCCTTATCCAGCTTCAAAAACTCCCCCCCCCGTTTCGTCCCCTTCCCCACCATCAAAATCATCAACCCCGTCGCAAACGGATCCAACGTCCCCGTATGCCCCACCTTCACCTTCCTCCCTGCCACCTCCGACAGTTTCCGCCGCACCCGCGCCACCACCCCAAACGAGCTCATCCCCGCCGGCTTATCCACTATCAAAATCTCTTTATCCATTTCCACCATTATAACAAGCTTGCGCCCCACACCCCAAGCACAAACGTCTTATTTCTCCAATTTTATGCTTCAACCTACGCCGCCCCCGGAATCTGAAACGCCCCCGGCGCCACACTCGGTCCCGCCCCCGCCGCACCGTTCGGTACCGTTCCCGGCGCTGCTGTCACTCCAGGCGCTCCTGGTGTCACAGATGTCGCAGGCGTCCCCGCCACCCCTACACTGGGAGCTACCCCCGGCATCGCCGCACCACTAGGCATCGGCGCTCCTGCCTCCGTCGGCGGCATCAGCCCCATCCCTACTTCCGGCGCTGGCGCCGGCGGCAAAATCGTCTGCCCCGGCTTCATCTCTGGCGCCGCCATCCCCGCCGGCATTTCCGGCATCGTCGCCATCCCCGCCGCATTATTTGCCGCTGCTCCAGGAACTCCAGGCGCCCCCGTCTCGCCCGCTCCTGCCCCCGCTGTCGGCGTACTTATTATCCCTGTTGTCACCGGTGCCGCCGCACTTACCGGCTCAACCGGCTCCATCTTCATCGTTCCCAAAATCGGCGCCGCCACCTCCGCCGCTTCCTGCGGCGCTGCCATCACCGCCGGATTAATCCCCGCCGGCACCCCCATTCCCGCCGTCGGCATCGCTCCTCCCATCGCCGGAATCGTCGCCGCTCCTCCCATCGCCGCCTGCGGCATTTCCATCGGTTCTGGAACTTCCACCGGCTGCGCCCCCACCGCCGTCTGCGGCATCTCAACCCCCTGCGCCGCCTCCGCCGGCTTCGGCGTCACTACCGGCGCCTTCAACAGCCCCGCCGCGCTTGCCGCCGTCTCCACCGGCAACGGCTCCGCCAACGCCTGCTCAATCATCGCCTCATAATTCTTCGGTTCCGGTGGCCCCTTCGGTGCCCCCATCGGTGCCGCCACCGGTGCCGCGACCGGTGCCGTCACTGGCGCCACAGTAGATGTCACCACCGGCGCTGGCTCAACCGTCGGCGTCGTCATCGTCGGCGCCGTCACTCCCGTCGTCACCGTCGGCGTCGTCACCGTCGGCAGCACCGGGTTCTCCGGATTAATCTGCGCCGGTTGCACCTGCGCCGTCACTTGTGGTTGCGCCTGCGACAACCCCTGCGGCTGCACTTCCGCCTGCGACAACCCCTGCGCCTGCGACAATCCCTGCGGCTGCGCCGCAACTCGTCCCCCCATCTGCGCCCCTAACACCGGCATTTGCACCGGCGGCAGACTCGGCCCCGTTGTTTCAGAAGCACTCACGCCGCCCCCCACGATCCCAACCCTAGGCCCCGCACCAGTCTCAGCTCCAGCGCTCGCCGCCTGCACCCCCACCCCACTCGCGCCCACCGCCGCCGCATTCTCCGTCGCCGTCGCCACCGCCTGGTTCACCGCCGCCGCAGCCGCCGCTTCCATCGTCGCCCGCGCCTTCGCTTGCTCCAACGCTCGCTCATCCACCGCCACCGTCGTCCCACTCGTATCCCCTGCCTTCGCCGCCTCCCGCGCCGCTGCATCTGGCTCCGCCTGCGCCTGTGCCGTCTTCTCCCGTTCTTTCTCCCTCTGGGCCGCGGCCTT
>CAMMXR010000043.1 GCA_946500965.1 uncultured Candidatus Saccharibacteria bacterium | reverse complement strand
CCCCGGCGAAGCAATTAGTTCTTGCGAGGGAGTCCGGAGGCTACGGCCGAGGTTCAGCGCGCGAGCCCCGTGACGACGGGAGCGAGCGACGCGGCCCGAGCGAGAAGCTAATTGCTGCGCTGGGGGATTTTGTAGGTTCGGAAGCGCAGGGTGAGGGCGGCAAAGGCTTATACTTGACAGATTTGGTGAGGTGTGCTATAATGTGATAAAATAAGAGATATTGGGCCCGCGAGGGCTATTTTTGGGGATTTTGGCGGAGGAGGGTGAGAAAATCGGCTTCAGAGAGGGTGGGGATGCCGAGTTTGGCGGCTTTAGCAGTCTTGCTTTTGCCGGGTTTGTCGCCGGTGATGAGGGCGGTGGTGGCTTTAGTGACGGTACTAGTGACGGTGGCACCGAGGGTGCGGAGGCGGTCTTCGGCGGCTTCGCGGTCCATACTCTCAAGCGTACCGGTGATAATGTAGCTCTGGCCGGTGAGGGGGAGGCGACTGGCGTCCACGGTTTGGGGGTGAACACCGAGAGCTTCTAGGTCGGCGAGCAGGCGGAGGTTGTCTTCGTCGGCGAACCAGGCGAGGATAGACTCGGCAACGATCTGACCGATGTCGGGGAGGGCCAGGAGGTCTTCCAGGGTAGCTTCGGCGAGGGCGTGGAGGCTGGAGAAGTAGCTGGCGAGGGTGGCGGCGGTTTGGGCGCCGACGTGGCGGATGCCGAGGGCAGTGAGGAACTTTTGGAGGGTAGGGGTTTTGGAGGCTTGGATAGACTGGATGAGATTGGTGGCAGAGAGGTCAGCAAAGCGGTCCAGTGCTTTGAGATCGGCGGGGGTGAGGCGGTAGAGATCAGCGATGCTTTTCACGAGACCGGAGTCAACCAGAGCGGCGATATTTTTCTCGCCGAGGCCGTCAATGTTGAGGGCGGGTTTGGAGGCGTAGTATTCAAGGGAGCGCTTCAGGACGAGGTCGGAGTTTAGGCCCTTGACGCGATAGACAGCTTCGCCGGCGGGTCGCTCAAACTCCAGCTCGGGGTATTGTTCCCGGAGGGCGGCGAGATAGTCAAAGGGCTGAGTGCCTTCGGGGCGGAGGGTTCTTAAGACTTCTTTGACTTGAGGAATGATGTCGCCGGCTTTGTAGATGATAACGGTGTCGCCGATGCGGAGATCAAGGCGGGCAATTTCGTCGGCGTTGTGGAGGCTGGCGTGGCGGACGGTGCTGCCGGCAACCACGACGGGGTCAAACAGGGCGACGGGAGTGGCGGCGCCGGTGCGACCAATGGAAATAACGATGTCGCGGACGCGGGTGGTGGACTCTTCGGCGGGAAACTTGAAGGCAACGGCGGCGCGAGGGGTCTTGCCGACGATGCCGAGGGCGCGATAGATGGCGCGGTCGTTGATTTTGATTACCATACCATCGGTGTTAAAGGGGAGGGTTTGGCGGTAGTCGGCGAGGCGGGAGATTTCCTGGAAGACTTGGCCTAGACTGGTGAAGACGTGGTCTTCGCCGGAAGTGCGGAAGCCGAGCTCACGGAGCTTGGCGTAGGCCTCGGAGTGGCGGGGGAGGTCAGGTTGGACGAGGTCATAGGCCATGAACTTGAGGCGGCGGGAGGCGGCAATCTTGGGGTCAAGCTGGCGGATGCTGCCGGCAGCGAGGTTGCGGGGGTTGGCGAAGGGCTTGAGGTGGCGGGCGAGCTGCTGCTGGTTGAGGGCGTCAAAGTCGGCTTTGAAGATGACGATTTCGCCGCGGACTTCTACATGACCGGAAGCTGGAATGCTCAAGGGGACGTTTTCAATGGTGCGGACGTTCATGGTGACGTCTTCGCCGACCAGACCGTCGCCGCGGGTGACGGCTTGTTTTAAGAGGCCGTCTTGGTAGTGGAGGGCGCAAGCGAGGCCGTCCATCTTGATGTCAGTGAAGTATTCGGTGATGCGGGTGGGGTGGTGTCCGGAGGGGAGCGGGAGGGTTGGGAGAAGTTTGAGGTTGCTGGCGGCCCATTCGCGGACTTCGGCTTCGGAGAAAACGTCGGCGAGGGAAATCATACGTTCGCGGTGGCGGACTTTGGTGAACTTGTCTAGGGGCTGGCCGGCGACGCGCTGGGTGGGGGAGTCGGGGGTGATGAGGTCGGGATAAGCCTTTTCCAGCTCGGCGAGTTCGTGTTTCAGGGAGTCAGCGGCAGCCTCGGACATAATAGATTCGTCCAGGACGTGGTAATGGTAGCGGTAATCGTTGATGAGCTGGCGGAGTTTCTGGATGCGGGCGGCGGCGGTGGCGTGGTCGGGAACCCGGAAAGCAGGGGCGCCGGGGAGGGGCTGGGGGTTGGGTGTGGGTTGAGGATTGGGGCTTGACGTGGACATATTATTTCTCCTGATAATCTAAGAGCCAGCGGTAATAGCGGTAGAGGTAGGTGGTGGCATAGATGAACACAAAACAGGTGACGGTGAGCAAGAAGAAGGGGACGATGGGCCAGCCAACCAGCCAGGTGAGGATTTGTTTGAGGCCGAGGTCAATCAGGATGATGGGGAGCATGGTGACGAGGTAGATGAGGGCGACGACGAAAAAGAGATAGATGATGCGGGTGATGAGTTTGAGACGACGACCGGCGATGAGGTCAGAGGCGGCGAAGACGGCTTTTAGGGGGTAGACGCCGGGGGCGGTGACGGCGACTAGGGCGATAAGGGAGCTGGAGAGCAGGTAGCCGCTGAGCAGGAGCATGAGGGCGGCAAAAATGAAATAGACTAAGGCGTAGAAGGGGGTAGAGAGGAAGTCGGTGAGCTGGGCGGCGGAGAAGGTAATGATGACAAGCATGATCGGGATGGCTTGGATGAAAATGAGGACGAACACCAGGAAGGTGGAGACGAGCGGGGCGAGGGCGTTATAGAGGCCGTCGCGGAATTTGGGCTGTTCGCCGGCAAAGAAGTGGCGGAGCAGGAAGATGGTGACCAGCCACATAATGAGGAAGAGGATAACCATGAAGATGACCTGGACCTCACTCATGCCGGTACTGAGGCCGCCGGTGGTGACGGAGGACAGCAGGAGCAGGGCGGCGCGGGCAAAATTGCCGACTTCACCGCTGGCGAGGCCGTCGCTGCCGGCGTCAATGGCGTCGTTGAATTGCTGGTAGAGGTCTTCACTGAGCAGACCGACGGTGAGGATGTAGAGGACAACCATAATGGCGATGAAGGGGAGGAAGGTGCGCCAGTGGCGGAAGATGATTTGAAAGGTAGTGACGGCGTGGTGGAGCAGGCCGGGGGTTTTGACCGGGTGCTGGTAATCTTCACGGTAAGAGCGGCGGAAGGAGCGGTGGCGGGGCGGGTGCGCGGCGCGGTGAGCCTGACGGCGACTTTTCAGTTTCTGGAGGGCACGGCGGATTTTGCGACCGAGGTTGCGGAAGGGCGCGAAATGGTCGCGCGGGAGCTTGGCGGATCTAGAAGGTGTTTTTGCCATGTTCCAGCCTTTCAATGCGTTTTTCAATCGGCGGGTGGGTGCTGAACAGGGTGTTGACGGCGCTTTTTCGGAGGGGGTTGTTGATGTAGAGGGCTTCGGTGGCGGGGTTTTGGCGCTTCATGGGGCGGGCGTGGGTGTCAAGTTTCTTGAGGGCAGAAATCATACCTTCGGGGTAGCGGGTGAGCTGGACGGCGGAGGCGTCGGCGAGGTATTCACGTTCGCGTGAGACGGCAAACTGGGCCAGCGAGGCGGCGACGGGCGCGAGAATGGAGACGAGAAGCATAACAATCAAACCGATCGGACTGTTGTCCTCGTCGTCGCGGGCGCGGGTGAGAAAAATCATCCGGGTGCCGAGGTCGGCGATGAGACCCACCACGCAGACGAGACCGAAGGTGATCATGGAGACGCGGATGTCGTAATTCTTGACGTGAGAGAGCTCGTGGGCCATCACGGCAGTGAGTTCTTTGTTGTCCATAATGTCTAGCAGGCCGGTGGTGGCGGCGACGATGGCGTGTTTGGGGTCGCGACCAGTGGCAAAGGCGTTGGGGGCGGGGTCGTTGATGATGTAGACCTTGGGCATGGGGAGGCCAGCGGTGATGGTGAGATTCTCTACGGTGTTATAAAGACGGGGGTGATCCTTTTTGTGGATTTCCTTGGCGCCGGTCATGGCGACGGCGAGCGAGGCGGAGAGGAAATACTGGGCCACGGCGTAGATGACGGCGACAATCAGCACCCAGGCGCTGATCCACCAGTCATCAAAAAGATAAGCAAACAGCGCGCCAAGCGCCGCAATCACCACCACGAAGCCAATCATGATGAGAATGGTGTTGCGTTTGTTGGCGGCTATTTGCTTATACATAAGGCAAACAGACCGGTTATTTATCAAACTTGACGGTTGGGGCTTGCTCAAGCTGGGTCTGCTCGGCCTCGGGGACTTCAAAGTAGTCGCGAGGCTTGAAGTGACCGACCAGCTGATTGATCAAGTTGGAGGGGAAAAGTTTGATTTTAGTGTTGAGTTCCTTGGCGCCGGCGTTGTAGAAGCGACGGGCGGCCTGGATTTTGTCCTCAACATCTTGGAGCTGGGTCTGAAGCTGGAGGTAATTGGTGTTAGCCTTGAGGTCGGGGTAGGCTTCGGCGATGGCGAAGAGGTGCGAGAGAGCGCTCTGGAGCGAGCGTTCGGCCTCGGCGGCACCGTTGACGCTTTTCGCGCTCATCACGGCCGAGCGAGCCTTAGTAACGTCATCAAAGGCGGTTTTTTCGTGCTTGGCGTAGCCCTTGACAGTCTCCACGAGGTTCGGAATGAGGTCGGCGCGGTATTTGAGCTGGACGGTGATGTCGGACCAGGCTTCATTGACCCGCTCGTCCAACTTGACGAGGCTGTTATAGGTTCCCCAGACCGCCGCAATCAGGATGACGACAATGGCAATAATCACAAGCAATACTACTAGCATAGTTTCTCCTTTTTCTTCTACTATTATAGCAGAGTGATTTGAGCTTTGCTAGGCTAGGCCTGGGAAAGGCTCTCAATCATGGTCGCGAGCAAGCCGGTGGCAGCAAAGATGACGGTTGCGATGAGGGCGATGATCAACAGGCAGAACTGAGAGCGGGCAAAGTTCTTGAGGTTTTGGTTGGGGGCGGTGATGGCGAAAACGATGACAATGATCCAGCCGATGAGGGGGATACTAAAGAGGATTTGGTACCCAAAATAGCCCCACATAGAGATGGGGGTGTACTCGGCGGGGATTTTGCGGGTTTTTGAAGTTGAAGATGTAGCCATTTTTGATAACTCCTTTTGGCTTAGGTTTGATTTAAGTTAAGCATAAGCGAGATGGGCGAAGATGTCAAGTTTACTCCTTTAGTATGCCATACGCTACTTTTTTACTTAGATCACCACAATCGCTCAAGCAACTCCTCTTCTTCGGAGCCGGTGAGCCTCTCCTCAGCGAAGCTTCGCCCTGCTTCGGACCCGGCTC
>CAMMXR010000042.1:2500-5506 GCA_946500965.1 uncultured Candidatus Saccharibacteria bacterium | reverse complement strand
GCTTATCCATATGTCTGTTTGTCCGTGCTGCCCCAACTCGATGGAATCTGCTGACGCCACGACTTAAGTCATTCAGTCCGCCATTGATGTGCGGGAAAGGCGTGCACCTTGCCGCACGCCGATAACAGGTATTACGTCAGTGTGTACAACCTGGACTGCGTGCCTCACGCCATTCACGGATCATTCGACGCGCGAAGCCACGTCAGCCGCGCATATATGACGCGTGCTGCAGTCACCTGGGATTGAACTCATCGATCCAATAGCACATCACGCAATCACCGATATGCACGCGTCGGTACTCGCGCGTCAGAGTCCTCACAGGCGGATATGCGCGATGCGACTACGGCAGATCTGCCAAAGACTGCGATGCGGCAGCGAAATCCCGAGCCAGGGGTTCAGCGGCATGCCGCATACCAAGTTCACCCGCCACATACCGTACCGCACCGATCATGTCATCGCGGGCAGCCGGCAAACGTGGTGGGTGGGTTTTTGTGGGTGTGGGTGTAATAAGGAACCCCCGGGAGCGTGGTGCTCGACCGGGGGTCCCTGTGACGGTGAATGCGGCGGCGTGCTACTCTCCCACATCCTCTCGGGTGCAGTACCATCGCCGTGCCAGGCCTTAGCTTCCGGGTTCGGAATGGGGTCCGGGCGTCTCACCTGGGCCATGGCCGCCGCAAATCTTCAATTCTTCTTCCCGCCCTCACGGGGACGGGGGATGGTCCCGGGTGGCGGTCCGGGAACCGGAGGATGGACGCGATGTTTCGTTGTTCCGCGCTTCGTGACCATGCGCTCCCTGTCGCCGGGGATGCCGCATGCCGCGGTCGGTGCGTGGTAGATTGCCCCTCGTCCGTTAGTACCGGTCAGCTCCACCCCTCACGGGGCTTCCACGTCCGGCCTATCAACCACGTGTTCTGCATGGGGACTACAGGATCCGAGGATCCATGGAACCCTTATCTTGGAGCAGGCTTCCCGCTTAGATGCTTTCAGCGGTTATCCCTTCCGAACGTAGCCAACCAGCCGCGCCACTGGCGTGACGACTGGCATACCAGAGGTTCGTCCACCCAGGTCCTCTCGTACTATGGGCAGGCCTCCTCAAGGTTCCGACGAGCGCAGAGGATAGAGACCAAACTGTCTCACGACGTTCTGAACCCAGCTCGCGTGCCGCTTTAATCGGCGAACAGCCGAACCCTTGGGACCTGCTCCAGCCCCAGGATGCGACGAGCCGACATCGAGGTGCCAAACCATCCCGTCGATATGGACTCTTGGGAATGATCAGCCTGTTATCCCCGGGGTACCTTTTATCCGTTGAGCGATGCCGCGTCCGTACGCCGGCACCGGATCACTATCTCCGACTTTCGTCCCTGCTCGACCCGTCGGTCTCGCAGTCAAGCCCGCTTGTGCGATTGCACTCGACACCCGATTGCCAACCGGGCTGAGCGGACCTTTGAGCGCCTCCGTTACTCTTTGGGAGGCAACCGCCCCAGTTAAACTACCCGCCAGGCACTGTCCCTGACAAGGATGACTTGTCGAGGTTAGACATCAAACGAGAACAGAGCGGTATTTCACCTGCGGCTCCACGGATGCTGGCGCACCCGCTTCGAAGCCTCCCGCCTATGCTACACAATCCGCGCCTAATGCCAATACCAAGGTATAGTAAAGGTCCCGGGGTCTTTTCGTCCTTCTGCGCTTAACGAGCATCTTTACTCGTACTGCAATTTCGCCGAGCTCCTGGTCGAGACAGTGGGGAAGTCGTTACGCCATTCGTGCAGGTCGGAACTTACCCGACAAGGAATTTCGCTACCTTAGGATGGTTATAGTTACCACCGCCGTTTACCGGGGCTTGAATTCACCGCTGCCCCCCGAAGGGATGACGGATCCTCTTAACCTTCCGGCACCGGGCAGGCGTCAGAGCGTATACAGCGACTTACGTCTTCGCACGCTCCTGTGTTTTTGGTAAACAGTCGCTACCCCCTGGTCTGTGCCACCCCCGCACGCTCCCCAGGCTAGCTGGTTCACCCGCAGGGGTCTCCCTTATACCGAAGGCACGGGAGTAATTTGCCGAGTTCCTTGACCAGGATTCGCTCGATCGCTTTGGTATTCTCTACCTGACCACCAGTGTCGGTTTGGGGTACGGGCGGCTGACAGCCTGACGCCGAAGCTTTTCTCGGCAGCCGGGATCACCGGATTCGGCCCATACGGGCCCCACCATCGCACCTCGCCCTGATGCCCCCCGGATTTGCCTGGGGGACGGGCTGCGTGCTTGGCCACGGAAAACCACCTCCGCGGCCGGCTACCCTTCTGCGTCACTCCTGCGCTGACCTACCGGGGCTACGGTCCCAACACGACGCCGCGACCCAGGCCCGAAGGCCGGGGAGACGACGACGCGGAGGTTAGTGCTCACCCTTTCGGTTTTGGCGGCTGAAAGCCGGTACGGGAATATCGACCCGTTCATCCATTCGACTACGCCTGTCGGCCTCGCCTTAGGACCCGACTCACCCAGGGACGATGAACGTGGCCCTGGAACCCTTGGTCATCCAGCGGGCGGGATCTTCACCCGCCTCTCGCTACTCATGTCTGCATTCTCACTCCCCAACGGTCCACGGCAGGATTACTCCGCCGCTTCGCCCCGCAGGGGACGCTCTCCTACCCAGCGTACGAAACGCTGCCGCGTCTTCGGTGGCGTGCTTGAGCCCCGCTACATTGTCGGCGCGGAACCACTAGACCAGTGAGCTGTTACGCACTCTTTCAAGGGTGGCTGCTTCTAAGCCAACCTCCTGGCTGTCTATGCGACTCCACATCCTTTCCCACTTAGCACGCGCTTGGGGACCTTAGACGACGGTCTGGGCTGTTTCCCTTTCGACGACGGAGCTTATCCCCCGCCGACTCACTGCCGGGATACACGCCACGGGTATTCGGAGTTTGGCTGCTATTGGTACCCGATATGGGCCCGCAAGCATCCAGTAGCTCTACCCCCCGGACGCAATCACCCGACGCTGCACCTAAATG
>CAMMXR010000041.1 GCA_946500965.1 uncultured Candidatus Saccharibacteria bacterium | reverse complement strand
CGGGTTGTGCCTGGGGCTGCAAATGGCGTGCGTGGCGGCGGCGCGGCGTGGCGGGGTGCCGGAGGCGGGGTCGGAAGAGTTTGGGGCGAGTGAGGCGGCGGGGAATAACGTGATTTATATTATGGAAGGGCAGAAGGGGAAGGAGTCAACGGGCGGGACGATGCGGCTGGGAGATTATCCGGCGCGGCTAGTGAAAGGTTCGCGGGTGGCGGAGATTTACGGCACGACGGAAGTGGTGGAGCGGCACCGGCATCGTTATGAGGTGAACCAGAAGTTTTTGCCGGAGATTGAGAAGGGCGGGCTAAGGGTCGCGGGGACGTCGCCGGATGGAAAGCTGGTGGAGTTCGTGGAGGCGCCAGGGTGCCGGTTCTTTGTGGCGACGCAAGCGCACCCGGAGTTCAAGAGCCGACCGCTGAATGTACATCCGCTGTTTATGGAGTTTGTGGGGAGTTTGAAGTAAAGGGGCGGTGCGGAGGGTTGAGGCGCTCATAAGCAGTGATAAGGTTGCGGCCATGGATGATTTTGGTGCTGTCGGCAAGTTTAGAGATGGCTTTGGTTAATTGATGGTTGAAGCCAACGTAGGTGAGTTGGGCGTGATGCGCCTTGGCAATTTTGATGGCTGGAATGAGGTCGGTGTCGGAGCTGACTAGGATAACATGGTCGGTTTGTTTGGTTAACACATCATTAACGATATCAACGGCAAGACCAACATCAACGCCCTTTTCCTGATACTTATAGTCTGTGGCGCCACATTGCTTACACTGATCGCGATCGCGGACTTTGAGAGTGCCGGTAGCGCAGAACTTGACACCGGTTTTTTGTAGGCAACTGCGCACGCGCCGAAGATTGTTGGCGAATTGGACCGATTTACGTTTGATGTCGGCGCCAAAACGAGTTTGGCGCTTAATCTTCTTGACACCGTAGAAGCGGATCTCGGGCTGAAGGTGAGGGACAATTTGGGAGAAAAGATAGGGCAAATCAATGCTGGTGACGGCTTGTTTGTCTGTAACAACTCCGGCATCTATGAGTCTTTCGGCAGCTTTATAGAGGAAATTCTGCCCGTCAATATAAATAATGGTTTTCATGTTTACCTCCGATAATCAAAAACCCTGGCGGGAACGAATCCAGACCAGGGGGCTATGATTTGATGATAGCACGTTGGCCAAAATAAGTCAAGGCCGCAGTATATAAACCGGTCAGAAACTGTATGATCCGGTTGGAAACCGCCGCTGATTGAGGATGGGGGCGGATTATGATATAATTATAAATATGGAAAAGATTCGGAAAGAATTGACGGCAATCATTGAAAAAGTTTTTGGTGTGACGGGGGTAGCGGTGGAGTTGGTGCCGGCGCCGGAGGGGACGGGGGCGGATTTTGCGACCAACGTGGCAATGCGGCTGGCAAAGCCGGTGGGGAAAGCGCCGCGGCAAGTGGCGGAGGACTTGCGACGGGAGCTGGCAGCGTCAGGGGAGCTGGTGGGTGTGGAAGTGACGGTGGCGGGGCCGGGCTTTTTGAATTTTCGGCTGGGACTAGCGGAGCTGAAGCGACAGGCGGATGAGGTGGTGAGCCGGCTGGGGGCAGGTTGGACGGAACCGGAGAGTGCGGTGGGGGCGCGGGCGGCGGAGGGGCTGGTGCAGGATTACGCCGGGAAGATGGTGGTGGCGGAGTTTTCGGATCCGAATCCGTTTAAGGTGCTGCACGTGGGGCATCTTTATACTTCGGTGGTAGGTGAGGCGATTTCGCGGCTGTTGGAATGTGCGGGGGCGAAGGTGGCGCGGGCGAACTTTGGGGGAGATGTGGGGCTGCACGTGGGAAAAACGCTGTGGGCGGTGCGTGAGCGGGGCTACCAGCCGGAAGATTTGACGATTGAACGGATTGCGGAGTGTTACGTGGAGGGGACGCGGGCGTATGAAGAAAACGAGGCGGCGAAGGCAGAAATTACGCGGCTAAATAAAGTACTTTATGCGATTGCGGAGCGGGGAGAAGGTGAGGCTGCGGAGGCGGAAGGTGAGGCCGCGGGGGCGGTTTCGGCGGATGAGGCAGAGTTGGCGGATGATAAGGAGCTGGCGCAGCTGTATTGGCGGGGACGGGAGCTGAGTTATGAGTATTTCAAGGAGTTTTACGCTCGGATTGGGGTGAAGTTTGATAAGTTTTATCCGGAGTCAACGGTGGCGGGACGGGGTCTCAAGGAGGTGCGAGAGCATCTGGGGACGGTTTATGAGGAGAGTGATGGGGCGGTGGTGTATCGGGGGGAGAAAGTGGGGCTGCATACGCGGGTATTTATTAACAGGGAGGGAGTGCCGACGTATGAAGCGAAAGATGTGGGGCTGTTGTTTACGAAGTGGGATGATTGGAAATTTGACGAATCGGTGGTGATTACGGGGAATGAACAGAAAGATTATATGCGGGTGGTGTTGGCAAGCGTGCGGGAGTATGCGCCGGAGCTGGTGGAACGGACGCAGCATCTGACGCACGGGTTGGTGAAGCTGGCGGGGAA
The DNA here is from genome assembly GCA_946500965.1 of uncultured Candidatus Saccharibacteria bacterium. GTDB lineage: Bacteria > Patescibacteriota > Saccharimonadia > Saccharimonadales > Saccharimonadaceae > Nanosyncoccus. The sequence continues at coordinate 3,159 of CAMMXR010000041.1, read as the reverse complement.
CGTGAAGATGTCGTCAAGGAAGGGAAACTTCATCAAGGCGGTAGATGTGCTGGATGGAGTGGAGGAATTGCTGCGACGCGAGGGGCGGGCAAAGTCGGGGGAAGGACAGGAGGTCTTGGCGGAGGGACAGAAAGACCGGGGGGAGCGGGTGGACCCGCGGTTAGTGCTGGCGGCGGTGAAATATGCCTTTTTGCGGTATAAAATGGGCGGTGATATTATCTTTGATCCGCAGGAATCGGTGTCAATGACGGGGAACTCAGGTGTATATTTATTGTATTCAGCGGTGCGGGCAAAGAAGATTTTGGCAAAAGTGGAGGGTGGAGGGGAGATTTTGAGTAAAAAAGTTGTTCAAAAAGAGGGGGACAGGGGTTTGAGTAAAAAAGTTGTTCAGGAAAATCCGGCTGAGACGGAGGAGTTTGAGCGAAAATTGTATAAGAAAATTGTTCAGTATGGCGAAGTGCTGCCGGCGGCGATACGAGAAAAGGCTCCGCATAAGATTTGTACATATCTATACGAGCTGGCGCAGGAGTTTTCGCGGTTTTATGAGGCGGTGCCGGTGGCGGGAAGCGCGCGCGAACAAGAACGGACGGAGCTAGTGCGGGCGGATTTAGCGGTGATGCAACACGGGCTGGGGCTACTAGGGATTGAGATTCCGGAGGAGATGTGATGACGGAGCAGGAAAAGTCGGCGGAACGAGGAGAAATGCACGGTCAGGGGGGTGTCTGTGGGCAGAAAAAGGCGAATTTGCTGTGGGTTGATTTAGAGATGACTGGGCTGGATCCGGAAAAAGACCGGATTTTAGAGGTGGCGGCGATTGCGACCGGTTGGGACTTGCAGCCGCTCGCGGAAATGACGGCGGTGGTGAAGGTGCCGGAAGAATTGATGCGAGAGCGGATGGTGGGGGAGTTTTGGGAGAAAAATGCTGAGTCGCGGGCGGGATTGATGGCGCAAAATGCGACCGGTGAGAGTGCGGAGGCGGTAGAAACGCAGCTGCTTGGCTTAGTGGAGGAATGGTTTGGGGAGGAAGTGATCCTGGCGGGAAACTCTATTCACCAGGACCGGAAGTTTATGGATCGGGAATGGCCGAGACTAGCGGCAAAATTACACTATCGGATGCTGGATGTGAGTGCGTGGAAGGTGTATTTTGAGGGGGCGCTGGGAAAGAAGTTTGTGAAGCGAGAAGCACACCGAGCGCTGGACGATATCCAGGGGTCAATTGACGAGCTGAAGTGGTATTTAAGTTTTCTGAAGGAGCAGAAGTGAAGGCAGTAGCAGAGATGAGCGGCTTGGGGGAGTTTGGCGTCCAGGAACGGCGAGTAGATGGTGGCGCGGGGCGGCGGTCAGAGCGACCAGGTGAGGGGACGGGACTAGTTGAACACATATATTATACGGTGCCAGGCGAGAAAGTCTTTTTGGTGGAGCGAGCGAAGACGCTGGAGGTGCGGTGCGACGAGAAATTGGGGCGGGTGCTGAGAGAAAAGTATGAGACGGTGATGGTAAGTCGGTATTTCGGGCGGGGTGGGATTGAAATTGTGCCGAGCGGACAGCTGACAGAGGCGGAAATAGAGGATTTGGTGCGGTTGAGCTATAATTTGTCGCGCGAAATGGCGGAAAAGGAGGGCGTGGCGACAGGGGCGGAGCGCGAAATGGCGGCGGAGGAAGGTGCGGACCACGCAGAAACGGGGCGAACGGATGATTGACGTTAAGAAACAGCGTGGAGTGGTGCTGGCAATGGGGATTTTTATGTTGACAGCGCTGCTTGGGATCGTGGGAAATGGGCTGATGGGGCATGGTTTCCACGCGCAGTATTCGATTAGTCAATATATCGGGTTTGCGACCTGGAGCGCGCTGCTGTTTGGGGTGGGGAATGTGATTATGATTGCGACGGTGGCGCGGTTTTTGTATAGTGTGGGGGAGGCGTGGGAGATGCCGCGTGGGTTTTACTGGTTGGTGGTACTGATGGCGACGGGGCTGGTGGGAGTATCGGTGATTCCGGCGGGATATTTTGACGATTTGGGGTTGGGCGGGGTACCGACTGAGATCCATACGACGTGTGCGCGGCTGATGTTCATGACGATGATTATAATTGCGGCGATGTTGGCGGTGGCGCGGCCGGCGAGCAAGTGGACGCGGCGAGCGTTCGGGTTCTACGTGGTGTATGGTGTGATTTGTGCGCTGGCTTATTTGACTGAAGCACCGTGGTTTATGCGGGGGATTTTGATGTTTGAGGCGACATTTCTGCTGGGGTTCTTGTTTGCTTGTGCGGGGATGCGAGGGAAGCAAGAGCACCCTGTGCCGAGTGGGCTGGCGTCGGGGGTGCGAGAACAGATAAGGGGGAGACAAGCAAGCAAAAGCAATAAAGTTAATAGCAAAAGCGGAAAGGACAAAGATGGCAAAAGATGTTAAAACTATGAAGGCAATGAGCTGGTCGGATAATGCGTTTTTCCGGGAGTTCAAGGAGTTTATTGACCGGGGGAACGTGATGGACCTGGCGATTGGTGTCGCGGTCGGGGGTGCGTTTACGGCAATTGTGAACTCGCTGGTGAATGATATGATTATGCCGATTACGAGCTTGATCTTGGGCGGGGTGGATTTCTCAACACTGGCGATTGATATTCCAAATATATTTGGGGCAGACACGACGGCGCACATCGCTTACGGGAACTTTTTGCAGAACGTGGTGAACTTCTTGGTAGTGGCACTGACGGTATTCTTGATTGTGCGGACGCTGAATCGGCTGAATGCGAAAGCGAAGAGTGGTTTACAAGCGATAAAGGCGAAGGAAGCGGCGGATCGGGCGGAGAAACGGAAGGAAGCGGAGGCGGAAAAGGCGCGGCAGAACAAAGCGATGGTGAAAAAGTTGATCAAGGAAGAGTTGAAGGACGCCGGGCAAGAGTAGGCGACGCTGACAGTAGTGGGAACGGCGCAGGATTTGGTGGTGTGGCACGGGGCGGAAAATTAGCTTTAGGCGAGGGGTTTATGCTATAATCAAGTTATGGATAATTTTGCTTATCTGAATGAGATTTCGGCGTCCAATCGGCCGGTGAAAAATCCAGCGGCAGCGCCAAAATCTTTGAAAACGGCGACAATTGTGAAGATTGTGGCGGCGGGGGCGGTGCTGTTCTTCTTGTTGATGGCCGTGGGGGCGCTGGGGGGGGG
>CAMMXR010000040.1 GCA_946500965.1 uncultured Candidatus Saccharibacteria bacterium | reverse complement strand
GGTGGAGTTGGTCGATGAGGTACATGAGGTCGTCGGGGGTGCCGAAGCGGCTGGAGCCGCGGGGCTGGTCAACGGAGTGGAGGATGTGGAAGAATTGGCTGACGCTGCTGAGCTCGTCGGGGGCGGAGACGGAGTTTAGGCGGGTGAAGGCGGCTTTGACGAAGCGGGAGCCGGAGGAGAGGTCGCCGGGGAGACCGTGGGCGCCGAGGCCGTGGCAGTAGGGTTGGAGGTCAAGGGCGGGGGCGAATTGGTTGGTGGGTTCGGCGGCAGAAAGGTTGAGGTAATCGTGGAGACGGAAGGATTGGATGGGGAAGGGCGGGTTGTTGGTGAGGACGCCGATGGGGTTGTCGTAGATTTTGAGGCCGTCAGCGACGGATTCAACGACGATGGCGGAGTCAGCGTCGGCGATTAGCCAATGGAGTTCGGCGGGTGGGAATTGGTCGCTGAAGGGAGTGTCGGCGAGGTTGAGGTTTGTTAAATGAGATTTAACATCGGCGACGGTGCGGCATTGACCAAGCAGCCAGGGGACGAGTTCAAATTGAGCGAGGTTGTCGCGGCCGTCGGTGACGGGGTGATAGACGGCGTTGCCGGGGAAGTTGAGGCCGGCGATGCCGAGGCCGTGCTCGTTGATGGCGTCGTAATATAGGGGGTAGGGCTGGCCATCAGAGGGGGCGACGGTGGCCATACCGATAATGGCAAAGTGGGTGGTGAGCGGCGCAAGGTGGCGGAAGTTCAGGGGGAAGTTACGCGGGGTAATGACGACTTCCTCGCCGTAGGAAAGTTCGAGGTCTAGATTGCGACCAAAGTAAGTATCTTGGGTTTTGTAAGTGATAGCTGTGCACATAATTAAATTATAGCACTTTGGCGGGGAAGAGGGCTAGAGGGCGCCGGCGTAGGGTGTGAACTCAAAATCAAAACCGGTATATTTAGAGGTCTTGGTGGCGAGGTAGTGGTCAATGGCACGGGCGACGGCGGGGTTAATGGCGGTGATGCGTTCGGCGGCGGGGGTGTCGGGAGCGTCGGCGGGGGTGGAGCTGGAGGTGTCAGCGGTGTCGGTGCCGGCGGTTTGGTTGGAGTCGGAGGTTTGGACGAGGGGGACGATGTAGCGGATTTTGGTTTTGACGTTGGTGCAGTAGCGGTCTTTCTTGGGGGTATTGCTGCTGAAGACGGAGGTGGCGCGCTGGAACTTGCGGAAGGGTTCGCTGATGGAGGGGTCGCCGCAGCTTAAAATCCAGTCAATCACTTCGCGTTCGGACATTTGGTAGAGGTCGTCAAGGGTGAGCAGGTCCTTATGGATCATAGTGCGGAGGATGTCGGCGAGGAACTGGAGGGTGGCGCGGCTTTTGTCGCTGCAATAGATGGCGAAAAGAGGGAGGCTTTGTTCGGTGAACTCTTGGGCGACGGTGAGGTCGTTGAAACCGAGCTCGTCTAGTCCTTGTTCGTTTTTGAGGATGGTGAGATGGCGGTAAAAGCGGGAGACTTGGTCAAAATCCCAGGCGTTGAAGAGGAAGAGGGCGTTTGAGAGGGTGTATTCCAGGCGGTCGGCGGCGAGGCCGGGGACGGAGTTGTCGGCGATGGGATAGAGGTGGTAGTCGGAGACTTCGCCGGCAAGGATGTGGTCGCGGCGGAGCTGGCGCATAATGACGCGGGAGTTGCGGATAATTTCGCTGGTGCGGCCTTCAATGGATTCTTGGTGCTCGGAGTCGCCGTTGAGGAAGTCAATGGCGTGTTTGAAACTGGGGGAGGCGATGTCGTGGAAGAGGCCGGCGAGGGTTTGTTTGCGGTCGTGGGTAAAATGCCAGATGATGAGGGCGACGCCGAGGCTGTGGGTGAAAACGGAGTTGTAATCTTGGAGTTCGTAGAGATGGGTGTAGTCCAGGCTGACCATACTGACGTGGTCAAGGCGCTGGATTTCGGGGGCGGCAAGGTATTTGAGCAGCCAGGCGGGGAAGTCGGGGCAGAGTAAGTGAAGATAGGCGCGGCGGGCGGGGCTGAGATGGCGGAGGCAGCGCTTGTGGCAGGTGAGGATGTTGATGGTGTCTTCGGATTTGTGGAAGGCTTGGAGGGCGGAGGCGGCAGCGGAAAGGACGGAGGGGGTGCTGGGTTTCGGAGGCAGCGGAGCGGGAGCGGGAGCGGGTGGCGGGGTGAGCGCCGGCTTAGACATAGGCGGGCGGCCGATGAGATGAATCCAGCCTTGGTCTAGCCAGAACTTGACTTCTTCGTAGCAGCTTTGGTCGGGGGAAGGTTCTTGGAGAATGATAATGTCAATACTGCGGTTATGGTTGAGATTGGCGATGACGGCGTAGGTGAGTTCGGCGATGGCGCTGGCGCCGATGTAGCCTTTGATGCCGTTTTTGTCCTCGTTCATGAGGAAGAGAGTGTCGGTGGTATCAAGGTGGCGATAGAAACGTTCGTAGGCTTCGGCGAGGGCGGCGGGCTGGTCGGGCGGTAAGGGATAGGGATAGTCAAGGACTTGGTAGCCGCGACCTTCAAAGTAACCGCGCCAATAGGCGATGGCTTCGGGGAGTTTGCTGGAACCGGAAATGACAACTGTTTTCATAGGCGTATGGGTTGGGTAGAATAGGTATATTATAATACATATGATATAATATGGGAAATGAGTGCGAAAGCCAAATCTAAACAAGTTGAGAAAAAAGAGCAGCCGGAGAAGCAAAGTCGGTTGGGGCTGATGACGAGTTGGCGGGAGATTGTGCGGGAGCAGAAGGGGTTGCTTGCGGCGATGATCGGGCTTATGGCAATGAGTTTGATTCTGTTGGTGATTGCGCTGGTGACGTTGCGGCCGCAGACGACGGTGGTGATTACGGGGTATGGAGATGTGTATGGCGAGCTGGCGGGGCTGACGGGCGGTTATCGGCGCGAGAGTTGGCTGAATATGCTGGCGTTTCCGATTTTGGCGCTGTTATTTGGGGTGGTACATAATTTCTTGGCGGTGCGGGTGTATCAGAAATACGGACGAGATGCGGCGCTGGTGCTGGTGGTGGTGACGATGCTGCTGGTGGTGGCGACGGCACTGGTGATTTTTCGTTTGCTGGGGGAAGGGTAGAGCGAGGGCATAATGAGCAGCGCGAGTGTGGGGGTAGGTGAGAGGGCAAGGAATCGGAAGTTGGAGATTCCGCTGGGGAAGCGGACGCGGCTGTATCGGTTCTTGGAGATTCTGCCGGGGGCGCTGAGTTATTTGGCGGTGATGATGCTGTTTGTACTGTCGTGGGTGAGTCCGTTTCTGGGGGCGGTGTATCTTTTGATTGTGATTGCGGTGACGCTGGTGAAGGCGGTGGCGGTGGCGTTTCGGACGATTCAGGGGTATAAGGTGGTGAAGCGGGCGGAGAAGGTGGATTGGGGAAAGCGGCTGGAGGATTTAGAGGACCCACACGCAGCGTATGAGCGGCTGCGGGAGCGGGAGGAAAAGAGTTATGGCTGGGCGGAGCATGTACAGAACTTGCGGCTGCTGGCGACGGTGGAAGGGCGGAGCGAGCCGAAGCCGCAGGACGTGTATCACGCGGTGATTATGACGGCGTATAACGAGGGGCTGGAGACGCTGGTGCCGTCGGTGGAGGCGGTGCGGGAGACGACTTTTCCGAATGAGCGGATTATTTTTGTACTGGCGTATGAAGAACGGGGCGGGGCGGAAATGGAGGCGCGGGCGCAGGAATTGAAACGGAAGTTCGGACGGACGTTTCGGGATTTCTTGCTAGTGAAGCATCCGGATGGACTGCGGGGGGAGATTGTAGGGAAGGGTCCGAACCTGACTTATGCGGGGGAGCGGCTGTCGGAATACGTGCGCAAACAAAGGATTCGGCCGGAGAATGTGGTGGTGACGTCGCTAGATAGTGATAACCGGATGAGCCCGAAGTATCTAGATTACGTGGCGTATGAGTTTTTGGTGCGACCGGACCGGCAGCATTATAGTTATCAGCCGGTGTCGCTATTTATGAATAATATCTGGGATGCGCCGGCGCCGATGCGAGTGGTGGCGATTTCTAATTCGTTCTTCAATGTGATTAGTACGATGCGGCCGCATCTTTTGCGGAACTTTGCGTCACATTCACAGCCGCTGGCGGCGCTGGAGGGGATGGGGTATTGGAGCCGGCGGACGATTGTGGAGGACGGGCACCAGTATTGGCGGTCGTTGTTCTACTTTGAGGGGCAGTATGAAGTGGTGCCGATCCGGGTGCCGATTTATCAAGATGCGGTGATTGCGGAGACGCTGGGGGCGACTTTGAAGGCGCAGTTTATTCAGCTGCGGCGGTGGGATTACGGCGCAAGCGATGTGGCATATGTGGGGGTGCGGCTGTTTTCTAAGGAGCGAAAAATGGCGTTTTTGCCGCTGTTTGCGAAGTTTATGCGGCTATTAGACGGACACGTGACGCTGGCGATTATGGCGCCGATTGTGGCGTTTGGGGGGTGGGTGCCGATGCTGCTAAACTTAAGTTCGCGGGGGAATGTGGCGTGGAATCTGCCGAACGTGGTGGGGTGGATTCAGGCGCTGGCGATGATTGGGACGATTGTGACGGTGGTGATTTCGCTGCAGATGCTGCCGCCGCGGCCGGAGACGGGGAAGAAGCCGCGGAAGATTATGATGGTGATTCAATGGGTGTTGATGCCGGTGATTGCGATTGTGTATCAAAGTGCGGCGGCGTTTTATGCGCAGACGCGGCTGATGCTGGGGAAGTATATGGAAAAGTTTGATGTGACGAAGAAGGTGGTGAAAAAATAGTCACAAGGGGGTTGGCGGAGGTTTCGGCTTATGCTATGATAGATGAAGAAGAGTGGGCGAGTTAGATAATGGAGGGAGGCCCAATGGTTGAACAGAAAGCAAAAACGGAAAAGAAAAGTCGGGGGGCGGCGCAAGCTTCGGTGGCGCAGATGCCGAAGTATATTTTTGTGACGGGGGGCGTATTGTCGGGTGTGGGGAAGGGGATTACGGCGGCGTCAATTGGGGCGATTTTGAAGGCGAAGGGGTTTAAGGTGTCGCTACAAAAGTGTGATCCGTATCTGAACGTGGATGCGGGGCTGCTGAACCCGGTGGAACACGGGGAATGTTTTGTGACGCACGATGGGAAGGAGACGGACCTGGACCTGGGGCATTATGAGCGGTTTTTGGATTTTGAGACGAACAAATACTCTAGTGTGTTGTCGGGGGCATTGTATCAGGAGTTGATTGAGAAGGAGCGGAGCGGGGGGTTCCATGGGAAGACGGTGCAGATGGTGCCGCATTTTACGGATTTGGTGCAGGAGAAGATCGCGCAGGCGAGCAAGGGGAGCGATATTCACATCGTGGAGATTGGGGGGACGGTGGGGGATTATGAAGGGCTGGCGTTTATTGAGGCGATTCGGTTGTTTGCAAACCGAGTGGGGCGGCGGAATTGTTTGTATGTGCATGTGGTGTATGTGCCGTGGATTAATACGTCAAAGGAACTAAAAACGAAGCCGGCGCAGAATGCGCTGAAGGATTTGCGTGGGTTCGGGATTATTCCGGATGTGGTGGTGTGTCGGACGGAGCGGCCGGCGCCGCGGGCGATTTGTGAAAAAATCGCGGCGTTTTCGGGGATTCCGGGCGAGGCGGTGCTGAATCTGCCCGATATTGATTCGGTGTATGATGTGCCGTTTAACGTGTTGAAGTCGGGGGTGCTGGAGATCTTGAATGATTTTGTGGGAGACGAGCGGGAGCCGGATATGTCGCGGTGGCAGGAGTTTTCGCGGCTGAGGGAGAAGAAATACGCGCGGAAGGTGCGGGTGGGGCTGGTGGCGAAATACGTGGGGAATGAGGATACGTATATTTGCGTGACGGAGGCGCTGAAGGCGGCGGCGGCGTGGAATAAGGTGGGGATGGAGATTGTGTGGATTAATGCGGAGACGGCGGGGGAAGAGGAATTTGCGGCGGTGGATGGGCTGGTGGTGCCGGGTGGTTTCGGGGTGCGGGGAACGGAAGGGAAGATTGCGGCGGCGAAGTATGCACTGGAGCATGATAAGCCATAT
>CAMMXR010000039.1 GCA_946500965.1 uncultured Candidatus Saccharibacteria bacterium | reverse complement strand
TGCAGGAAATGACCAGCACCATCTGTGCCGACGCTGCCGAGAACGATACCGCCCAACTCACCGACACCCGTGATGGCAAGAAGTACTGGGTCACCAAGCTCGCCGACGGTAACTGCTGGATGACACAAAATCTAGATCTGGATCTCGGTGTCAAAGATGGCAACACTGACACCACAGTCCTTACCCCAGCCGATAGCGACGTCTCTAACAACTGGACGCCGACCCGCTCTACCACGACTAGTATCTTCAGTAATACTACCAATACTGAGCAATACTCTTGGGATCCTGGCTACTGGGTAAAGTCTGACCCAGATGGTTATAGCAACTATTGTGGTAGCTCATCTGGCATCACTAGCTTTAACGATTCGGATTGTACCTCGGCTGGTTGGACCAATGTCTCCAGTATGACACCGATGGATGATGGCACCACTAACACAGTCATCTCTGGCAACACCTACAATGCACATTATCTGGTTGGTAACTTCTACCAATGGAACGCCGCAACGGCTGGCACGGGCGGGACAATTGATAATTATGCCAAGGCAACCGACTCCATTTGTCCTAAAGGCTGGCGGCTTCCAATCAGCACGAGTTCTGGCGAATACCAAGCACTAATGACTGCCTATAAAATTACCAGTAATACCGATAGCACTACGCGGATTACTCAGTCTCCTTTGTATTTCCATCCCAGCGGGTACGTCTACTCGGGGTCGCTGAGGTACGCAGGCAACGGCGGGCGCTATTGGTCGTCTACTGCGGCCTCTAATACTAGCGACGCCTACTACCTCTACTTCAACTCGGGCGGCGTCAATCCGTCCAACTACGGCAGCCGCTACAGCGGCTTCTCGGTCGGCTGCCTCGCCAGCCAGTAAACCCAGAACCAAAAGCGAGACAAACAAAGAAAACCCGGCGTCTGCCGGGTTTTCTGATGAAAATACCCCACCCCCTTGACATCCCGCCTCATCCCGCCTATACTTAAACCAACTGCGGGTCATTCAACATCAACACTACATACCAAAGGAGCTTCAATGCCTCACTTTATCGCGCGCCACCGCGCACATTCACTCGCAAAAACACCACTACCCGCCGCCCTCACTTTGCTCACCTTCCTCGCTCTCGCTCTCACCTTGCCCGCCTTCCATCTCGCCGCCCACGCCACCTCCACCTCCACCACCGTCTCTGTCGCCGTCCGCCCCGTCCTCTCCATTGCCATCGGCAGCGACCAGCTCGCCCTTGACCTCGTCCAAAGCCCCGACGGCACGTTCGGCGCCGTCTCTACCTCACTCAACGTCGCCACCAACGCCGCTGACGGCTACTCCGTCTACCTCTACGCCGCCAATGGCGACCCCGATCTCAAACCCGCCACCGCCTCCACAACCACCACCATCTCCCCCGTCGCTGCCAACTCCACTCCCGACACCTTCGGCGCCAACACCTGGGGCTACTCCCTCGCCGCCACTAGTCTCGCCACTCACCCTGACCCGCTCCCCGCTCCTGACCCCGACACCGCCACCTACCATCCCGTTTCCGCCCGTGCCGACACCGTCGCCACCTCCACCTCCGCCCCTTCCTCCGGCGACACCTACTCCCTCGCTTTCGGCGCCAACGTCACTAACGACCTCGCTCCCGACTCCTACTCCGGCGCCGTCGTCATCTCCGTCGTCGCCAACCCCGCCGAGGTCAGCAGCCTCACCGAACTCACCTTTATGCAGGACATCAGCCCCGCAGTCTGCCAGAACTCCCCCGCCGGCGCCACCAAACAACTCACCGACACCCGCGACGGCAAAAAATACTGGGTCGCCAAACTTGAGGATGGCAACTGCTGGATGCTCCAAAACCTTGATCTTGACCTTGACCCCGCCAGGCCTCTCACTCCTGCTGACAGCGACGTCTCTCGTGTCTGGACCCCCGACACCGCCACCTCCACCACCATCTTCAACAGCAACGACGAAACCGCCACCCTCTCCTACGACCCCGGTCTCTACCTCAAATCCAACCCCACTGCTTTCAATCAATATTGCACCTCCTCCACTTCGCTCGCCGACCCCAGCTGCCAAAGCGCCGGCTTCGTGGACGTCAGCAACCGCACCGCCGCCACCACCCCTGATGCCGAGCTCCTTACCGACCAAACCTACGACGCCCACTACCTAGTCGGCAACTACTACCAATGGAACGCCGCCACCGCTGGCACCGGCGTCACCACTACCGCCGCCACCGCCGAATCCGACGCCGACGCCCCCGACTCTATCTGCCCCCGTGGCTGGCAGCTCCCCGTCGCCGGCCCCGACGACAACACCACCAGCGGCAGCTTCTATGAACTACTTGGCCACTACGATCTCACCACGAGCTCCCACAACGGCGCCATCGCCTCCTCTCCACTCTATCTCCAATACTCCGGCTACATCTATCAAGGTCAAATCTACCAAGCCGGCTACACCGGACGCTATTGGTCCTCCACCGTCTCCCCCGCCAACCACATCGCCTACTCCCTCTACTTCAGCAACTCCGTCGCCCCCACCGATTATTACTTCTACTTCAACGGCTTCCCCGTCCGCTGCCTCGCCAGCACCAGGGAATTATGATATAATATCCCTATGCAACCGCTACTTTTCACCACCGCCACCGACCTTTCCGCCCCCTATTTTGAGGCCGCCGGCTGGCAGATTTTCGCCTACGCCGCCCTGCCCGCCTCGCTCCCGCCCGCCCAGCTGGTCTATTTCCGTGACCCCTTCAACGATCCCGATTTCATCCCCGATCCCACCGCCCTTGACCACCTCATCTCCCACTACGCTGCCGCCCAGAGCGTGGATCGCATCCGCAGCTTCCGCGATATGCTCTCCGCCGAGGACAAATACCTCCAGTCCCGCCGCCTCGGCGACCTCTACCCCGTCACTCATCTCCCCAGCCAGCGCGGCTTTACTCCTGGCCGCGACCTCGCTAAGCCCCGCATCTCCCAGCGCGCCAAGAACATCCTTTTTGATCTCGGCGACCGCCAGCTTGACGACTCCTGGCTCATCCAGCCCCGCCTGGACATCCAAGAGGAACTTCGCGTCTACACCATTGGTCACCAAATCATTGACCTCGCCAGCATCAAAAGCAGTAAATCCACCGGCGCCGTCAAAGTCACCGGCACCCGTCAGCTCACCCCTGCCGAACACGACTTTATTGCCGCCGCCCTCAAACGTTGTAATTTTGACCTGATTGGTTTTGATCTCGCCTGTCTCACGGACGGCACCCTCACCCTGATTGAAGTCAATCGCTCGCCCCAGTTCCGCCGCTACACCGAGCTCACCGGTACCAACCTCGCCCAAATCCTCACCGACCATCTCACCGCCCGCTAACCCGCCCCCGCTCCACCGCCATTTTTCCACAATTTTCCAAAAAGCTCTTGCTAAAATCTTGCGTCTGCGTTATGATAAAAGCATAAAGGTCATATATTAATAAAACATAAATCACAGGAATGTTATAATGGAACATTTCATTAAAAAGGCGCTCGTTGCTACCGGTCTCCTCGCCGCCGCGTTAGTTACTCTGCTGCCGCTCTCATCTTACGCCGCGGACTCCGCTACTACCACCGTCACGGTCAACGTCGCCAAGGTCATCCGTCTTGACGCCGCCTCTGGTGGTGACACGATTAATCTTGTCGCCAACCAAGTCAGCACCGGCAACATCTCCGCCCAAGTTTACAGCACTATGCCCTACACCATCTCTCTCAGCGCCGCCAAGCCCGCCCTCCAGCACACCACTTCCGCCACCTACAGCATCCCCGCCAGCAGTAACGTCACCCCCGGCACCAACGCTTGGGGAATCAAGAAATCCGGCGAAAGCAACTACACCGCCATCAGCACCACCCCGATCGTTTTCTACGACGGCACCGCCGCCACTCCCGCCGCCGGCACTACCACCAACTTTGAAGTCGGTATCTCCCTCGGTGGCAACCTCGCCGCCGGCACCTACAGCACCGACGTCACCGTCCTCGCCGCCTTCAGCGACTAGCCTTGCTTATGTTATAATTGGGCTATGAGTTTTTTCCTGCGCCTTAGTCGCACCCTTTTGGTCGTAGTGTTGAGCAGCCTCGCCGCCCTCATTTCTTCCTGCGCTGCTCCTTCCGCCTCCGCTCTTGAAGCTGGCGACATCGTCCTCCAAGTCTCTCCTGCCGAACAGGAAATTGACCTTGCCCCCAGCCAGACCTACACCGGCAGCTTCACGGTTGAGAACGTCGGGCGCGAAGCCTTCACCTTCACTCTCTCCGCCCATCCCTACCAAGTCTCCGGTCCCGACTACACCCCAGTCTTTACGACCGAGACCGCCTATACCACCCTCAGTACCTGGCTCAGCTTTGACCAGAACAACCTTGACCTCGCCCCCGGCCCCTCCGCCGGAGTCACTTACCACGTCCACGTCCCCGCCGACGTCCCCGGCGGCTGCCAATACGCCGCCATCATCGTAGAGACCCGCGACGCTGACGACACCGCCGCTATGCGCATCGTCAGCCAAATCGCCGTCCTGCTCTACGCCCACGTCTCCGGCGAACAACGCCTCGCCGGCAGCTTGCTGGACCAACAACTCCCCAATGTTCTGCTCGGCTCATCCTTCACCTCCGTCGCCACCGTTGAGAATACTGGCAACCTGGATTTTGACCTCATCCACACCCTCACCGTCACCGATTTTTTCACCGGCCGCACCGTCGTCAACCAATCCACCGCCAACCCCGACGGCACCCACGCCGGTTTCGCCGAGCAAGTCGTTCTTCCCGCCACCACCCGCACCAGCACCCTCACCTGGTCCGGCGCCCCCGCCCTCGGCCTCTTCCGCGCCCACCAAACCCTCTCCTTCCTTGACCAGGCCTACGACCTGGAACAAGTCGTTTTCCTCTGCCCCGTCTGGTTGGTCGGTCTGCTCGCCGTTTTCGTCCTGCTCCTTATCGTCTGGCTCATCCTTCGTTTCCGCCGCCATTGCCAGGCCCGCCGCGACCGCCTCGCCTAGCTGAGCTCCGCCAGTCCCGCCCCAGTCCCCACCGCCGACCTCTAACCCCTTGCTAAATCCCCCAAAAAGTGCTACAATACTCAAGTTATGGAAACTACTGCTCCCAAAATCCGCAACGTCGCCATCATCGCCCACGTTGACCACGGCAAGACCACCCTCGTTGATGGTCTCTTGAAGCAGTCCCACACTTTCCGCGCCAACCAAGCCGAGATGTCTCAGACTCTGATTATGGACTCCATGGACCAGGAACACGAGCGCGGCATCACCATCACCGCCAAGCAAACCGCCGTTTTCTACAACGGCTACAAAATCAACATCATTGACACTCCCGGCCACGCCGATTTTTCGGGTGAAGTTGAGCGCACTCTCAATATGGCCGATGGCGTACTCCTGATTGTAGACGCCCAGGAAGGCCCGATGCCTCAGACCAAGTTCGTCCTGGAAAAAGCCCTCGCCCTGCATCTGAAACCGGTCGTCATCATCAACAAAATTGACAAGCCCGCCGCCCGCATTCCCGAGGTAGAATCCGAAATTGCCGATCTCTTCCTGGAACTCGCCACCGACGAATCCCAGCTGAATTATCCCATCTACTACGCCATCGCCCGCGATGGCCGCGCCGGCACCACCACCGACCTGGACGACGACCTCCACGTCATCTTTGAATCCATCATCCACGACATCCCCGCCCCCAAAACCGACCCCGCTGCCGAGAAGGGCGCCCAGCTGCTGGTCGCCGCTCTCGCCGCCGACAACTACCTCGGCAAATACGCCATCGGCAAAATCTTCCGCGGCAAGCTCAAGAAAGGCGAAACCGTTTCCGTCCTCCACGCCACCGCCGACGGTCAGTCCGTCACCAAGGCCAAAATTGAAAACCTCTTCACCTATAAAGGTCTCGGTCGCGAAGAAGTCAGCGAAGCCGTCGCCGGCGACATCGTTGCTCTCGCTGGTATCGCCAGCGCCTGCATCGGTGACACCATCGCCACCGGCGACCAGCCCGAGGCTCTCCCCACCATTGAACTTGAGCCCCCCACCCTCAGCATCTACATCGGCCCCAACACCTCCCCGCTCAAAGGTCAAGAAGGCGAGTTTACTACCTCCCGCCAAATCGCCGAGCGCTTGGAAAGGGAACTAGAAACCAACATCGCCCTCAAGCTTGAACCCGACGGTCTCGGCTACAAAGTCTCCGGCCGCGGCGAGCTCCATCTCTCCGTCTTGATTGAAACTATGCGTCGCGAGGGCTACGAGCTAGAAACCGGCCGCCCCGAAGTCGTTTACCGCGAAATTGATGGCATTAAACAGGAACCCGTGGAAGAGCTGACCATTGAGGTCGCCCCCGAGTTTGTCGGCGCCGTCTCCCAGGAACTCGGTCTCCGCCGCGCCACTCTCATCTCCCAAGAGCTCACCTCTACCGGCAGTACCCGCTTCGTTTACGAGATTACCACCGCCGCCCTTATCGGCCTCCGCAACCAACTCCTCACCGCCACCCGCGGCACCGCCATTATGTCCTCCCTGCCCCACGGTTACAAGCCCGTCTCCGGCCGCTACCACCCCGAGCGCAACGGCGCCCTCATCGCCTTTGAAGCTGGCACCTCCACCGCCTACGCCCTGGACGCTGCCCAGGCCCGTGGCACTCTCTTCATCCCGCCTGGCGTCCCCGTTTACCAGGGTATGATCGTCGGCCTCAGCAACAAAAAAGAAGACCTTGACATCAACATTTGTAAGGAGAAACAGCTCACCAATATGCGTACCCACGCCTCCGACGGCGCCATCCAGCTCACTCCCTACACCCAGTATTCTCTGGAACAATGTATTGACTTCCTCCTGGACGACGAATTGCTTGAGGTTACCCCGAAGTCCCTCCGCCTCCGCAAGCGCCAGCTTGACCCCGTCAAACGCAAGCGGGAAAATCGCGCCTATGCTGATTGATTCTCATTGTCACCTCTATGACCAGGAGTGGTTCACCCCTGAGCAAGCCGAGCAGGAACTCGCCGCCGCCCATCAGGCTGGCGTTGACCGCGTCATCTGTATCGGCACCGACCCCGCCGACTCACTCGCCGCCCAGGCTTTCGCTGCTCAGCACCCCGAAGCCTACTGGACCTATGGCATCCACCCCGAGTTTGCCACCCGCCCCACTAACCCCAGCACCCCTTCCGCCGCCAACCCCCAAACCAACCTCGCCACCCTCCGCCTCCCCCGCGACTCCCGCCTGCTCGCCATCGGCGAAATCGGCCTGGACTACCACTATTCCTCCGACCCCGCCGCCCGCACCGCCCAAATCCACCTCTTTGAGACCATGCTTGACCTCGCCGTCCGCCACCAGCTCCCCGTCTCTCTCCACCTCCGCGAAGCCTTCGCCGACGCTTGGCCCATCCTGGACAATTTCTCCCCGCTCACCGGCGTCGTCCACTGCTTCACCGGCAGCAAGCGCGACCTCAAACACGCCCTTGACCGCGGCTTCTACATCGGTGTTGGCGGCCTCGCCACTTACACTACCAACCCTCTC
>CAMMXR010000038.1 GCA_946500965.1 uncultured Candidatus Saccharibacteria bacterium | reverse complement strand
CAGGAGCGGGGAGCTTCTGACCGGTGGGCTGGTAATTATCCAGAGTCTCGTCGGGGATAACTTCAATACTGTCGGCGATGATTTTGATTTCGGTGGCGAGGTTGCCATCGCGGTCGCGAGCGTTGACTCGTCCGACGACCTTGACCACGTTGTCCTGGACGAGCTTGGCGCCGACCGATTCGTAGAGGTTGGGGAAGACGATAACTTCTTGTTCGGAGGTTTTGTTTTCTAGTTTAACGAAGGCCATCCGGGTGCCGCTCTTGGTAAGGATGGTGCGGACGGAGCTGATGATACCGCCGAGGGTGAGAGTCTTGTCGTCGTTGTCGGCGGTGACGAGTTCGTAAGGGTGAGTCTGCTCGGCAAAATAAGTGTCGTAGCGGTCCAGCGGGTGCGAAGAGATATAGAGACCCATGAGGTCGCGCTCCCAGAGCAGCTGTTCTTTCTCGCTGAACTTGGTGGGGGCGGGCTTGATGTCGGGCTCGGGGATATTGCCGGCGTCGCCCATGGCGCCGAAGAGGTCGGTCTGGCCGGAGGCGGCGTCCTTCTGGCGCTTGGCGCCGTAGGCTTGGATGCTTTCAAGATTGAATAGTAGATCGGAGCGGTCGGCGAAACGGTCAAAGGTGCCGGTTTTGATGGCGGCTTCCCAGGATTTCTTATTGAACTTGGTGGAGTTGATGCGGGCGGCGAAGTCGCAGACGGATTTGAAGGGGCCGTTTTGGTCGCGTTCTGGAATGACCACTTCCTCAACTAGGGATTTGCCCATGTTTTTGATGCCGGAGAGACCGAAACGGATGGTGCGCTCACCGCCGACGATACTGAAGTCGCCGTAGGATTGATTGACGTCGGGGCCGAGGACCTTGAGGCCCATGCGCTTACACTCGGTGATTTCAATAGCGAGGCGGTCGGTCCAGCGCATATCGGCGGTCATGAGGGCGGCCATGAAGGCGTCGGGGTAATGGGCTTTGAGGTAAGCGGTCCAGTAGGCGATGAGGGCGTAGCAGGCGGCGTGGGATTTGTTGAAGCAGTAGTTGGCGAAGTCTAGGAGCTGGGTCCAGAAGGTCTCGGCGATTTCTTCGGTGGCGCCGCCGATTTCTACGGCGCCTTTGATGAACTCGGGTTTAACCTTCTTCATGAGGTCAATTTTCTTCTTGCCGACGGCTTTGCGGAGGGTGTCAGCCTGACCACCGGTGAAACCGCACCATTCCTTGGAGATCTGCATGAACTGCTCTTGGTAAATCATGATGCCGTAGGTGTTTTTGAGGGCATTCTCCAGACCAGGGTGGAGATAGGTGATGGGTTCTTCGCCGTGCTTGCGGCGAATGAAGCTGTCAATAAACTGCATGGGGCCGGGGCGATAGAGAGCGACCATGGCGATGATGTCTTCAAAGGTGCTGGCCTTGAGGTCGCGGAGGTAGCGTTTCATACCGGCCGATTCCAGCTGGAAGACGCCGGTGGTTTCAGCGCGCTGGAGTAGGGCGTAGGTTTCGGGGTCGTCCAGAGGGAGATGGGAGAGGTCAATATCGTTGTGGTAAACTTTGCGGATCATGCGGAGGGCGTTGTTGATCACGGAGAGGTTACTGAGGCCGAGGAAGTCCATCTTGAGCAGGCCGAGTTCTTCAACCTGGGTCATGGGAAACTGAGTGGCGATGGGACCCTTGGCGGAGACTTCAAGGGGGAGGAACTTTTCCAGGGCATCTGGGGCGATCACGACGCCGCAGGCGTGAACGCCGTGGTTGCGGACGGTGCCTTCCAGGCGGCTGGCGAAGTCCAGCACTTCCTTGGAGATGGGGTTAGTGTCGTATTCTTGTTTGAGGTCGGGAACGTCATGGACGGCGTCAGCAAGGTGGACGTGGTGGCCCTGGACGGGGTCGGGGACGAGTTTAGCCAGGCGGTCAGCCTCGGCGTAGGGGACTTCCAGCACGCGGGCGACGTCACGCACGGCGTTCTTGGCCATCATTTTACCGAAGGTGGCGATGTTGGCGACGCGGTCAGCGCCGTATTTGCGGGTACAGTATTCAATCACCTCGTCGCGGCGGGTGTCCTGGATGTCAGTGTCAATATCAGGCATAGAAATGCGGTCAGGATTCAGGAAACGCTCAAAGAGCAGGTCGTATTTCAGGGGGTCAAGCTCGGTGATACGGAGAGCGTAGGCGAGAATGGAGCCGGCGGCGGAGCCACGGCCGGGACCGAAGACGATGCGCTGGGATTTACCCCAGTTGATGAAATCTTGGACAATGAGGAAGTAGCCGTTGTAGCCCATCTTGTCCACCACGGAAAGTTCGTAGTCAATGCGGGGGAGGATTTTGAGGTTCTCGGAGGCGCGCTCGGGGGTTTGGTCGATTTTTTCCAGGATTTGGCGGCACTCGGGGATGGTGAGATTTTCAGTGTCCTCAAGTTTGTAGCCGGCGTAGCGATAAACCAGGCCTTGGAACACCAGCTTATCTAGGTAGGTTTTTTCGTTCTCGCCGTCGGGAAGCGGGAACTTGGGGATGAGAATGCGGCCGAGCTGGAGATCAACGTTACAGCGGTCGGCAATGCGGCGGGTGTTGCGGATAGCTTCGGGGAAATCTTTGCCCCAGCGTGCGATGATGTCGGCGGGCGGAATGACGTGGAGTTCCAGGTCCTTAAAGGACATACGGTTGGGGTCGGAAAGATTGGAGGCGGTGCCGACGCAAAGCAGGACTTCGTGGGCGTCTTGGTCTTCGTGACGGAGGTAGTGGGCGTCGCAAGTGACCACGAGTGGCAGACCGGTCTCGTCAGCGATTTTAGCGAGTTCTTGGTTGATATGGTTTTGGACGTCCCAATGCGAGGGCGAATCGGGGTGACCGTGGTCCTGCATCTCAAGATAGAAGCGATCTCCGTAGATTTGGTGATACCAGTTGACCAGCTCCATGGCGTGCTTGCGGTCGTTGGCGCGGAGAGCTTCGGAGATTTCGGAGCCGGCACAGCCCGAGAGGCAGATAATGCCCTCGCTGTATTTTTCCATCAGCGGATGGTCAATGCGAGGCTTGTAGTAACGGCCGTGGATTTCGGCTTCGGACATCAGATGGCAAAGATTGACGAAGCCTTGGTTGTTCATGGCCAGCAAGGTGATATGGAAGCGCTGCTTGTCGTGGGCGGGGTCGTGGTCCTCCATCCGGCGGGCGGCCACGTAGGCCTCCAGGCCGAGGATGGGTTTGATACCGGCGTCGTTGCAGCACTTATAGAGTTCCACCAGACCGCTCATGGTGCCGTGGTCGGTGACTGCCACGGCTTCCATGCCCTGGTCCTTGACGAACTGGACGAGCTCGGGGATTTTGGTTAGACCATCCAATAGAGAGTAATGGGTGTGGTTGTGGAGGTGAACAAAATCACTGGGTTGAAGAGCGGCCGCCATAGGGTGAGGTTATTTCCTGGAGGTGGATTTCTTAGTGGTCGGGCGGGCGGACTTAGGGGAGGACTGGGACTTGGGAGCGGACTGAGAGCGAGCGGTGGAACTGGCGGTGGACTGGGCGCTAGAAGTGGACTGGCTGGCGGTGGACTGAGGGTTGGTGGCGGCAAAAGCCTGTTCAATGGCAGCCTCGGCCATCTGGTCAGCGGCCGCACGGGCGGCGTCCTGAGCGGCATAGCGGCGTTCTTGGTTGGCCATCACGCGCTGAGCGAAGGTCTTGACGATGCCACCGACTGAGGTCATACCTTTGACATTATCAACAATATCGTCGGTCTTGGTGGCGATGCTCTGACCAGTGATGACGATTTTCTTGGCTTCGTCGGCCAGATGAATGAGTTTCACGGCCAGCACGATGGCAACAATCAAGAAGCAGAGCAGCGCGACGGAGAGGAAGGCAACCAAAATCCATTCGGCGACGTTCATTAAGCGGCCCCTCCATTCATGAAGGCGCGGACGTCGTCGGCGTAGTCTTCGTGGTTAAGCACGTATTGGAGATGGGCGAGGAAGTAGTTCTTGGGGTCGCCGGTAGTCATCCAATGACCGCGGGTGCGCTCCACGTAAACTGGACCATCTTCTACCATCCGAGTAATCGCATCTACGGTCCAGAGCTCGTTATCCAGACCGGTGTTGCGCGGGTCAAGGTATTTGAAGACATCGGGCGTCAGCAGGTAGCGGCCGTAGCTGGTGAGGTTGGAGGGAGCGTCCTCAATCTTCGGCTTCTCCACGATGTCGTGCAGGAGATTGTCGGTACCGTCCTGGAGGCGGATGATACCGTATTTATTCAAGACCTCGGTGGGCATTTCCTGGGCGATGATGATAGCCTGAGCGTCAGGATGCTGGGCGTAGGACTCAATCAGGGTCTTGACGTCGGAACTGCCGTAGACCACGTCGTCGGAGTAGATAACGATGAAAGCTTCGTCATCGTCAATGAACCTGCGTGCGGAGGCAACCGGCGAGCCATTGCCGTAAGGATAGGCGGGATCCTGTTCAATCACGATGATCTTGGGGAAGTCCAGGACGTGCTGGACCGGAGCGTAGCGGTCGTCCTTGCCCTGCGCGTGGAGGAGCTTACGGATGCGGGTGCAGGCGTTGGTGAAGTAATCTTCGTAGTAAGCCTTGCCTTCGTGGGTGGCGACGATGATGATTTCCTCAATCCCTGCGGCGGCACATTCTTCAATGATCAGCTCCATGACCGGGCGATTGCCGATGGGGAGCATAGCCTTCGGGATGGTTTTGGTGATGGGCAGGAAGCGGCTGGCAAAGCCGGCGTCGGTGACGATGGCCTTAGTGGGTTGACGGTATGACATAGTGATATTCTCCTTGAATTAACTACTTACCCTCGTGGAGCTTGGCCTGGCGAGCTTTCTTGGCCGCCTCAGCGCGCTCGCGACGATACTCGCGCTGCTGGTCGCGGTTATGAATGCTGTAAATGAGGCTGGAAACCCCGAGGATCATCATATAGGCGCCGAAGAAGCGCACGAAGTCAACGTTGGCCAAGTGGCCGGAGTTGAAAATCACGAAGCCAAAAACAATTCCGCAGACGCCGCAGAGAATCCAGATGAAGTGATCGGTGGGGTCGTCGGCGGTGCGGAAGCCGAGGATGAGTTCAAAGATGCCGCGGAGCAAGGTGTAGATGGCGATGAGGGACAGATGCCAGGCCATACCTTGGTCGGAGAGGAAGAGCAGGAGCAGACCAAACACAGCGTCAGCGACAGCCACCGCCGTGGAAACCATCCAACCTTCGCGGTTATGAGTGCGGTAAATGGAGTTGGCGAATTCCACCACCGAGAGCGCGAGCAGGGCGATGCCGATGACGGGGACTAAGGTCGTGGAAGTTTCGTTGGAGGTAAACAGGGTCAGACAACCAAACAACAGGGCAATGGTGCCTTGGAAGATGAATACTAGCCAGTGGCTGTCAATATATTTACGCTTGATAGTTGTCATAAAATACCTCCTAATTTGGTTTGATTATAGCACATGGTGCGGAAAAATTAAACATGACGATGGTGGCGGCGAGTGGTTTCAATCAGGCGGGTGAGTTGATAGGGGACGGGGCGGAGAATCAGGTCGTGGGCCGGGGTGTAGTGGAGCTCGTCAACGCCGAAGCCGCGCTTGAAGCAGGAAACGCCGTAGAAACGGTGGTCGGTTTCGTCTTCGCCAACGATGCCCCAGAGGTTGTAGCGCTTAATTCCCCGTTTGCGGGCGTCGCGCATCGCCTCCAGATGGAGCAGAGGCGCGCCGGAAAGCTTGGTGCCGAGTTCGGACGAGACGCCGTAGTGATAGGAAGCCTCGTTGCCGTAGAAAATCATGAAGTTTTGGGCGAGAGTTTGCCCCTGGTATTTGGCGGTATAGAGGACGGCTTCGTTATGCTCGGCGAAGGCGGCGAATTGCTTGGTGAGGAAGTCCTCGGAAAAGGCAATGAAATGATGACGGCCGGCGGTCTGGAGTTCAATCTCATAAAACTCATGAATGTCAGCGGGGTTGGTGGACTTCTCTACCTGAATGTCATTCTTGGCGGCTTTGCGCAGAGCGCGGCGGAGGCGCTGGCGCATACCCTGGAGGATTTCATCCTCGGATTTGGTGAGGTCAAGCACACCGGCAAATTCAACCGAAAGATACATCGGGGCGGGTCGGAGGCCGAGACTGCGCATCAGTTCAAGACTGAGCGGGGACCGCTCCAGCTGCGGACGCACCCGCACGAAGACGCAGTGATGTTTCTGACCTTCGGTGCGGAAATCTTGGAAGACTTGGTCAACCAGCGGACGGTCGGTCCAGTCCAGAATCGGACCGCCGGCGATGGCGAGATGCCGACCGCGCCGAGCGGTTTCTACCACACCAGCGTAGGCAGCATGGATTCGCCCCTTGTCGTCCACGGCGATGCGGCGAACGATGGTTTTGCCGCGGCGGTGGTGAAACTCGTAAAAATCCCACGATTGGAGAAAGTTGGCTTCGGGATGGGAGGTAACGAACTGATCCCAAGCGGTGCGGTCGGTTGCGGTGATGATTTTCATAAGTGCCTCCTTTTTTTACGAATAGTTTCAACGGCGAGATCAATGAGATAGCGGCCGGGTTTCAAGACGAGATCGTGGGCGGGGACGTATTCGACGAGGTCGCCGCCGAAGCCGGTTTTGAAGGTGGTGACGCCGGCGTAGCGGTGGTGTTTGGCGCCGGGCGGAGCGATACCCCAGAGGTTGTAGCGCTTCAGACCGAGCGCTTTCAGGTCGCGAATCACCTGCCATTGGAGGGCGTAGGAGCCGGGGAGCTTGCGGTTGAGGTCGGTGGAGGCTGCCTCAAAGTATTCAGCTTCGTCACCAGCCATAAGAATGAGGCCATAAGCAACCGGTTGGGCGTCGGCGGTGCGGGCGACGTAGAGGCGAGCCTGGTCACCGAAGGCGAGGCGCTCGGCCAAGAGGGTGCGGAGGCTGGGCGGAACGAAATGCTGTCGGGCGGCGGTGTCGGATTGGACGCGCTCAAACTCGCGGAAAATCGCTTCGCTGTTGCTCCAGTCTACGGTGAGACCGAGTTTGGCGGCGCGGCGCACTTCGTAGCGGGTCTGGCGGCGGAGGTTTTTCATCAGGTCAGCTTCGGACTTTGTGAGGTCAAGCATCACGGTGTGCTCGGCGTGGAGGTGCATGGGGGCGCGGCGAAGATTGAGGCTGGCGAGCAGGGCGAGATGCTGGTCGGTTTTGAGCAGCTGGGGGCGGAGGCGGATGAACACACAGTGGGTTTCGCGGGCGAAGGTTTTGAGGGCGGCAAACATGCGCTGGACCTCGGCGGAGTTTTGCCAGTCCAACAGCGGACCGCCAGGAACTTCTAGATAGCGGCCGCGCTTGGCGGACTTAACGATGGCGAGACACCAGGTGTGCGGCTCGGGCTGGAGAATAATGGGGCGGTAGCCGATGAGACGGTTCATTTCGCCCCAGTTTGGCGACTGAAGAAAATTGGCCTCGGGAAAACGCCGGAGGATTTTCCGCCAGGCGGCTTGGTGTTGGTCGGGGTTGAAGACTGGTTTCATGCAGATTGCTCCTTAGTGGGGTTAGGGTGGGGTTTGGTGGTGGAGTGGGATTCGGGGGTAGAGTGGGGTTTTGCGGTGGCGTGGGATTTGACGGCAGAGGGGGATTTTGCGGCGGAGTGGGATTTGGTGGTGGAGT
>CAMMXR010000037.1 GCA_946500965.1 uncultured Candidatus Saccharibacteria bacterium | reverse complement strand
AGTTTGCCGCGGTCCCTCCGGCAGGGCAGGGTCCGCCCCCAGCCGCCGCGCCGTTGCTCGCCGCAAATCCTCCCAGCGCCCGCCTTGCAGCACTCCGTAGAGATTCTGCCGGTAGTCCAGCCGGTCCCTGAGTCGCAAATGCTCGCGCAGACTTCGCTCCGCCCAGCGCTCCGTCCGCTCCAGCGCCTCCACGTTATATTCATAACTGTCCGCCAGCGAAGTCAACTCATCAAACGCCATATGAATATCCGCCCCAATCGCACACTGAATCCGCATTGACTCCTCCGGCCCAATCCGCTCCGGTTGTCCATCAAACGGATCCACGAAATCCACCCCGTCCTCGGTCACGTGTGCCAACCGCTCCTGGTGCGCTGTATTCGTCACCCGCCGCTCCTTTTCCATTGACACCACCTTGCCTAGCCCCGACCCCAGCGACATCACCTGGAAGCCGCCCGAATCCGTCAAGGTCGGACCACCCCAAGCCGCCGCCTCCTGACCGTCACTCCGCGCTTCTGCTCGCCAGGCCGCCAGACCCCCCGCCGCCGCAATCGCCTCTGCCTGCCGCCGCAAATGAAACCCGTTTGAGAGCATCGCCTGCGCCCCCACCGACCGCAGGTCCGCCGCCGACAAAAACCGCACGTATCCCTGCGTCCCCACCGCCATAAACGCCGGCG
Source organism: uncultured Candidatus Saccharibacteria bacterium (assembly GCA_946500965.1). Classification (GTDB taxonomy): domain Bacteria; phylum Patescibacteriota; class Saccharimonadia; order Saccharimonadales; family Saccharimonadaceae; genus Nanosyncoccus. The sequence continues at coordinate 7,527 of CAMMXR010000037.1, read as the reverse complement.
TCTTAATCACTCCGTGCGCCGTCTCAATCTCTCCGACCCGCCCCAGGCCATTCTGGAGCATTTTCTCAACCCGAAACTTCATAGTTATATTGTAGCATATCCCTTCCTATTGACAAAATCAACAAAGTGTGCTACAATGAAAAGAGATACGTACATTAACAGGAGGTGCTTTATTTTGTCCAAACCAAGTTCACCCACCAGGGCTCAAGCCCCAACCCCACCCGCCAAGGCCCAAACCCTGCTCACCGATTTTGCCGCCATTCAGGGCGCACTGATGATTCTGTCCAATGTCCTGGCCGCCAAAATCTGGGGGTTTTCGCTCGGCCCGTTGCTCGTCACCTTTGACGCCGGACTCATCATCTACCCCCTGACCTACGTGGTCGGCGACCTCATGATTGAGATTTATGGCCCGCGTCCCGCCAACCGTCTGGCCTGGCGCTGCGGTGCTCTTAACCTCGTCGCCTTCGTGGCGCTTTTGTTAGCCGACCTCTTGCCGGCCGCCCCAGGCATCGCAAACCTCAACTTCCATCAGGTTCTCGGCCTCTCCGGCGTGGTTTTTCTCGGCAGCACTGCTGGCTTCGTCGCCAGCCAGCTCACCAACAACCGTGTCTTTGAGCGCATCCGCCAGCGGTTCGGCGAGCATCGCCCGCTGCTGCGCTTCCTCGGCTCATCCGCGGTCGCTCACGCGGTGGACATCGTGGTGTTCAACATCATCGCCTTTGCCGGCCGGATGAGCTGGACCGAGCTTGCGCTGCATACGGTTTACGCCTATCTTGCCGGGATGCTGGTGGAGAGTCTGCTCTATCTGTTGGCCACACGCCATCTGCGCGAATATCTCGCGCGTCAGCTCGCTTGGCGCCACGGCGCCCCGTTCTAACGCACCCCCATGAGGCCGCTCCAGGCGGCACCCAGGCCCCTCTCCGAGGGGCCTATATTTTCAGCCAGTCTTCAGCTTCGCATGTTATGATAAGGGCATGCGAATCCTTTATGTTGAAGACGAAATCCGCCTCGCTGAGGCCGTCACTTACCTGCTCAAGAAAGCCGACATCGCGGTTGACCACACCACCAGTGGCAGCGAGGGTCTTGACTGGGCGCTCCACGGCACCTACGACTGTCTGGTGTTGGACATCATGCTGCCCGAAGTTTCCGGCCTGGAAATCCTCCGCGCTCTCCGCGAGCAGGGAAACACCACCCCGGTGATTATGCTCTCGGCTCTCTCGCAGGTGGACGACAAGGTCAAGGCTCTAGAAGCCGGCGCCGATGACTATCTCGCCAAGCCTTTCAAAACCGCCGAGCTGATTGCTCGCATCAAGGCGCTCTGTCGCCGCCCGCCCCTTCAGGCCGAGCGTTTGCTCACTTTCGCCGACCTCTGTTATGACGCCGACAATCGCACTGTGAACGGTGTCACTCTCACCGCTAAGGAAGCCGAGCTCCTGGAACACTTCCTCCGCCACCCCGACCAAACCCAATCCAAAGCCCACCTGCTCGCCTATGTCTGGGGCAGCGAGACGCCCGCGCCTGACAATTACGTTGAAGTCTATATCAGCTATCTACGCAAGAAACTCCGCGCCGCCGGCTCAGCCGTCCAAATCCGCGCCGTCCGCGGCCTCGGCTACAAACTCATCTGGGAGCAAGATGCCGCCGCTGACTAGTCTTGCCCCGTTCACCGCAGATCTCACCGGGAGCCGCCATGTTCCGACGCCTGCGTAATCATCTGGTTGCCTTCAACCTCTTCGTTTCTACCGTCATTATCGTAATTTCCTTCACGGCGATTTATATGGTGGTCAGCAACGCCACCGCCGAGCGCGCCCGCCTCACGAATACCGCCGAGTTCTACCCCAGCAGCTTCCTCCAGACCCTGGACGAACGCATGCGTTTGGAGCGCGAAGCCAGCCTACGCTCGCTGCTCACTACGCTCGTCGTCACTGGCATTCTGATGGAAGCCGCCGTGGCGATTTTTTCCTACGTTTGGACCCAAGAGGCGATTCGCCCGGTCAAACAGGCCTATGATTCCCAGCGCACCTTCATCGCCAACGCCAGCCACGAGATTAAAACCCCGCTCGCCGCAATTGAAGCCAATCTTGAGGCGGCCGACATTCAGGATAACCGCTGGATTGACAACGTGCGCACCGAAACTCGCGCCCTCGCCGCGCTCAACCAAGACCTCCTCACCTTAACCAGGATTGATAGCGTCCCGGCACCACAGCCCGAAACTTTTGCGCTCCGGCCTACCGTGGAGCAGGTGGTGGCGCCCTTTGCGCCGCGGCTCCAAACCAAAATCCTCCGCCAGGATCTGCCAGATCTGGAAATTACCGCTGCTAAGGCTGACTTCACGCAGCTGCTCACGATTCTACTCGACAACGCCATAAAATACAGTCGCCGTCGGATTTGGCTGCGCTACGCCGACCAGACCCTCAGCGTGGAAAATGACGGCGCCACCATCCCGGCGGCGGACCTGCCGCATCTTTTTGAGCGGTTTTATCAGCGCGACAAGAGCCGCGATGGTGTCGGTCTGGGGCTGGCCATTGCTCAGTCGCTGGCCGAACGCAACCATTGGCAGCTTTCGGTCACGTCCGACCGCACCACAATTTTCCGCCTCAAGCTCTAACACCTCCCCAGCCTTCTACCCCAAACTCTAGCGCCGTCGCCCATATCGCATTTTCCGCTTAAAGTTTTGACAATTTCGCTCGCGCGCGTTATTATAAACTGATGTTTAAACTCGCAAAATATCTCAAACCCTACTGGTGGCAGGTGATTATCTTGCTCGCATCGGTGGCCGTGCAGGTCTGGGCTTCGCTCCAATTGCCGGCACTCATGGCCGACATCGTCAACGATGGTATCGTAGCCGGCGACCTGGATTTCGTCTGGCACACCGGCTTTATTATGGTCGGCTTCGCCTTACTCACGGCGGTTGGCGCCTTCCTCTCAGGCCTGCTCTCTGCTCGCATCGGCAGCGCCTTCGCCCGTGACGTCCGCGCCGATTTCTTCCGCCAGGTCCTCAGCTTCAGCATCTCCGACATCAGCGACTTCTCTACCGCCTCGCTCATCACCCGCACCACCAACGACATCTCCCAGGTTCAGCAGACAATTATTATGTGTCTATCCATGGCTCTGCGCGCCCCGATGACCTGCGTGATTGCCATCATCCAAGCCGTCGTCACCGCGCCCAGTATGACCTGGATTATCGCTATCGCCGTTGGCGCCATCCTCTTCCTTACGATTCTGGTGATGGCGATTGTGATGCCCAAGTTCAAGGTGCTCCAGAAGCTGCTTGACCGCATCACCATGCTCACTCGCGAGAATCTCACCGGTCTCCGTGTCATCCGCGCCTTCAATAACGAAGCTCTGGAACAGCGCAAGTTTGAAAAAACCAACCGCAATTTTGCCCGCCTGGATGTCATCGTAAACGTAATTCTGTCGGTCCAGGACCCGCTGATCAGCCTGGTCTTTAACGGCACCACCCTGCTCTGTATCTATATTGGGATCTCTCTCATCACCACTGACTTCGCCTACCTCGGCAATATGATGGCCTTTATGCAATACGCCATCCAGGTCGTGATGTCCTTCCTCTTCCTCACTATGCTCTTTGTGATGCTGCCGCGCGCCAACGTCTCCGCCGGTCGTATCAACGAAGTCCTCCACACTCGTCCCAAGATTCATTGGCGTCAGCAGACCAAGGGTCAGCCCAGCGAGGTGGCCTCGGTGGAGTTCTCGCACGTTGATTTCGCTTATGACGGTGCCGAGGAAAAGGTCCTCCACGACGTTTCCTTCATCGCTCCCGCCGGCCAAACCACCGCTTTCATCGGCTCCACTGGCTCTGGTAAATCCACCCTCATCAACCTCGTGCCTCGCTTCTACGAAGCTACCAGCGGCGAGATCAAAATCAACGGCCTCAACATCAAAGATTACGCCCAGGATGATCTGATGCGTCGGATTGGCTACGTGCCGCAGCGCGGAGTACTCTTCTCTGGCACCGTGCGCAGCAACATCCTCTTCGGTGCCCCCGATGCTGGTGCTGAACGCATGCGCCTGGCTGCCAAGGTCTCTCAATCCGAAGAGTTCATTATGAAACTAGAGCACCAATACGACTCGCACATCGCCCAGGGCGGCTCTAACGTCTCCGGTGGGCAGAAACAGCGCCTCTCCATCGCCCGCGCCATCGCCAAAGACCCCCAGATTTACATCTTTGACGATTCTTTCTCGGCGCTGGATATGAAAACCGACGCCAAGCTGCGCCACGCTCTCAAGCCAGTCACTAAGCACGCTGTCACCCTGATTGTCGCTCAGCGCATCAGTACCATCAAAGACGCCGAACAAATCGTCGTCCTCAACCAAGGCAAGGTCGTCGGCAAGGGTACGCACCACGAGCTGCTCCAGAGCTGTAAAGTTTATCGCGAAATTGCCCGCTCGCAGCTCTCTGAAGCCGAGTTTGAAGCTGAACTGAAGCAAGCCCAGCCCACCAATAAACCGGAGCCAGCCCAGTCCAGCCTACGCCGCACCAAGCGGCCCAGCTCAAAATCCACCCAATCTAACCGAAAGGAGCGCCATGCCTAAAACCACTATCGCCGCCGATAAGGCTAAGAACTTTGGTCCGACCGTCAAGCGCTTCGTTCATTCGCTGGAACATTGGCGTTGGGGTGTACTGCTCGCGGTGGTCGTAGCTGCCGGTGCCGCCATCTGCTCGCTGTTTGGCCCTAAACTGCTCGGCGAAATGACCACCACCGCTGTCACCAGCTACCAATCCGCCGGTGCGATTGACTGGGATACCATCGGTTCCATCGCCGTCACCCTGATTATTCTCTACGCCGCCTCCGCGGCTCTCAGCTATATTGAAGGTCTGATCCTCACCCTTGTCACCGCCCGTTACACCCGCCGTCTCCGCAGCCTCATCATTGAGAAAATCGCCCGCCTGCCGATTTCTTACTTTGACCAGCACCAGTTCGGCGACACCCTCTCGCGCATGAGCAACGACATCGGCATCATCGCCAACACCCTCGCCACCGTCCTTACCCAGATCATCACCTCTATCACCATGGTGGTTGGGATTCTGATTATGATGCTGACGATTTCGGTCTCGCTCTCAGTCGTCGCCCTCATCGTGGTGCCGGTCTCCTTGCTCCTAGTCAGCCGCTTCGCCAAGCTCGCCCAAAAGTATTTCCGCAATCAGCAGGTTACGCTCGGCACCCTCAATAACACCATTGAAGAAGATTACGCCGGTCAATCCATCATCAAGGCCAACTCGCATGAAGACCTGGCCTTTGCGGATTTCGCCCACAGCAACCAACGCCTCTACGAAAGTTCCTGGAAAGCCCAGTTCTATTCCTCCATCGCCTTCCCGATTGTCCACGTCTGCACCAACTTGAGCTACGTCGCCATCTGTGTGATTGGCGGCCAGCAAGCCATCGCCGGCATTCTCGGCATCGGCAGCGTCCAGGCCTTCATCCAATACGTCAGCCAGTTCAACCGCCCGCTCTCCAGTATCTCCCAAATCACCGCCAGCATCCAGCAGGCCGTGGCCGCCGCCGAACGCGTCTTCACCTTCCTGGACGAACCCGAAGAAGCTCCCGATCCTGAACCTGCCCAGGTGGTCCGCGACGTCAAAGGCGCCGTTGAGTTCCATGACGTCAACTTCTCCTACCACCCTGAGCGCCCAATCATCAAGCATTTCTCCGTCAAAATTGAACCCGGTATGCAGGTCGCCATCGTCGGTCCCACCGGCGCCGGCAAGACCACGCTGATCAACCTCTTAATGCGCTTCTACGATCCAAGCAGCGGCTACATCACCATTGACGGCGTCCCCACCCGCGAAATGCGCCGTGCTGACGTTCGCAAACTCTTCGGTATGGTGCTTCAGGACACCTGGCTTTTCTCTGGCACCATTGAGGAAAATCTCGCCTACGGCAATACTAACGCCACCCACGCCGACATCGTCGCCGCCACCAAGGCCAGCAGTATTCACCATTTCATTGAGTCGCTCTCGCACGGTTACGACACACAGATTTCTGAGGACTCCGACAACATTTCCGCTGGCGAGAAACAATTGCTTACCATCGCCCGCGCTATGGTTGCCAACCCGCCGATGATGATTTTAGACGAGGCCACCTCTAACGTAGACACTCGCACCGAGCAACTGATTCAAGACGCCTTCACCAAGCTCACGGCCGGCCGCACCTCGTTCGTGATTGCGCACCGCCTCTCCACCATCCGCAACTCTGACCTGATTTTGGTGATGCGTGACGGCAACATCGTGGAACAAGGCACCCACGACCAGCTCTTACGGCAAAACGGTTTCTACGCCGAGCTTTACAACTCGCAGTTCGCGGATAACTAAGCGTCGCGCTTGTGGTATAATGGGAATATGAAACTGCGCGGATTTGAGATTGCTAAGGGCTGGGAAGACCGCGATATTCGGCTGCCTCGCCGCAGCACCGCCCACGCCGCTGGCTATGATATTGAGGCGGGCGCCGATGTGTTGGTTCCGTGTTTCCGCCCCGGCATCGCTCCCACCCTGATCCCCACCGGCCTCAAAGCCTGCTGCCAGCCCGACGAGTGCTACTTTGTGTTCAATCGCAGCTCTGGCGCTGGGAAGGGTCTGGTGCTGGCCAATGGCGTGGGCGTGATTGACGCTGATTATTATGGTAATCCCACCAACGACGGCCACTTCGGCGTATTGGTTTTTAACGTTTCTGACCACGATTTGCAAATCAAAAAAGGCGACCGTATCGCCCAGGTCATCTTTCAGAAGTTCTTGCTTACTGATGATGACCAGGCCACCGGCGCGCGCCAAGGAGGCTTCGGCTCCACCGATCAGCCCGCTCCGAACAACCCCGCTACTCCGACACCGCACCCTGTGCTATAATGAGCTTATGTCCAATCCGAAAATCGCTCAACCTTCCCGCCCCGCCAAGCCTACCCCCTCCGGCTCGTCCCGCACCCAATCCCCGCATCGCCCTACCCCTTCCCACTCCGACTGGGTTGATCGCCTCGTCCTCTGGGGCTGCCGCCTGCTCCATCTTGAAGCCCACGCCGCCATCCTCCAGCAGCTCGCCAAGTTCGTCATCGTCGGCGTCATCAACACCGCCATTGACTGGGTCCTCTACTTCATCTTGGACGAGTTCTTCCACATTAACCCCCTCATCGCCAACATCTTCTCCTTCACCGCCTCCACCACCTACAGCTACTTCGCCAGCATGTCCTGGGTCTTCCACCCCACCCGCGAGAAAACCCGCCGCCGCCTCTTCGTGGAGTTCGTCATCCTTAACCTTATCGCCCTCGGCCTCACCGAAATCCTACTCTTCGTGATGATTGACCAATTCACCTGGGACAGCATGCTCGCCAAGATCATCTCCACCTTCATCACCATGATTTTCAACTTCATCACCCGCAAGCTGTTCATAGAAGGGAAGCGCCCCCGTTCCGCCCGCTAGCCCGTTATGCCTCAACCCGCTCATTCTCACCCTGACACCCCAGTCAGCCCCGCACCCCACCAACCCCCCCCCACCCCCCCACATCATCAATCTCCTCCCA
>CAMMXR010000036.1 GCA_946500965.1 uncultured Candidatus Saccharibacteria bacterium | reverse complement strand
GGCGACGAGGTGGAGTTTGACGTGACCGCCAGCTTGGAGGTTGTCGTAGAGGGTGAGGAAAGCGGGGAGTTTGGCGAGGAACTTGGGGTTCTTAGTCTTAAAATAGGATTTGTAGAGCAGTTCAATGGTGGTTGCGACGACTTCCAGGGCAGTTTCGCGGGCGTTTTTGGCTTTGGCGAGTTCGGTGGCGAGGCTGGGTAGGTCGCGGGCGGAAGCGGTGAGCAGTTTTTTGGCGGTGGCGAGGGTTTTGGCGCTGGCGACAGGGGCGCTGGTGAGGTCAGGGTGACGGCGGGGATAAAAAACTTGGACGCGGGAGAGGATGGTGGGCAGGAGGGCGGAGGGGGACTCGGTGAGTAAGATAAAGTGGCAGTGGGGGCGGGGCTCTTCAAGAGTTTTAAGAAAAGCGTTTTGGGCGGCGAGATTGAGCGCGTCGGCGGGGGCAATCACGAAGAAGCGTTCGCTGGTTTCGCGATTTTGGGTGAGCGCGAGAAAATTGCGCAAGGCTTCAATGGTGATGACAGGGGTTTTGGTCTTGGTTTGGTCGGGGTGGAGATAGATTGGAAAAGGGAGGTCTAAGGGAGTGTCGGGCGGGACGGCAAAGACCGCACAACTAGTGCGGGTGGCAATCTGAGGAAGCTCGGAAAGCTGCTCAAAGAACATAGTCTGGGAACAGCTCCGTGAAGGCGGGCGGTAGGGGGGCGGTGAAAGTACGTCGTTCCCCGCCGGTGGGGCCGGGGATGGTGATTTCTAGGCTGTAAGCGTGGAGGTAGAGTCGGCGAGCAGGGTCTTTAAGTGGTGTGCCATAAACGGGGTCGCCGAGAATGGGAGTGCCGAGATATTTGAGGTGGACCCGGAGTTGGTGGGTGCGGCCGGTGGTGGGTTTTAGCTCTAGCAGGCTATATTGGTCGGTATGGGCGACGACGCGATAGGCGGTTTGGGAGGGCTTGCCATTTTGGTCAACTTGGAAGGTGGTGGGGCGCTTCAGGTTGCGGGCGATGGGCAGGTCAATGAGGGCGGCGGGGAGTTTGGGATGACCGACGGTGACGGCGTAGTAGGTTTTGTGGGTTTGGCGGTTTTGGAATTGGCGGCGGAGGTATTTTTGGGTGTCAGGGTCTTTGGCGAGAATGACGACACCGGAGGTATCGCGGTCAAGGCGGTGGACTAGTAGCCCAAAATCTTCTAGCGTAGGCTCAGGACAATACTCACCTTTAGCCATGGAGAGCAGGCCGGCGGGTTTATTGAGGACGAGGACGTGGTCATCTTCGTAGAGGACGGGCGGACGCTCTGGCGTGGCGGCGCCGAGTGGTAGGGTGAGGATGAGCTTGGCGCCTTCTTGGATTTTGGCGTTGGGTTTGGTGACGACTTGGCCGTCCACGGTGACGAAGCCGGATTTGATGAAGGTTTGGAGGCTGGAGCGGTTATATTCGGGATGTTGCTGGACCAGGAGATGGTCTAGGCGGACTTTTGTCGGGGCGGCGTCGGGTGTCGCAAGCTGAGTGTCGCCGTTGATGACGCGGGAGAGGGCGGGTTTGCTGAACTTTTTGCCGGTGATAATCATTGGACGAGCCTCCGAAATAGCATTAGCGCAACCCGAACGCGGTTTGAACGGCGGCGAGTTTGCGGTTAGCGATGGCGTTGGCATAGGTTTCGCCGGTGGTGAGCAGGTCAAGGATTTCGGCATCGGAAATGGTGGCGAGTTTGCGCTGGAAGTCGTCTAGGAAGGTGCTGACACTGGCGGCGACTTTCTGCTTGAGGTCGCCGTAGTGGGTTTCGCCTGCCCAGGTGGAGATGACGTCTTGGAGCGGCTGGTCGTTGACAAGGGCCTCAATTTGCAGGAGATTGCTGATACCGGGCTGGTTGAACATATCGTATTGGATTTTGCCGAGCGAATCGGTGGTGGCGGACATAATTTTCTTGGCGGCGGCTTTGGGGTCGTCAGAGAGCATAATTTTGCTGTTTGCGGAGGCGGTGGACTTGCTCATTTTCTTTTCGGGGTTTTGGAGGTCACGGATGCGGATGCCGTGGTCCACGTTCATAAACTTCGCCTGGTCTTTGGGTTCGGCGGGCAGGGTGAAGAGGTCGCCGAAACGATGGTTGAAGCGCTGAGCTAGGCGGCGAGCCAACTCAAGGTGCTGGAATTGGTCTTCGCCGACCGGGACGAACTCGGCGTCATAGAGGAGAATATCGGCCGCCATCAGCACGGGATAGTCAAAAATCCCGACGTTGACGCTGTCTTTGCCTTCGCTTTTGTCCTTATACTGGGTCATACGGTTAAGTTCGCCCATGGTGGCGACGCAGTTCAGAATCCAGCAGAGCTCGGAATGGGCAGGGACGCGCGATTGGCGGTAGAAGTGGATGTTGGGGTTGAGGTTGAGACCGGCGGCGAGGAAGTATTTGAGGGACTTTAGGAGGTTCTGCTGGAGGTTGCCATCAATTTCAGAGATAATGGAATGGAGGTCGGGAACGAAGATGTTGACGTGATACTGGTCACTGTGGGCGTTGGCGAGGCGAACCATGGGCAGGAGGGCGCCGAGGAAGTTGCCAAGCGTCATTTCGCTGTTGACGCGGAGGCCGGTGAGGATGGTAGGTTGGGTATGGGGCTTGGTTGAGTTTGCGATAGTCATAGAGATATTATAAAAAACTTGGCGGGATTAGGCAAGTTGGGGCGGTGTGATTGGCTAGCCGCTGGCGGACGGGTCTAGTCGGCGGGCGGAAGTTGGAGTTCGGTAAGGACGGCGTGGATGAGATAGCGGGGATGGTCATTGGCGACGCAGGTGGAGAGGGTGAGGACGCGGGGCGAGGGGGTTTCTTCGTGGTTGGTGGGTGCGGGCGAGGCGTCGGCGGAGGTGAACTGGGGCGAGACGGCGAGCGGGTCAAGACCGAAATCGCGTTCGCTGCGGGCGAGCATGGTGGTGGCGAAGGTGGCAAAGTCGCTGGTGGCAGGATCAATGGAGACGGGGTCATTTTCGGTGATGTAGGCGGAGAAAACTCGGTAGGTGGCGCGAGAGCCATCGTGGAGGTAGAGATAAACGGGAGTGTCGGCAGCAAGTGAGCCATTATAGATTAGATCCAGGTCGGCGAACATGGTGCGGTCGTAGCGATGGTGGCCGTAGAGGATGGAGTTGATATTGGTGAAGTCGGCGGCGTTGGCGGCGTCCAAGAAGATGGTGCCGGAGATGGAGGTGCCGCCGTCAAAGGTGCGGGAGAGGTAGGTTTCGTTGTTGGTGGTTTGGACAACGGGATAATTGATGTTGGTGCCAGGGATTTCAATCCAGGCGACGGTGTCGGGGTTAGTGGAGAGCAGGGCGGCGAAGTCAATGGTTTTAGCGGCGGAGGGGTCGGAGTTGCCAGCGGCAGGGGTGATGACGGTGGCGGTGAGATCTTGGTGGGCAGCGTGCTGGCGCCAGGAATCTATCAGGTAACCGGCGCCGACGGCGAGGCAGGCGACCAGGGCGACACCAGAAAAGATAATCAGTAGGCGCTCGGGAGTGAGGCGGCGGCGGGAACGGGGTTTGGGTTGGGATTTGGGCTTTGGCTGGGGTTTCGGTCGGGATTTTGATTTGGGCGGGAGCTTGGTGTCGGTTTTTGGCTGAGGGCTAAGTGCTGGTTGTGACTTGACGTCGGGCTTTGGTTGAGTTTTGGGCGTGGGTGAAGTTTCTGGGGCGTGCGGACAAAAATGAACCGGGATTGGTTCGGCTACGGAGCCAGGTCCGGTGACGGGGATGGTGACTTTGACGCGGATGTGCATAGGTTTATTTTAACATACCTAGCGGCGGACGCGACGGGTCTTGAGAGCAGCAACACCAAGGCCGATGGCGGTTGCGCCTGTGGTGACGGCAGAGATAACAATGCCGATGGTTTGGAGCGAAGTGCCGGTATAGGTTGCGGTGAGGCTACAATCTTGCGTGACAGTGACAGTAACGAGGCCGTAGGGGCTTTCTTGGTAGTTAAGGGTAGTGGTTGCGCCATCGGGTGCGGAGGCAGTGATGGTGTAGCCGGGAGCATAGTAGCGCGGCAGTTCTACCACAATGCTGCCGTCAACGCCGTGGATGTCAACTTGATAATTCGGAAAGCCGGAGGCTTGATAGAGGATGGTGGCGTCACCTTGAAGAATGACGGTGGATTGAGAGTTGCGTGATGCCAAATAATCTAGGCTTTGGCGGGATTTGGTGGGTAGGTAGTCGGCCCAGTAGACGGTAAAATTGCGGATACTATCTGAAGTGAGATTGGTGCTGATATAGGTGTTTTGCCAGACAGCGGCGGCGCCAATAAGAGTGCAGAGTAGGATTATGGTTGTCCAGAGCGGACGAGTGTTGGGACGGGCATAAGTAAAAGCTAGACCGGTAGCGAGCGGCAAGGTGAAGCTGAGAATAGTATTGAGGCGCCATTGGAATTGGATCATTTGGAAGGGCGCGGGGAGATGGCGGAAAGAGAAAAGCGTCATCAGGGCGATGGCGAGGACGGACAAAATGGCGAGCGAGACTAACAGGTGGTTGCGGCGAGCGGTGCGGTTAGCGACTAAGATATAAATAATTAGAGCAAGCGCGGCAAGGTTGACGGCCCAAATAATGGAGTTGAAATTAGTATTGAGGTCAAAGAGTGAGTATATAGAGATGGGTTGGAGATAATCACTGCCGGAATACATGAAGGCGTCGGTGAAGGCGGTGTAGCTAGTAAACTGGAGCGCTTCAAGAAGCGGTAACCAGAAGAAGGCGGTGATAAGTAGAGTAAGTCCGCCACCCAGGAGCAGCATAAGTAGCTTGTGGGGGGGGGTGATAAAGGAGCGGAAGTTGAGGGCGAGATAGAGAGTAAAGAAAATACCGATATAGATTGTCATAACGAGATGGCTTAAAATCAGGCCGGCGGTCCCGATGATAAAGTAGGGCAAAAATCGCCGGTATTGTTGGTGATGTAAATAATACAACGAAATGGCAACCAGAGGAATAAAGAGGAAAACCAAGGCCTCGGCGGTGGCATCGCGAATTAGGATGTCGGAAAGGTGGTAGGTGCTGCCCATATAGAGAATGGCGACGAGCAGCGAGGGATTACGGCTGAGTTTTAGGAGGCGACCGAGCCGATTAATCAGCAGACCGGAGCTGGCGAGAATGAGGAGGTGGGCGAGACGACAGGCAATGAAAACCGAAAGACCAAAGCCGGCGATAAGCTGGTAGAGTGTAGCAGGGATAATGTGGGAGAGTTGAGGATAGAAGATGCCGGAAGGGTAGCCCATATCGCTGCCGATGAAGTCAATCAGCTTGGCGTTGAACATCTCTAGGGGATTGACGTTGCTGAGCCCGAGGATGTTGGCGAGGTGATAGTTGGTGTCATGGCCGTTGATGTAGGCGCGGTGGATCCAAAATGGGAGCAGGAATAATACGGAGCAGGCGAGAATAATGATGACAGGATAGTGGCGTTGCCAAAAATGCTGGAGTTTTTTCATTATTTTAATCTTAACATAATGTTGGGGGTGGAGTAAATAGTGATGGTAGGCGGTTTAGTTATTGCGGTTTGGGCGGGGGTGTGATATAATACTCGTATTGGGGTATTAGCTCAGTTGGCTAGAGCGCTTCAATGGCATTGAAGAGGTCATGAGTTCGAGTCTCATATACTCCACCATATTCTTGGCAGATTGTCAAGGATTTATACATTTTATCGTCTAGGGTCCCTTAGTCTATGCTAAAAAATTGGAAAAGCTTGATCTTAAAAAAGAAGGACAGCATCTTGTGCGGTCTTTTTTGTTTGCTGGCGGCGACGGGCTTTGTCTTGATTGCTTCAACCAGCACTTCACCGCTTTATGCCGGCTACTACGCTTACGGTGAAAATGCTGGAGGTGATTCGCTGCAGTTCCAGACGATCGGCAAGGCGTGGCTGGATGGCTCCGTTCCCTATCGTGACACTTTTGATCACAAGGGACCGATGATTTTTTTGATGGATGCGCTGGGATTTGCTCTGGGGGGGGGGTGCTCGCTATGGGATTGTGATCCTGCAAATTCTTTCTCTAGCAGTAGTTTTATGGTATGCGTTTAAGTTCGCGCAGTTAGTGACGCCGCGGCGGATTTGGGGCGGGGCGTTGGCGGTGGCACTGCTGATTGCATTGTCGTACGTCTACGTGGAAGGCAACAGCGTGCAGGAGTATTGCCTACCGTGGCTGATGTCGTCAATGTATTATATCGTACGGTTTTTGATAGGAAAGTCTCAGCAGCATGCGCCGAAATACGCCTTGCTCTATGGGGCGACGCTGGGTTGGTGTTTGTTCTCACAAGTGACCAACGCCGTGCCCATCGCGGCGGGTATTCTGATGGTCGCCATTGTGCTGGGCCAACGCAAGGAGTGGCGGAATCTAGGTCGGAATCTGTTGATGGGGCTCGGAGGGATGGCACTAGTAGCGGTGCCGCTGATGATTTATTTTGCCATTCAGGGCGCGCTGGGCGAAATGTTTTATGCAATGTTGACCTTTAATTTTCAGTATGCGGGCGGTGTCGGTTCTTGGCTAAGCACGACGACGGGGGCGAAGGCGATATGGATGCTGACCTGTTATTTACCGTGCTTGCTGCTGCCATTGACGGCGCTCTTTGCTTGGCGGCGTGATCAAAAGGTTTATGCCGGAGCTTTGTTATTGACTTGGCTGATCGAAGTGTATATTTTCCTCTTCACGCAGGCTTTTGTTCAATACGCTCAGCCGATGGCGATTCAGATTGTTTTATTCTTGAACGAGATTTGGCTGCTGGCGGCGGCAGATCGGACGGCGCGCGGTGCAGCTTTGCGCCGAGAACTGACGAGCACGGCGTTGGTATTGCTGGCGGGTGGCGCTTTATTACTGAATGCTACTTATGACCAGATAGTTGGCTATCTGAACACCCGAGCTGACATGTTTTGGGCGATACGACGAGCGGGAGGCGGCGAGCTGCCGATTGGTTATGAAGGGTTGATGGAGGAGTATGTAGTAGGCGAGGCGGCTCTAAGTTGCGAGAGTTTCACAGCCTATGCTGATAATCAGGCGAAGTCAATCTATTTACGCTATGATTTGCCGGTTTATAGTAAGTATTTTATTATTCAGGATTGGCATGCAGGTTTCGCCGACACTGTGGCGGAGGCGATAGAAGCAGAATTCGCTGAGCGCAGCCCGAGCTGTTTGCTGGTGCAGGGCGAGGGGGAGCGGACGACGATTGCGCCGCTGATTGCGGAACACTACAAGTTAGTAGAGGCTGCGAATGGCTTTGAATTATACCAGCGTCGCTAGGAGTTAGGGCTTTTCATATTTGGCAGGCAATAACCCCCGCGGGGCGGGGGTTTGCTGGGGCTTAGGCGTGGCAGTCAATGGAATGGTGGGTGAAGTGTTCGGCGCGCGCGATGGCAGCGTGGACTTCTTCGGGCGGGGCATCCTGGAAACGGATGGTGAGTTCGCGGCCGTGCTCGGTGAGTTGGGCATGCTCGGATTGAGCGAGGCTGACGGCGTCAATGCGTTCACTGTCGTTCACCAGGTAAATAACGATCGTGCATTTCATTTGGGTCACCTCCTAAACTAAGCTGCGTAGTGAAAACTAATGTCTTCAGTATAGTGCTTATTGCTTTTTTCGTCAAGATGTGATATAATAGAGGGGGCGAGTACTTTTATAAAGGAGTGTGATAAATAATGGAACGTGGCCAGCAGGTATGGCAGAAGTATTATTCTCTGAAACGCGAGAGTCGGGTGGTGCGCAGCGGATTCGGGCTTTACGGGGTGTATGATTATGACCCGGAACAGCCGTTTGATGATGCGCGCTCGGAGTCGGATTTGGAACATACGGCCGGGATGACCGCGCTGACGACGCTGACCTCGCTGTATTATCCGGAGCTAATTCCGCCAGCGGAGTTGTCGCTGTATTTAGCGGCGGCGCAGCTGCACGAAATCGGCGAAGTTGAGCTGGGGGATCTGCCGGATGACGGCACGCGCAATGAGCAGCAGAAGTGCCAGGCTGAGTGGGCGGCGGTGGAACGCTATGTGCGGGATTTGCCGGCGCCGTTTGGTGCGGAGCTGGCAATGTTCTTCATGGAGTTTCAGCACCGTTCCACCCGCAGAGGGCGGATTCTCTACGGTTTGGACAAGCTGGAGGCAGTACTGCAGGGGCTGATTTATGAGCGGGAAGGTCGTGGTGGCCATTCGCTGAATAAATCGCGCCGGCGGAAACTGAGCGCGCAGGATCGTCAGAATATCGCGGACACTGGTTCGCCGAAGTTAGCGGATATTTGGGCGGTGCATTTCATGGAGCGAATTCTGGCGACGCCGGAGGAGCCGGTTTTTCTGGAAGTGCTGGAAGCAGCCGTGCGTGATGTGCGCGGGGAGTGGTTCCCTTGGGCGCAGCGGTGGCGGCAGCAGGAGATCGGGGCGGTTAGTTCCGGCTCGGAAGGTTCGCTGGAAATTGAGCCGGTAGAGTGTGGCGTGAAATGTTCGCTGGAAATTGAAGCGTCCGATCGCCCGCCGCCGCAAAAGGCTAGGGGTTCGGAGTGCCCGCCGTGGTCCTTGGCGCCGCGCGAAGTGTAAGATGATTTCTCACTCGTCCACAATTTGACCTCGTCCCGGAGCACGGGGTCATTTTTTGTGGTTTTTGGTCTCTGGGTGGCGGGGGTGTG
>CAMMXR010000035.1 GCA_946500965.1 uncultured Candidatus Saccharibacteria bacterium | reverse complement strand
CGCCCTGTTCCATCCGCCCCTGCTAACCCCCCGAACAGCGACGTCCCCATAAACACATTCGGGAGATCCTCCGGCGTTAGATTTTCGCCTTCAAACACCTCGTATGACGCGCCTAGAGCCCGTTTCACGGCCTTTTCCGCCGCCACCCTGTCCTCACCCACATATAGCCTTAACATAACCTTCTAGGCCCTCTCCGCGCCTTCAGCGCCCATTTTTTCGCCGCCCTCCACCCCCTTCACGCCCCGCCAGCCACCACGACCAGCCGCTAAATCCCGCTCGCCCTCCACCCTCACCTGACACTTAGTACAGATATGTGTTCCCCGCCCCGCCACTCTCAGCTTCACAATCTCCGTCCCACACCGCGGACACGCCTTCCCCTCCCGCCGAAACACCTGCGCAAACTTCTCCAAATAATCCCCCGTCGTCCCATCCGGCCGCACGTAAGTCGCCATCGTTGACCCGCCCGAGTCAATCGCCGCCTGCATCGTCGCCCGCGCCCCCGCCAAAATCTGCTCCACCTCCGCCCGCGTCAAATCCCCCGCCCGCGTTTCCGGATGCACCTTTGCATAAAATAATGTCTCGTCTGCATAAATGTTGCCCAGCCCCGCGATCACTTTTTGGTCCAGCAGCACCGCCTTAATCGGCGCCCGCCCGTGTCGCTGACACCCGGCGTAGAGCTCTTCCGTCGTCATCTCCCACGGCTCCTTCCCCAGCTCCGCAATGAACTTCTCCCGCTCCACCGCCTCTGTTGACAGCACTTTCATAAACCCAAACTTCCGCTGGTCATTGAAAAACACCGCCCCATCCCCGAACACCAAAGTTACCCTCGTCTGCTTATTCGGCAGCGCCGCCGTAAAGTTTTTACTCGGATGCCCCGCCGCAAATTGTTCAGCCCGCAGCACTTCCGTCCCGACACGATCAATCTCCGGACTCACCCGCCCATCCAAAAGGTCCCCCTTCCGCCAAATCAACTGCCCCGTCATCCTCAGATGCACCATCACCGTCCGCCCGTTATCTAAATCTATCAGCAGCGCCTTCCCCCGCCGTCTCAAACCCACTACTTTCGCCCCCTCCACCTCTGTCACTTCCCCCAAAAAGCACTTCGGCTCCGCCACTCGCACCTGAACAATTTTTTTATTCAGAATCAAGGGTTTTAGACCCCGCTTCACGGTCTCTACCTCTGGTAACTCCGGCATAATACCTCTATTATATCACACCATATATTATATATTCCCCGCCAAACGCCTCTACAGCTCCCCCCAATTCCTCCCCTCCGTCACCTCCACCGCCAACTTCACCGACAGCTCCGGCATCACCGCTTCCATCTCCGCCTGCAAGATCCGCCCCACTTCCCCCGTCAACCCTTCCTCACATTCCACAATCAGCGAATCATGCACCTGGCACACCAGCCGCGCCCCTTCCGGCAACTTCGCGTCCACCATTCGCATCGCTCGCTTCATTAAATCCGCCTCCGTCCCCTGAATCGGCATATTCTGCGCCGCCCGCTCCGCCGCCGTCCGCACCACAAAATTCGCCGACAGCACATCCGGCGTCGGTCGCCGCCGCCCAAAATACGTCTCCACATACCCCTGTTCCCGCGCCTGCTTCAAGATCCGCTCCAGATAATCCTTAATCGGCCGCCTCAGCTCAAAATACCGCTCAATAAACGCCTTCGCCTCGTAAAACTTCATCCCCGCCGCCTCCGACAGCCCCTTCACGCTCATTCCATACAAAATCCCGAAATTAATCACCTTTGCCGCCCGTCGCTGCGCCTTCGTCACCGCCTCCATCGGCACCCCGAACGCCTCCGCCGCCGTCTTCGTGTGAATATCCACCCCGGCGTTGAAGTCCCGGATCAAATCCCCATCCCCCGCCAACGCCGCCGCCAGCCGCAGCTCAAACTGCGAATAATCCGCACTCACCAGCCGCTTCCCCTCCGGCGCCACAAACCCTTCCCGAATCCGCTTTCCCACCTCCGTCCGCACCGGGATATTCTGTAAGTTCGGATTTGTAGACGACAGTCGCCCCGTCGCCGTCACGTTCTGCGTGAAAGTCGTATGAATCCGCCCCTGCGCATCCGCCAGCTCCGGCAGCGGCTCAATATAAGTTGACAGCAACTTCGCCGCCTCCCGATAATCCTTAATCGCCGCGATAATCGGATGTGCCTCCTGCAATTTATCCAACTCCTTCACCCCCGTGGAGTACCCCCGCGCCGTCTTCTTAATCCCCTTCGTCGGCAGCCCCAAATCCTCAAACAGCACCTGCGACAACTGGATCGGCGAGTTCACGTTAAACTGTTTCCCCGCTAGTCGCCACACCACCTGCTCTAGCGTCGCCACCTCCGTCGCGAACTCCTGCTTCAGTTTCGCAAAATACCCCCGGTCAATCAACATCCCCTGTGCTTCCATCTTATACAAAATCGGAATTAGCGGCAAATCAAACTCTTCCAAAATCCGTTTCAGTTTCGGCTCACCCGCCAGTGCCGCTTGCTGTTCCACATATGCTTCCTGCTCGTCCCCTTCCGGCTGCTCCCGCTGCAAAGGATTTAGCAAAAACGCCGCCTGTCCCAGGTCCCAGAACTTCTCTCCCCCAAGCACCCGCTCCGCCACCCGCGCATTTTTATGCATCAGCGTTTTCACATCCCAGCTCACCAGCGTCCCGTCCGCCAGTTCCCGCGGTACTTCCAGCTGTAGCTGCCCAAAGTTCTGCCCCTCCGCCTGCATCCGCTTCAGGTGCACCATTGCTCGACTCTTCTTCACCACCTGTCGCGCTTCACTCGCCTCCGGTGTATTCATCTCCAGCGCCGATACCTGCTCTGTTTTCGGTTCTGCCTTCGGTCGCGCCAAAAACTTCCGCACCAGCGACCGAAACTCCAGCTTCTCTAGCGCCGCCACCACCCGCTCCCGGTTAATCTGAAGATCCGGCAGCTCCTCCAGCCGCACCGGCGCATCCGTCATAATCTTCGCGAGCTGATACGACATCTTCGCACTCGTCTCCCCCGCCGCCAGCTTCGCCCGCACCGCCCCCGGAATCTCCGCCAAATGCGCATAAATCCCCGTGAGCGACCCGTACTCATTCAGCAGCTTCACCGCCGTTTTCTCCCCCACACCCGGCACCCCTGGAATGTTATCTGACATATCCCCCTTCAGCGCCTTCAAGTCCAAAAACTGCGCCTTAGAAATCCCATACTTCGCCTCCACCGCCGGCACATCCAACTCCTCCAACCGCGAAAACCCCTTCAGCACCCGATACATCCGCGTATTCTCGTCCACCACTTGCAGCATATCTAAATCCGACGACACGATAAATGTCTCATAGTCCCCCGCCTCATCCGCCTGCCGCGCCAACGTCCCGATAATATCATCCGCCTCATACTCCGGACACTCCACGAAGCTCCACCCCAGCGCTTCCACCAACTCCTTCAAATACGGAATCTGCGCATAAAAATCCGCCTCCGGCTTCTTCCGCCCCGCCTTATACTCGTCATACAGCGCCTTCCGCTTTGCGGTTGAACTCGGCGAATCCCACGCCACCACCACCTTCGTCGGTTTCAGCCGCTGCACAATCTCCATTGCAATCGCCGCAAACCCATACACGCCCCCCGTCGGCACCCCCTCGCTGGTCGCCAGCGCCCCCATCGCATAATAACCCCGATAAAACACCGACTTACCATCAATAATCACCAATCTTTTCATATCTCTAGTATATCATAACCCTCCCTCCTCCGCCGCCCATCACTCTCCGCTCGCCACCCGCGCCACCTCTCCCCATCTCGCCCCTGATATGCTACAATCAAACTATGAAAGATCTCAAAATTATCGCTATCGTCGGTATGAGCGGCGCCGGCAAATCCGTCGCTGTAGACTACATCACCCGCCGCGGCGTCCCCAAAGTCCACTTCGGCAATATGATTTACCGCGAAATGGAAAAACGCGGCATCCCCATCACCCCTGACAGCCAGCGCGAGTTCCGCGAAATGATCCGCGCCACCGAAGGCCAAGATTGGGTCGTTCGCCAAGCCATAGCCGAAATCAGCGACCTCATCGCCGCCGGCCAAAAACGCATCGTCCTAGACGGTCTCTATTCCTGGACCGAATACCGCGCCTTAAAGCACGACTTCCCCGGTGACGAACTCACCGTCGTCGCCGTCGTCGCTCCCCGCGCCCTCCGTTACGCCCGCGTCGCCCGCCGCCCCGAACGCCCCTTCAACGCCCAAGAAATCCGCGAGCGCGACTACAGCGAAATTGAGAAAATGGAAAAAGGCGCCCCCATCGCTATGGCCGACTACTACGTCTTAAACGACCAAGACGTCCCCCATCTTGAAACCCAGCTAAAGACCATTCTCCAAGCCATCAGCTTCTAGCCCCAAACCTCCAGGAATATATCAACAGACGCATAATCCCAAAATCCATTATTCATCCACTGAATAACCGCCTGAACTAATTATTCACCAGGTGAATAATTCTAGCCCATCACCACTCGCATCCCCCGCCGCGCCTTCCGCACTTCAACCCGCTCCACCCCAGTCAGTTCCTCGTGTTCCCCTTCCGCCTGCATCACCACACTGCTCGGCTCCACAAAATCCAACCTATCTCCCCGCGTCGTCTCCCCTGGCACTCGCCGAAAAATACTCATAAGCATCATCCATCCCACCCGCCAAAAACTCCCCAGTCGCATCACACTCCCCTGGAACTCCTGCGGATCTAAATACCACTTTCCACCCCGCATCACTTGCGCCACCGACTTCCCGTTCACTGCCACATAATCCGTCGTCCGCACCGTCCATGCTTCCCCGTTCCGGTACCCCTCCGGCAGCCAATCCTGCCGATGATGCCGTGCGTACCACTTCACCAAACTCCACAGCGAAAAGATCAGCCGCGGCTTCCCCTCCCGCAGCTTCCACCGCACCGGCTCCGTATCAAACACCGCCGTAGACGCCGCCAGCATCCCCACCGTCACATACGCCACCGCATACCGCCAATGCTTACCGTTCACCAACGCCTCCAACGGATAAATCTCCGTCGTCTGCCCCTGCGCAAACCGCGCCACCACCTCTTCCAACCCTTCCCGCCGCTTTACCCCTAGCATCCGCGCCGTATCGTTAAAGTTCCCATACCCCAGCGCCGCCAGTGTCACTCGCTTCCGCGCCCCCGCACCAACCCCCGACTGCCCTTCCTCCGCCATCATCACCCCATTCACCGCCACCGACGCTGTCCCATCCCCACCGGCCGCCACCACTAAATCTCCATCCTGCAAAATCCCCGCCAGTCGCACCGCATTCTCATCCACACCCCCGAGATCCAGTTCAAACTTCCCTACCGTCCATCCCTTCAGCTTCCGCGCCGGCTCCAAAATCTCCCGCGTCACCGCCGCATACTGCGACGACCGCGGATTCAGCACCAAAATCAGCCGCCCAGCCACGACTCCTACTTACCCATTCTAATAATACCCGACGTCCCCGCCGAACCCGAACCAGAGCCAGAACCCGCACCCGAGCTTGAACCGCTCCCCCAAGTTGAAGTGTCCAGATTCACGCCCCCCGGAATCAGCCAGTTCAGCACCGCTGCCATCACCGCCCAGGCCACCAGCCCAATCACTACCTCAATCAGCCGCTTCTTCGCCGCCGCCACCTTGTCCGGGCTGTCCTTCGCCGTCAGATACATCACCCCCGCAATCACCACCCCAATCGTCGCCGCCACCCCCAGCCCATAGGTCAAGATCGTCACAATCAACCGCAAAATATCATAAATCCCCTGACCATCGGCCACGTCCACCTGCCCCCCTCCGATAATATTCGTATCTACCGTCTCCGCCACCGCCGTCAAAATCGCCTTCGTCCACATAAAACCTCCTATTTCAAATAACCGTGCAGTTTCTTGGTCTGCTTATTTTTGCGCAGCTTCGCCAGCGCCTTCGCCTCAATCTGACGAATCCGCTCCCGCGTCACCGAAAACTCATTTCCCACTTCTTCCAGCGTGTGCGGTCGTCCCCCGCCAATCCCGAACCGCAGCCGAATAATCTTCTGCTCCCGCTCGCTTAGTGTCGTCAAAATCTCCGCAATCTGTTCCTTCAAAATCTGGTTCGCCGTCGCTTCTTCCGGCGAATCCCGCTCCGAATCCTCAATGAAATCCCCCAGCACTGACTCATCATCATCTCCATCCCGCCCCACCGAGGCATCCAGCGACGCAATATCCTGCCGAATCCGCATCACATACTCAATCTTCTCCGCATCCATCCCCATCGCTTCCGCCACTTCCGCATCCGACGGCTCCCGGTTTAGCTCCTGCGTCAAGCGCCGCTTCGTCCGCATCACCTTATTAATCGTCTCCACCATATGCACCGGAATCCGAATCGTCCGTGCCTGATCCGCAATCGCCCGCGTAATCGCCTGCCGAATCCACCACGTCGCGTAAGTTGAGAACTTAAAGCCCTTCTCCGGATCAAACTTCTCCACCGCTCGGAGCAGCCCCGTATTTCCCTCCTGAATCAAATCCAAAAAATCCAACCCCCGCCCGCTGTATTTCTTCGCGATTGACACCACTAGCCGCATATTTGACTCCGCCAGCTTGTCTTTCGCCTTCTTATCGCCCTTCACTGCCTTCTGTGCCAGTTCCAGCTCTTCCTCCTGCGACAGCAGCGGAATATCGCCAATTTCCCGCAGATACATCCGTACCGAGTCGTCCGCCATCGCGTCCACATTCTCGGGCGTAATCGCCAAATCCTCATCTGAAACCTCATCCTCCGCCGTCAAATCATCCAGCTCCGGCTCCCCGAGGTCTAATACTGAGTTTTTGTTTAAGATTTCGTCGTCACTTTTATCCATTGTCTATAAATATACCTAAAATCGCCCCAAAAATCAAGCTCTTTTCAGCGCCATAATCTGTCGCAAGATTTCTTCCGCCTCACGCTCATCCCCCTTTGCTTCCGCCTCCGCCAACCGTTCCTGTAGTTCCTCCACCGCTCGCCGGTTCATTTCCTGCTTGTAGCGCTTCAGCAGCGCCTGCGCCTCCTGTTCCAGCGCCTCTGGCGCCCAACCCTTATATCGCGCCTCAAAAATCAACTCCAGCTCCTTCAGCCGCGTCTCGTCCTGCGCCACCTCCACCCCGTGAATCCCCGTCACTCCCCCATACACCATCAGCGCCTCCAGATCATCCCGCATCCCCTTCAGATAATCCGGCAGCGCCGTCGTCGTCACCTTCTTCAGCCGCTTGCGCGCCCCCGTATCTACCCGTTTCGCCCGCAAATCCTCCACCGAACAATCCAATTTCCGCGCCACCAGCTGTTCATAATGCTTCCGCTCCACCGCATCGCGCACATACCTTAGTAGTTTCATCGCCACGTCCGAATACTCGCGCTTCCCCGCCCCCGAATTCAAATCCAGATTTTCCTCATATTTATCTAACAGCCAATCCACCGCCGGCCGATGCTTCTGTACCGCCTCCTTCCATAGCTCCGGATCACACTGAATTAATTCATCCGGGTCCTTTGCCCCGTGATAATCCGAAATTACCTCCAGATTCACCCCTAAATCTCCCGCCATCATAATCGCCCGCTCGGTCGCCCGCACCCCCGCCTCATCCCCGTCATACGCCAACCGCACATCCACAGTCAGCCGCGACAACGCCTTCAAGTGATTTTCCGTCATCGCCGTCCCGCTGGTCGCCACCGCCTCCCGCACTCCCGCCTGGTGCGACGAAATCACATCCATATTCCCCTCCACAATCACTACAAACCCATTCTTCCGAATCGCTTCCTTCGCCTGCGCCAACCCAAACACAAACCGCCCTTTGTTGAACAACAAAGTTTCCGGTGTGTTCAAATATTTTGGCTCACCCTGATCAATTACCCGCGCCGTAAACCCAATCACCCCGCCCACGTCAATAAACGGCACCATCATCCTCCCCCGGAACAAATCCCCGCCAAACCGATTCAGTACCCCCGCCGCCTCCATCTCTTCCTTCTTGTATCCCCGTTTCGTCAGCAGTCGCACCAGCGCCTGCCCATCCTGCGGCGCATACCCAATCCGAAACTCCTGCACCGTCCCCCGGTTCATTCCCCGTTTCTTGAACACATAATCACAAATTCGTTGATTCTTCGTCAAACAAAACTGATAATACCGGCACGCCAGCTCCAGCACTTCTCGCACCCGTTTCTTCCGCTCCGCCACCTTCCGATCGCCCCCCGCATACCGCTTCAGCTCCACCCCCGCCTGCGCCGCCAGCTTCTCCAGCGCCTCCCGGAACGAAATCCCCTCCACTTCCATCACAAACGTAAAAATATCACCCCCCTTATTCGCCGAAAAATCATGCCAAATCCCCTTTTCCGGCGACACCATAAAAGACGGCGTCTTATCTACGCCCCACGGCGACCGCCCCTTCAGACTTCTGCCCGCCCGTTTCAGCTCAATATACTGCCCCACCACGTCCTCAACTGGCAACCGCGCCCGGATTTCTTCCTTCGCGTCATCCATACTACCAGTATAACACATTCGCCCCGCGTTCACCCCACCCCAGTCATTCAATCCCCTCGCCCCCCAAGTCGTTTTTCGTTCGCATCCCGCCACCACCCCCTGTCCCCCGTTACTGCTTCATGCTACACTCTACGCTCCCGGATCATCATACGCTTCAAATCCCTGATGCAAAACTTCCAGATTCCCCCGATACGTACTGAGTACCTTCAGGAGTTCCGCATCATCCGTCCTCGCTTCCAGCTCCGAAATCATTGACATAATCAGCGACACTTGCAACCCTACCAAGTTCGCATACGCCCGATCCAAAATCCCATTCAGTCGCGCATTCGTCAGCGAAGTATTCAGCTCATTCAGCACCGCCGTCTCTTCCTCCGTGGTTGCCGCATCCGGCGCCGCATCTTCCGGATCCTCCGCCCCCATCACCCCTGCCAACTGATTCGTCGCGTTGGTTAGCGTTCCCGCCAGCGACGCCGCCAGCGATCTTAGATCCGACGACTTCAAATCCCGATTGTAATCCTCCATAATCGTACTCATATTCGTCGTCCTCAGATACAGCTGCTTGAGCAGACTATCCGTCTTCCCCTTCAAGTTCCCCACCAGCGCCCCCCCCGCCCTCCACAAGGAGAACAGCACCGCCCCCGCCGCCCGCTCTCCCCCTGGCGTGGCGGGAAGCAGCCGGC
>CAMMXR010000034.1 GCA_946500965.1 uncultured Candidatus Saccharibacteria bacterium | reverse complement strand
TCTCCGTGCTCCAATCCCTCGTCGCCTCCGCTCAGCCCTCGCCCCTCACTACTCGCTGTACCCCTGCTCGCCGCGCCCCCCTCCAACAAGAACTCCAAGCCTACGCTGCCGCCCTTGCCCCTCTCGCCGCCGACCCGCCCCGCCTCAACTTTGACCTCGGCGTTGCCGCCAACTATGCCCGTCTCCAGCCCCTGCTCGCCAAACTCCCTCGCCGCCGCAACCCATAACCCCACCAGCAATCTATAACCCACCACAACCACTAACCTCACCCCGCCATTGACACCACCCACCGCGCCGCCGTATAATAAAGCTAAACATAACCGTAATCGCGGGCCCAAACACCCCGCAACCACATCAACCCATGAACGAATCCGAAATCCAACGCAAACGTCGCGAGAACGAAGAGCAAGCCACCCGCAACCGGGCGCGCATCCTTGGCCTGCCTTATCTTGACACCCGCAGTTTTGAAAACACCGTCCCCCTCGTTCCTGACGTTATGACCACCGCCGAAATGCGCCAAAACTTCATGGTCCCGCTCCAAAAGGGCGACGAAGACACCCCTTATCGCTTCATGGTCACCTCTCAGACCCCCAACAGCCTCCTTCCCGAAATGCGCAAACGTTATTCCGACGAAGGTCTCCACATTGGTTTCTTCCTCATCTCCAACTCCGCCTTCCAAACCTTCATCACCCGCTACGACCCGCCCCAAGAAGTCCACTACGACGACATCAAAATCGCCAAAGCCGGTGACTCCGAGACCATCGCTGCCGTTAGCCGCACCCTGAATTCCGTTTCCTCCGACAAAATCTTTGACTTCCTGGTTGACCAAGCCGACAAACTCGGCGCCTCCGACATCCATATTGAAAATCTCCGCGACGAAATCCGCATCCGTATGCGCGTGGACGGCCTGCTCCACCCTGTCGCCAACCTTGACCGCGACCGCTACCGCGTCATCATGGGCGAGCTATCCTCCCGCGCCGACGTCTCTACCGCCGCCAATACCCCCCAGTCCGGCCACATGCAACAAGACATCTACCGCGACGGTTCCTCCCACCTCTTGAACATCCGCGTTGAAACCGTCCCCACCATGTACGGCCAAGACGCCGTCCTCCGTCTCTTCAACTTTGACGAAACCCTTCTGAATCTCAACCTCCTTGGTCTCTCCGAAGGCGAAATGTCCACCGTCCAAGAAATCATCTCCCACCCCCGCGGCCTCGTCCTTATGGTCGGTCCCACCGGCTCCGGTAAATCCACCACTCTCTATTCCATCATTAACGCTCTCAACACCACCGACCGCAAAATCATCACCCTTGAGGATCCGATTGAATACGGTATCACCGGCATCTCCCAAATCCCCATCAACACCACCGCTGGCGGCTCCTTTGCCGAAGGTCTTCGTTCCGTCCTCCGTCTTGACCCCGACGTCGTCATGGTCGGCGAGATTCGCGACGGCGACACCGCCCGCACCGCCATCCAGGCCTCCATCACCGGCCACCTAGTGCTTTCCTCCTTCCACGCCAACTCCACCGCCGCTGCCTTCGCCCGTATGATTGACCTCATCGGCACCAACCCGATTTTCGCGAGCTCCATCCGCCTTCTAATCGCCCAGCGCCTGGTCCGCAAACTCTCCGCCAGCAAAGAACCCTATGAGCCCGACGCCGCCACCGTCAACTACCTCCAAGCCGCTCTCGCCGGTGTTGAAGGCGTGGACCTTGACCATATCACGCTCTACAAACCCGTTCCCACCGATGACGCCCCCTTCGGCTACCAAGGCCGCACCGTCATTATGGAACAAATGGTCGTCTCCGAGGACATTCAGGCCTACCTTCGTGGCGATGTCAGCGATGTTAATACCAAAGCCATTGAGAAATCCGCCCGCGCTCAGGGTATGCTCACCCTTGAGCAGAAGGGCCTGCTCGCCGCTCTCCGTGGCGACACCACCCTTGAAGAAGTCTCCCGCGTGATATAATTAGCTCATGGAACGTTTGCTCACTTTTTTCACCCCCCATCACTACCAACTTGATCTTGAAGTTAACCGCACCGCCGAAACTATCTCCGGCACCGTCCAAATCACCGGCGCCGCCCACGCCAACCCCATCAAACTCCACGCTCACGAGCTCCAAATCACTTCCGTCAGCCTCTCCGCCACCCACCAGCTCACCCAAACCTGCGACTTTACCTATGACGGCGAAATTATCACCATCACCCTCCCCGACCAATTCGCCGCCTCCGACCCCTCCGCCCCTGAAACCGCTCCTGAAAACTCCGCTGAACCCCTCACTCTCTCCCTTCGCTTTACCGCCCCGCTCCGCCACGATATGCAGGGCTGCTACCTCTCCACCTATCAGCACCAGGGAACTACCCGTCGCCTCGCCACCACTCAGTTTGAGTCTCATTACGCGCGCGACGCCCTCCCTTGCGTTGATGAACCTGCCGCCAAGGCCACCTTTGACCTCACCCTGCGCGTCCCCGATCTCGCTGCCGACGACCTCGTGATTGCCAACACTCCGCTCGCTCACCGTGACGATCAAACCTTCACCTTCGCCACCACCCCCAAAATGTCCACCTATCTCCTCGCCTGGGTCATCGGCCCGCTTCACGGTATCTCCACTCAGAACGCCCACGGCACCGAAGTTGCCTCCTATTGCGCCCTCAACCAGCCCCTCTCCTCCCTAGAGTTCGCCAACACCACCGCCGCCCGCGCCCTGGAATACTTTGAGGATACCTTCGGCATCCCCTACCCACTCCCCAAGCTTGACCAAGTCGCGCTCCCCGATTTTGAGGCTGGCGCTATGGAAAACTGGGGTCTCATCACCTTCCGCGAGTCTATGATGTTAGCCGACCAAACCGCCACGCTTGACACCAAACACAGCGTTGCTCTCACCGTCACCCACGAACTCTCTCACCAATGGTTCGGCGATCTCGTCACCATGGCTTGGTGGGACGACCTCTGGCTCAACGAATCCTTCGCCAGCGTGATTGAATACTTCGCCACCGACGCCCTCTATCCCGAGTTCAATATCTGGCAGGACTTCTTCACCGGCGATTGTCTCGCCGCCCTGAAGCGCGACTGTCTCCCCGGCGTCCAAGCCGTCCACCAAGCCGTCCACTCCCCCGCCGAGATTTCCACCCTCTTTGACGGCGCCATCGTTTACGCCAAAGGCGCCCGCCTCATCCTTATGCTCATCCGCCTGCTCGGTGAACCGCAATTCTTCCACGGCGTCCAGGATTACTTTGAGCAGTATCAATATCAGAACACCTCAGGTGACGACCTCTGGCGCTCGCTTCAACCCTACGCTGATTTTGATGTACGCGAGTTTATGACCGCCTGGATTAGCCAGCCCGGCTACCCCATGCTAGAACGCGCCGCCGACGCCCCCACCTCTGATTCTGCCGACGCCCCCATCCCCGACGGCACCGACGCCTCGGTCCCTGTCGACGCCCTCGCCCCCGATGCCGCCTGGTCCCAGCACCGTTTCCTCATCACCGGTGAGACTGATGACACCACCTGGCCGCTCCCCGCCGTCAAGACTGATCTTTCCGGTCATTATCTCATCAAACTTTCCGATCAAGAGCTTCACCAGCGCCTCGCCGACTTCAGCCAACTCACCGACGAAGAACGTCTCCGCCTCTTGATTGACCGCGAACTGCTCGCCAAAACCCCTGCCGTCGCCTCGGTCTCGCTCTTTGATTTGATTGACCGCTTCGCCGACTCTGACTCCGCCGCCGTCTGGGAAATCCTTGCCCTCATTATCGCCGACCTCAAACTTTTCTGCCCCTACCATACCTCTGCCGCCGACCACTATAAATCCTACCTGCGCGACCGCCTCGCCGCCCAGTTTGATGCTCTGGACCTCGGACCGCTCTCCGACCCCGCCGCCCTGGTTCGCCGCGATCTCATGCTCAGCGTCGCCTATTATTCCGAGTATCAGCCCACCCTGCGCCGCCTCGCCGACCTCTATCAGCCCGACTTCACCGCCCTGGACGCCGAACTCCGCGCCCACATCCTTGCCGCCAAGTTCTACTTTGACGAGGACGAAGTTTTCGCCGAGTGGCTGGGTCGCTACCCCCATACTGCCGACCCCGAGCTCAAATCCGACATATTATATACACTCGTGGATCTGGCTCGCCAGCCCGCTCACCTTGACCGCCTCCTAGAACTGCTAGAACAGCCCGACATCGTTCGCTCCCAAGACCACCTCTTCCTCTATGTCCACCTCTTGCGCAACCCCGACACCCGCGCCCGCGCCCTGGACTGGCTCCTGACGCATTGGGGTTACGTTGAGCGTCTTACCGGCGACAAATCCATTGAAGACTACCCCCGCTACACCGCCTCTCTCATCCGCACCCCCGAGGAAGCCCAGCGCTTCTACGCTTTCTTTGACCTCAAAACCGACCACCCTACTCTCGCCCGCACCATCAAAGTCGCCCACACCGACATTGACACCCGCCTCCGCCTCATCGCCGCCGACGCCCCCGCCGTCCAGGAATACCTCGCCGCCTTCCAGCGCTAACTTCGCCCTCCGCCCCCGCTCGCAGGCCGCCAAAGCCCCTAAACCCACCCCTTTTCCTAAAAATCTTCAAAAATCTCCGAAAAAACTGTTGACATATTTTCGGAAGTGCGCTATACTGAAGAACAGTTAAACAAGTTGCGTGGAGCAACCTCTGGATTAAGATAGAAATCAAAGCGAGGTATTCTATCACTGGCAAATTCAAAAACCCAAGTGATGTTTCCACGCCCCTAATTTCAATTAACAATTTGGTGACAACGATGAAATTGTAAGACGGAATTAGCATAGAAGTCGAACTTCGATTGCTAGTTAAGTCAATGCATAAAAAGGTACATAAGGGCACTGATAGTGGATGCCTTGACAATCAATACCGATGAAGGACGTAGAACTCTGCGATAAGCCTCGGGGATCTGAGAACGAGAATTGATCCGGGGATTTCCGAATGGGGCAACCCAGCACGAGTCATGTCGTGTTGCATTTATCTGAACACATAGGATAAATTGACGGGAACCAGCCGAACTGAATCATCTTAGTAGGTTGAGGAAAAGAGAATAACCAATGATTCCGAAAGTAGTGGCGAGCGAAATTGGAACAGCCCAAACCTTAACATAACCTAACGGTTTAACGGCCTGAGTTATGAAAGGGGTTGCGAAATTAGATAATTTATATGCCGTGTAGTTCATTCTGGACTCTGCGGCATATAAACCGACAGCGTTAACTGAGCGGATAATGACACAACTTCAAATCGTAGCGGAAGCACTTGGAATGGTGCGCCAAAGATGGTGAAAGCCCAGTATGCGAAACGGTTTGAGGCATTATATATCTTTTTTCAAGTAGGACGGGGCACGAGAAACCCTGTTTGAATCTGGCAGGACCACCTGCCAAGGCTAAATATATTGATTGATCGATAGCGAACTAGTACAGTGATGGAAAGGTGAAAAGAACCCCGGGAGGGGAGTGAAATAGATCCTGAAACTCAGTGCCTACAAGGTGTCGGAGCCCGTAAGGGTGACGGCGTGCTTTTTGTAGAACGATCCAGCGAGTTAATGTTGTCGGCGAGGCTAAGTCAGTTGATGGAGCCACAGTGAAAGCGAGCCTGAATAGGGCGACAAGTCGGCAGTATTAGACCCGAAACCGGGTGACCTAACCATGAGCAGGTTGAAGCTGCGGTAACACGCAGTGGAGGACCGAACCGGGGTACGCAGTAAAGTGCTCGGATGACTTGTGGTTAGCGGTGAAATGCCAATCGAACTCGGAGATAGCTGGTTCTCCTCGAAATAGCTTTAGGGCTAGCGTTGTGTAGTAGCTATCGGGGGTAGAGCTCTGAAAGGGTCCGGGGCCAGCAATGGTACCCATCCCTATCAAACTACGAATACCGATAGTGGAATCACGGCAGTCAGAACGGCGGGGCTAAGCTCGTCGCTCAAAAGGGAAACAGCCCAGATCATCGTCTAAGGTCCCTAATTAGCACTAAGTGGGAAACAAGGTGAAGTTTCTTAAACAGCTAGGATGTTGGCTTAGAAGCAGCCATTCATTTAAAGAGTGCGTAACAGCTCACTAGTCAAGAGATTTTGCGTGGAAAATGTAACGGGGCTAAGTGTTAAACCGAAGACATGGGTGTCTGCATTCGCAGGCGCGGTAGAGGAGCGTTGATATTGCGGTGAAGTCAGATTGTAAAGTCTGGTGGAGCGTTATCAAGTGAGAATGCTGGAATCAGTAACCATAAGACAGGTGAGAATCCTGTCGGTCGTAAGAGCAAGGTTTCCAGGGCCACAGTAATTGTCCCTGGGTTAGTCGGTCCTAAGCCGAGGCGCATTAGCGTAGGCGATGGACAACAGGTTAATATTCCTGTACAGGTAGTAGTTGTCAACAGTTCACAGCGAATGACTGGAGCGGATTAATGGTTTATCCGTCCAAGGAACTAGGGAACTAGTTTTGAGTGAAAGTTGCCCCTCGGGACAATGATTCCGGGTGAAGCGCTGGCCAGAAAAGCTGATTGACTTATGCTGCTGCCTACCGTACCGCAAACCAACACAGGTGCTCGGGTCGAGTAGACCAAGACCTACGAGAGAACTTTCGCTAAGGAACTCGGCAAAAAAGCGTCCGTAACTTCGGAATAAGGACTGCCCCATCATTAAGTTGATGATTTGCAAGAGTGAAGTAGCGCAACTCTTGGTTTATGTACCAATATAAACATGAGATGTTGTCGAGACACTTATGCTCTTGCTGTCCAATCGTCAGTTTGATGATGGGGCCGCAGCTAAAGAGCCCACGGAACTGTTTACCAAAAACATAGGTCTCTGCTAACGCGAAAGCGGATGTATAGGGGCTGACTCCTGCCCAGTGTCGGAAGGTTAAGGGGAGAACTTCACGGTTCAAACTGAAGCCCCGATGAACGGCGGCGATAACTATGATCGTCCTAAGGTAGCGAAATTCCTTGTCTGGTAAGTTCAGACCTGCACGAATGGAGTAATCATGTGGGCACTGTCTCGGCGAAGGCCTCGGTGAACGTGCATTGGCGGTAAAGATGCCGTCTGATCATGCCAGGACGAGAAGACCCCATGGAGCTTTACTACAACTTTGCATTGATTGTTGGGATATTTTGTGTAGCATAGGTGGAAGACTTTGAAGCAGATACGCCAGTATTTGTGGAGTCACAGGTGAAATACCACCCTGAGTGTTTTAGCAATCTTACTCTTGACATTAACTGCCAAGAGGACCGTGCATGGCGGGTAGTTTAACTGGGGCGGTTGCCTCCTAAAGAGTATCGGAGGCGTTCAAAGGTTGGCTAGCTACGGATGGAAATCGTAGCGATAGTGTATGCGCATAAGCCAGCTTGACTGTGAGGGCTACAACCCAATCAGACACGAAAGTGGGAGCAAATGACCCGCTGTACAGAACTTCGGTTCAATTTACGTGGGAAAGACAGCGCACACGGATAAAAGTTACCCTGGGGATAACAGGCTGATCGCGCCCAATAGTTCACATAGACGGCGCGGTTTGGCACCTCGATGTCGGCTCATCACATCCTGGAGGGGGAGCACCTTCCAAGGGTCCGGCTGTTCGCCGGTTAAAGTGGTACGCGAGCTGGGTTCAGAACGTCGTGAGACAGTTCGGTTTATATCCGGCATGATCGTTAGGAATTTTGAGGAGATTTGTCTCTAGTACGAGAGGACCGAGATGAACGAACCTCTAGTGTATCGGTTGTGGCCACCTGCTGCACTGCCGAGTAGCTATGTTCGGAAGAGATAAGCGCTGAAAGCATATTAAGCGCGAAGCCCACTCCAAGATAAGAATTCCCTATGAGATCCCAGAGAGAAGATCTGGTTGATAGGCGCAAGGTGGAAGTACGGCAACGTATGGAGCCGAAGCGTACTAAAAGATCCATCGCCTTTTTATGCTCAGGTCATCAGGCTTTCTGTCCAAGTTTCGGCTTGACAAGAACCGTGGTGACCTGGTATACTTAGCTAGCAATCGGCGCTCGCACGAGATGCCGAATGACGTTTTACAATTTTACACCTTTATGGACATCAATAGCGCGTCAGGACGCGATTTGGTGCCCATAGCGCTGGGGAAATACCTGTTCCCATTCCGAACACAGCAGTCAAGCCCAGTCGCGGCGATTATACTGCCACAAGCGGGAAACTAGCAAGGTGCCAAATTATACGAGTAAGCCACCCCAACGGGTGGCTTTTCGTCTATTTTATGCTATAATATATATAATATGCCTAATCTCAGCCCTGCTCTGACCGCCAAACTTAAAACTCTCCCCGCCGCTCCCGGGGTCTATTTCCATAAGAACGCCGCCGGCGAAGTTATCTACGTCGGTAAAGCCGCCGTCCTCAAGAACCGCGTCCGCCAATACTTCCACAACACCCTCAAAGACCCCAAAACCGCCGCCCTCGTCCAAGAAATCGCCGACACCGATTGGATCGTCGTTGACACCGAAATGGACGCCCTCTTCCTGGAATCCGAGATGATCAAGCGCTATATGCCGAAGTGGAACATCCTGCTCCGTGACGACAAGACCGTCTCCTACGTCCGTATTGATTTTAAATCCGAAGTCCCCTACGTCAGCTTTACCCGCACCCCCCAAGACGACCGCGCCACCTACATCGGCCCTTTTTACGGCAAAACCCCCGTTGAGAAAGCCCTCCGCATCCTCCGTAAAATCTTCCCCTATTACGATAAGCCCTACACCGGCCAAAAAACCTTAAACACCGATCTCGGTCTCACCCCCGGCATTGAAATCGGTAAAACCACCCCCCAGGAATACAAGAAAAACCTCCGCAAGCTCCGCCTCTACCTTGAGGGCGGCCGCCACAAACTCCTGCGCGAGCTTGAAAAGCAGATGCACGCCGCCGCCGACGCCCAGGACTACGAAACCGCCGCCGCCCTCCGTCAGCAACTCTACGGTCTCAAGGAGCTCCAGAAGAAAATCGTCTTTTCCGACAAGGAGTTTATGGATATTTCCTCCGACCGCGCCCTCACCGAGCTCCAACATCTCTTGCACCTCCCGCAGCCCCCGCGCCGCATTGAGGGCTACGACATTTCCCATCAGTCCGGCCAGGATGTCGTCGGCTCCATGGTGGTTTTCATCAACGGCGTCTCCGATCGCGCCGAATATCGCAAGTTTAAGCTCCGCCGCCAGCAAAACGACGACGCCGCCAGCCTCCAGGAAGTCCTCACTCGCCGCCTCAAACACACCGAATGGGATTATCCCGATCTCATCATCCTTGACGGCGGTACCCCCCAAGTCAATGCTGTCCGCCCCCTTCTAGAAGCTCACCACATCCCGTTCTTCGGTCGCGACAAATCCGGTGACCA
>CAMMXR010000033.1 GCA_946500965.1 uncultured Candidatus Saccharibacteria bacterium | reverse complement strand
GGCGGCGAGTCCGAGATGGAGCTTGACCATGGCTTGGATTTGGGGTTTGTGGGCCTGACCGTAGCCGCAGATGGCTTTTTTGATTTGGTTGGGAGCATATTCGTAGATGGGGAGGTGGTATTGTTTGGCGACCAGGAGGCAGATGCCGCGGGCCTCGGCGACGGAGATGCCGGTGGTAACGTTCTGCTTGAAAAAGAGCTTTTCAATGGCCATTACGTCGGGGTGGTTTGCGTCAATGATTTCGTGGAGTGAGTTGTAAATATCTTCCAGACGGTCGGGGAGCGGTGTGTGGGGTGGGGTGGTGATGACGCCGTAGTCAAGGGCCTTACGACCACAGATGACGCCGAAACCGCAGATGCCGGTGCCGGGGTCAATACCGAGGATGCGGGGCGCGACTGGGGTGGATTGAGCGGCGCCGGAAGCGGTGGTTGGGGGATGGCACGGAATGGATTTAGCGTTCATTGACGTATTTAATCAAGGTTTCGCGGAGGTCGGAGACGGGGATGACAAAGGAGTCTTTGATGGTAGCAGGGGCAATGGCGTGTTTGAAGCCGAGTTTTTTGGCTTCGGCGATGCGTTGGTCGGGGCGGAAGACTGAGCGAACTTCCCCGCCGAGGCCGACCTCGCCAAAGACGACGTAATCTTCGGCGAGCTTGCGGCCGGCGACGGCGGAAGCAATGGCGAGGCAGACAGCGAGATCGGCGGCAGAATCTTGGAGCTTCATGCCGCCGACTACGTTGATGAAAATATCTTTGTCGCTCAGGGTGAGTTTGGTGCGGCGCTCCAGCACGGCGAGTAGGAGGTTGAGGCGGTTTAGGTCAAAGCCGGAGGCGGTGCGCTTTGGGTAGCCGTAGCTTGTGGGGGTGGCAAGGGCTTGGATTTCCACCAGAAGCGGGCGGGTGCCTTCTAGAGTGGCAAGAATGATAGAGCCGTCGGTGTTGTGACGTTCGGCGAGCAGGGTGGCGGAGGGATTTTTGACTTCGGAAAGACCGGTTTTGCCCATGGCAAAGATGGCGGCTTCGCTAGTGGAGCCAAAGCGGTTTTTGACGGCGCGGATGACTTTGAAGCCGCCATAGCGGTCACCTTCAAAGTTTAAGACGACGTCCACGAGGTGCTCTAGGACCTTGGGACCGGCTAAAGTGCCTTCTTTGGTGACGTGTCCGACGATGATGACGGCTGTGTTGGAGGCTTTGGCGGCGCGGATAATGAGGTTGCCGCAGTTGGTGACTTGGGCGACGCCGCCGGGGGCAGAAGAGATCTCGGCGATGGTGAGAGTTTGGATAGAATCAACGATGACAAGATTGAAGTCGCCGGTGGCGATGGTTTTGGCGATGTCGTTGGCGGAGGTGCTGCTGGCGAATTTAAGCTGGTCGGAGTCGGCGCCGAGACGGAGGGCGCGAAGCTTGACCTGGGAGGCGGATTCCTCACCGGAGACGTAGAGGACGGAGTGACCACGGGAGATGTGAGCGCAGATTTGCATCAGGATAGTGGACTTGCCAATGCCGGGTTGGCCGGCGAGTAGGCTGACGGAGCCAGCGAGAATGCCGCCGCCGAGCACGACGTCAAGATCGGGGAAACCGGTGGAGTAGCGGGTTTCGCGGGCGGAGGTCTCCAGGTCGCGCATGGCAATGGGTTGGAGCAGCTGGCCGGAAAGCTGGCTGCGGCCGACGGCGGACTTTTCGTCGCGGGCGGGTTCGGGGAGCTGTTCAACCAGCGAGTTCCAGGTGCCGCAGTTGGCGCAGCGCCCGGTCCATTTGGGGTAGCTGGCGCCGCAGGTTTGGCAGACAAATTGAGCGTGAGGTTTGGCCATGGTTCTAGTCTAGCATAATATGACCGATTCGGCGAACGCAAGCAGAAACGGAATGGGTGGGGCAGGATTGATGGCTAAAGCTGGCGCTGGTTGGTGGCTAAAGTTGGCGCTGAGCGACGGCGGCGCGGTCGGTGTCGCGCTCAAAAGTGTCACTGGGGACGGTGCCGAGGAGATACTCAATCAACATTTGGTAGGTGAGCAGGCCGACGATTTGGCTGCGCTGATCAATCACGAGGAAGAAGAAGCAATTGGTGCGGAGGAAGGCGGCGAGGGCCTGGGCGAGCGTGTAGTCGGAGCGGAGATAATAGAGCTCGGGATCAATCAGGTCGGCGGCGCGGGGAGTGGATTTGGTGTCTAGGTGGTTGAGGGCGGCGGTATGGATGACGCCGATGATTTTGCCGGTGGCATCTTGGACCGGAAAATGCTGGAAGCCGGAGCGGTAGAGGCGGTCCAGGGTGAGCGGACCGAGGGTTTCGTCCTCCTGGACATAGGTGATGTCGGCGCGGGGCAGCATCAGGTCGGAGACCTTAGCGGTGGGAAAGTTGATGGCGGCAATAATGTTCTGGCGCTCGTGGTCAGTGAGGACGGAGTCGGGAGTGCGGCGGAGCAGGGCTAGGAGCTCGGCGGTGGAAGCGGGGGTGTAGGGTTCAGGGGTGATTTGGTCGGTGGTAGTAGGAGCTTTGGGGCGGGGTTTGCTGCGGTAGGGTTCAAGTTTGGGATCAATCCAGCGCGTAAAACGGCGGAGAAACCGGCGCCAGCCACGGCGGAGGTTTTGGCGCAGCTGGGTAAGAGCCTGACCGAGGCGCTGCCCGAAGGTTTTGAGGGCGCGGCCGGATTTTTGGAGTAGGCTTTTTACCTCATTCATGCTACAATTATAGCATAATTAGATTTTGGAGGAATTATGGCAAAAAACAATACTGGTTTGATGATTGGTGGAATTGTGGGGATTGTGCTGGCGTTTGTGGCTTTGATTGCGATTACGCAATTACAGAATAAAGCTGATATAGATTATGAGGCTTATGATTTGAATAGTGTGATTGCAGCTGATGAGAATACGGGCGGTTTGGCGGAGAATGTTGACGGAGATCCGGATGCGCCGGTGTTGCTGTATGAATATGGCGATTATCAATGCACGGCTTGCGCGCCGATGAACCCATATATCAATGAATTGCTGGAGGAATATGACGGCAAGGTGGCGGTGGTGTTCCGGACTTATATTATGTCGTATCACGATAACGGGGTGGCGGCGGCTTCGGCGGCGAATGCGGCGGCGATTCAGGGTTACTGGAAGGAGTATAAGGACTTGCTCTATGAGACACAGAACGATTGGTATTATGCCGAGGGCGACGAGCGGCAGCAGATGTTTGAGCAGTATTTTGAACAAGCGACGGACGGCAAGGGCGATTTGGGGCAGTTCCGGCAGGATATGGGGAGTAAAGAGGTAGCACAGAAGATTAAGTTTGACGCGGCGCTGTCGGAGCGGGTAGGACTAGAGTGGACGCCGAGCTTCTATCTGGACGGTGAGCTGCTGGACCAGCGCAATATCACGACCAGTGAGTTCATGGATTTGCTGCGGGAGAAGATTGACGCGAAACTGGCGGAGCTGGGGGAAGAATAGGCGAGCTAGCGGCTGAGCGGGGGTAGTTCAGCCGCTTTTTGGTGGTGACGGCAAGGCGGGGACGGCGCGGCACAAAAAAGAGGATAGGTCTTCCCTATCCTCGGTGCGTTGCCCCGGGCGCTAAGAGATGTTAGAACTTAGGGCTAATCTCAATAAACTCAAGCCAGGGAGCGGGCGGAAATTGTGCCGCTTTCTGGGCGTGATGGGATTTTTTACGCATTGATTCTCCTGTTTAGATGCTGTTATCTAGGGAAGCGTCTGAGTATTCAGCCGATCGACCTGACCCTAAAAATAACTATGAGCTATTTTAGCAAACTTTACGCAATAAATCAAGCGTAAGCCTATACAAAAAAGCCAAAGTGTGCTATAATATAGGGGGTAGTAGGTGGCATACGGCCACCTACTCGCACATTGAGAAGGAGGTGAGCTAGTTGCAAACTAATCAGCAACCTACGCTTATGGAAGTGTCGCCGGAGGCGGCGATGGTAAATCACGGGTTTTTTCCGAAGGACCCCTGGAAAGATGCCTGGCAGTTCATTCTGCCGACACTGGCGTCAAAACTTTTGGGGCGGAAAACGCCCTGGGACCAAGTGGACGAAGTCCGGACCTTGCTGGAACTGTATCTGAAGACGGTGGATACGCCGGAGCAGTATCGTCTAGATGAGGCTGGAATTGAGAAAACTTGGCCGCGGATGCGGGAAATGCTGCGGCATAACCGCGGGATGACCAAACTGATGCTGGACCACGGGCACCAATCGCGGATTGTCTACCCCTATATTTTGCAGGGGGCGCAGGCGATTTCGCTGGAGGTGTTCTTTGGTCGGGCGTTTGATCTGACCGGGGAGTTTGTAGCGTTTCCGATCAATGAAATGGCGGCGTATTATGCCGTCTGGGAGCCGATTGGCGTGTTCATCCGGGAACGGGTGGCCTATGCACAGTTTCTGCTGTCGCGGCCGCATCTGAAGGTGCTGACCTGTGGGGCGGGCTTCTGTCCGGAATACCGCCTGAATGGTTTTCCGGCGCGCGCGCTGCAGCACAACGTGATTGCGGTGGAAGAGGATGAGCGGGTGTTTGATCATCTAAACTTGGTGTATGGGTGCGATCCGAAGGAACTCGGGATTACCTATCTGCTGAGTCGGGTTGAGAACGTTTATTGTAATCCGCTTTATCACAATAAGTTTGATGTGGTGATGGCGCAGGGGCTGCTGTCCTATTATCGAGACATCGGCAGCAATCGGCGGACGGTGGAGCTGCTCGCTGGCTTGAAACAGCTGCTGAAGCCGGGCGGGCGCCTGGTCTGCGATTTGCAGGCTATGGAGCCGACGCTGATTCGCTGTGCCGAATGTATGGGTTGGCAATCCAAGCTGCTGCCGGACTGGACGGCCAAGTCGGCGATTCGCCGGATGAAGAAGGCCTGCCAGAAAGCGGGGTTGGTGCTGACCGACATTAAGGTGGATTCGCGGAACCGCACGCCGTGCGGAGTGATGTTTACCTTGCAGCGGCCCGAAAAGGCTTGACTCTGGACGGGTCGGTGTTATGGGCTGACCCATTACCGCTGAACCTGGACATTTCTACTCACCTTCTTCATCCAAACCGCCCTCTGAGAAATCAGGGGGCGTTTTCTATGGCTAGGGGTTGAGGATTGGAGTGGGAGAAGCCGCACCCTGCGGTGCGGCTTTTAGCTGGGCTCGGTCAGCGGTTAGCGGCGGGAGTTACGGGAGTTAGTGGAACGGGTGGATTTGGTGGATTTGGTGGTGCGGGAGTTGCTGCGGGTGGAGCGGCTACGATTGGTGCTGCTGGAGGAGCTGGTATTACGGCTGACGCGGCGGGTGGCGGGCTGGAGATATTGACGGAAGGAGAAGTAGAGGGCGAAGGAGCCGGCGAAGATGAGCAGGACGGCCATAATGAAGCCTTGCGAGAGGACGACGGAAGCGAATTCGGCTTCAAAGATGGCGGCAACTGCGTCGCTGATGACGCCGGTGTTGGGAACGTAGACGACTTCACCGAGCGGAGGCAGGAAGACCAGATTGTCGTCAATGATGTCGGAATCGGGGATGGTGGGGACGTCGTCAGATGGATTGGCGTCGTCGGGGTCATCTTCAGCGTTATCAGGGTTTTCGGGGTCGGTGGGACCGACGGGGGTGTCGGGTTCTTCGGGCTCTTCGGGTTCAGGTTCAGGTTCTGGTTTAGGTTCTGGTTCCGGTTCAGGTTCAGGTTCTGGTTCAGGGGCGACTACAGTATATTGAACGGTATCGTAGTCGTAGGTGACGCCGGCGGCACCGTCAAGGGTGGTGTAGAAGTTGGTTTGGTTGCGGATGGTGGTGGTGCCGGGGTTACCGGAGGTTTCGGCGAAGTAACGGAAATAAATGGTGTCGCCGGTGCTGCCATCGGGAGCGAGGGTGAGCGGGGTGACGAGGTTGAAGCCGGAGGTGGAGTTGGCGGGCGCGGTGAGTTCAAGGGGCTGCCAAGAATCAGGGTCAGAAGGAGTGGTGGTGTATGAGATAGTGTCAGCATCAAGCGGGAGATAGCCGGTGGTGACGATGTCGGGCGACTCGCCTTCGGGATCGGTGGTGGTTTCGTTGATGTAAGCGGCGAGACGCTCCAAGGTGATGGTGTTTTCGGGGTCGCGGTTGGAGATGCTGGAGTTGAATTCTACCAGGTACTTGTCAGAATCCTCAAATTGGTAGGCGAGCTTGGCATCCACGTCGCTGTCGGCGGAGATGGGCCAGTTCATACCGGTGATGGTGATGAGGGTATTGGAGGCAGAGGTGCTGCGTTCGGCGTAGAAGAAGTCAAGGTTGACGACGTCGCCGGGTTCAAGACCGATATCAATGGTTTTGGTGCCGGCGGTTTCTACATAGGTGGTGAGAGTGCCGTCGGTGTTGACGGTGAACCAGCCGGAGAGCTTGGCGTGGAGGCCGCCGATGTCAAGAACGAGCTGGTCGTTCAAGAAGACCCAAACGTCGTCATCGCCGGCGAAATCAAAGCGTTCGGTGCCGTCGGCGGCAATTTTGACTGGGACGCTGAGATGAGCGGTGAAGTGGAAGTTGTGGCCGGTGCGGGTGGCGCTGTCATCAGCGCTAAAATCTACATTATCCAGCGGGAAGATGTCGGCGCCACCATAGGTGTAGGTGTTGTCGCCAGTGCGGGTGAAGGTGACTTCGCGTTCGTAGCTTTGGGAGAGTTCGGTGTTATGGAACCAGCGGTAGAAGTTGTCGGTGGTCTGGACGGGGTTATGGCCGGTGACGTAGCGGCTGGTTTGGTGGACGCCGGCGGCCCGGGTTTCGGCAGCGCTGGTGTAGGCGGGGACGGGGAGACCATCGGCGCCGAGCTGGTCTTGGACTAGACCTTGCTGGGCAGTGCTGGCGGTGATATTACACATAGTCCACTCAAACTGGCGGTTTTCGGCGCCGCATTTGTCCTGGCGCTGGTCCCAATAGGTGATGGGGACGGTGATGGTTTCGGGGTTGCCGAGGGAGGCAACTTCCCAGGAGGCGGGGATGCCGTTTTCGTTGGCGATGCTCTCAAGTGAGAGGGCTTTCACGACTGATGACACGCCGAGGACGGCGAGGATTAGGAAGGCGAAAACGGTGACGACCCGAGCGACGCGGGCAATTCTGGCTTTGATAATGGACGATTTGGCTTTCTTCATGGTTAAACTTGACCTTTTGTTAATGGATATGCTATTATGCTTATAATAATACGGCTGATGAAGGAGGTCAAGTGAGTTTAATTTCTATCTTGTTAATGGCGACCGCGGTGTTGTCGTTGCTCACGGGTTTTATTTCCCTGGTGGGGTCATCTAAGAATGACCGGACGCGCGGGGCGTGGTTTTTTGTAACCACGATTGGCTGTGCGATTTGGACCGGCGGGATTAGCTGGTTTGCAGCCTTGAAGCCGGAGGCGGAAGATTATGCGATTGTTCCGATTTTTGGGATTTATCTTGGGTCGCTGCTGATGGCGGTGTCGGTGCTGGGCTATGCGGCGTGGCGGCGGAAGTCGGGCAAGATTTGCACGGTGATTTGTATGCTGTGGGCGATTTCGCTGGCGATTGCGTTTACTTATGACCAAAGTCTGTGTTATACCGGGGTGACGCTGAGCCCAGCCGGTAATTCGGTGCAGCTTTATTGGGGCTGGTTCTATATTTCGTATTGTCTGTTCTTCACGGTGAACAATACCTGTTTTGTGGTGCAGCAATACCTGAACGCGAAGCAGGCGCGGATTAAGAAAGTGCGGCGGGGAGAATATATTCTGTTCTTCGGGCTGCTGTTTTCGGGGCTGCTGTCAATTATCTTTGATTTGCTGATTCCACCGACGAATTATGATCTGATTTGGGTGGGGCCACTGACTTTGAACGTGGTGATGATTGCTTTCTTCTATTCCACGATGAAGTATCGGATGATTGCGATTTCGTCGCGTTGGTTGCAGACCTTTGCCTACGGGGTGTTGGTGACGGTGGGGGCAGTGATTTATATTTTGATTTTCTACATCATTTTCACAGCGCTGTTTAAGGGGCCGAATCCGTCCGGGGCAATTCTGGTGTTGAACTTCTTGATGATTGTGATTGTGCTGCTTTTGCTACCGGTTTTGAACGAGGTGCGGGCGACCTTTCGGTCTATGATTATGGTGGGGCAGGTGGACATTGCGTATGTGATTAAGAAGTTGAACAAGTTGGCGGCGAAGAATGTGGATCTTAGGGAGTTGGCGGCGTTTTTGGCGGACCATTTACACTTCGCTTATATCGGGTTTATTGTGAACGGGCGGTTGTATGGCTCCAAAGCCCTGGCGCTTTCAGCAGAAGAGTTGGAGGCGATTACACACCTGCGGTCGGCGGGTCGGGGTGAAGTGTGGCAGGAGCCGAATAAAGCGGTGCAGAAGGTGCTGGATGATTTGGATTTGAAAGCAGTGGCGGAGCTTCGGAATGCGAAAGGGCGGCCATTTGGACAGCTGCTGGTTGGGAAGCCGCTGGGAAAGACGAGTTTTGAGCGGCGGGATTTGATTCAATTGGAGATGATAATTAACCTGGTGGCGACGGTGATTGACTCGGAAAAGCACATC
This sequence comes from uncultured Candidatus Saccharibacteria bacterium, assembly GCA_946500965.1. Lineage (GTDB taxonomy): Bacteria > Patescibacteriota > Saccharimonadia > Saccharimonadales > Saccharimonadaceae > Nanosyncoccus. Next base: position 1,148 of record CAMMXR010000033.1, on the reverse strand, counting down.
CGGGCATAGAGGGAGACGATGGCTGCGCGGTTAATGCACCAGACCAAGCTAATGATTCTTCTATCGCTGAACGCGGTGGCGATTCTGATTGTGGGGGTGATGATTTTTAGTGCGATTAATCTGAACGGGGGGATTGAACTGAAGGTGGTGGGGGAGCGCAGCGATGAGGTGAGCGGCGTGCTGGAACAGCTGGGACTGCTGGCGCCGGCTTCGGATAGTTTGGAGCCGCCGGTGGTGGAAAGTGGTGGGGTGTCGGGTGGCGGGGGGACGAGCAGCAGCGGCGGGGGCGGTTATGTGAGTACGGGCAGCAGCACGGCGAGCAGCGGCAGGATTGACCAATCGGAGCCGGTACGGGCGGGGGAGCTGTGGGCGGAAGATGCGATTACGATTTATCAGACGGCGGATTTTGATATTTGTGTGGGTGGTGGTTTGACGGGGCTGGGGGAGATGTATTGGCAGACCTCGGACACGTCGGTGATTGCGGGGTTTTATAATACAGCGCGGACGTGGTTAGGGTATAGTGCGGAGACTTGTCGCTATCCGGCGATTGTGGGGACGGGGACGGTGGAAATTACGGCGGGGACCTATGATGGTTCGCGATATGACACGTTGACGATAACGGTGATTGCGCCGCCGGTGGAGCAATGGGAACAGGACGTGCTGAACTTGGTGAACCAAGAGCGAGCAAAGGCGGGGCTAGCAGCCGTGAGCTGGGGGGCGGCTTGTGAGGGGGCGGCGGATACGCGGGCGCGGGAGCTGATTGCGTCCTACTCGCATACGCGGCCGGATGGTTCGGCGTGGTCTACGGCCTGTCCGATCCCGGCGAGTGGGGGTGCGAGTGGGGAGAACCTGGCGGCGGGTAATGCGGCGGTGTCGCCGGAGACGGTGGTGGCGACTTGGATGAACTCGGCGGAGCATCGGGCGAATATTTTGAATCCGGATTTTACGAAGCTGGCAGTCGGGTTTGTGTTTGATCCGTCGGCGCCGTATCAGACCTATTGGGCGCAGTATTTCTCCACGTATTAGGCACAGCAGTTAACTTCTTACTCAAGACGCGTCTAGGCGCTCAAGAATCCATCTTCCTCGGAGCGTAGGCGCAGCAATTAGCTTCTTGCTCGGGCCGCGTCGCTCGCTCCCGTCGTTACGGG
>CAMMXR010000032.1 GCA_946500965.1 uncultured Candidatus Saccharibacteria bacterium | reverse complement strand
CTGTCTCACCCATAACACCACCTACTCACTCCTCTCTTTGGACCGTCTTTTGCTGGAAACCGACGCCCCCTTCTTGACACCCGCGCCGTTCCGTGGTAAAATAAACTCACCCAGATACATCAAAACCATTGCGCTGTATCTCGCGGAACAATTGGGTGTGGCATTTTCTAGCCTAGAGGAGCAAACGACTCAAAATGTACGGAACTTGTTTAACTTCTGACACTTTTCACATCCCGACCCCCAGTCAGGATGCTTCGGCTGTACCGCGCCTCGTCCGCCCCACCCCTGCTCCCGCGCCCGCCACGCTTGACCTCTACCGCGAGCTCAGTGCCATCTCTCAGGAGATTGAGTCATGTCGTCAAAACTGCTAGATAACCTCCCCTCGCTCCATCTCCCTAAGTTCCATCTCCCTGCCCCCCATCTCCCCAAGCCCCATCTGCCGGAACTCTATCTCCCCGGCCGTCAGCGCACGCAGCCGACCTCGGTTGCTGCTAACGACCCCGCCGCTTCCGCCGCAGACACCCCGGTCGCCGTCGCTCTGCCCGTCCGCCCCAGCCACAGCGACCTCATCAACGCCGAGTCCAGCTACGGCCGCACTCTCTTCGGTCCCATCCCTCTCGGTCATCGCCGCGAGTTCTTCCACGACCGCAACAACGTCTGGATCTGGCACGAATCCTGGGCCGATGAGACCGGTCAGCCCCAAGAGTTCACCATCCGCTACGAAGTCCGCCCCACCGGCGTCTACAAAAAACTCGCCGCCGGCCAGTATATCCAACTCACCGGCGCCGAACTGGAGAACTTCCGCCGCGCCGCCCACGCCTATCTAGACCTCATCAAGGCTAACCTTTACCACCGTTCTTAATTTTCTCCCAGACCGATTCCACACGCCTCGCTACTCCCTCATTCCCATCCAACATCCGCGCCTTTGGGAACCATTTTTGAATTTGCTCCGCAATCCATACATAATGCGTGCAACCTAGTACTACCACCTCCATCGCTTCTCGCTCGCCTTCCGGCATTTTAGCCAATATTTTCATCAGACATCGCTCTGCTTTTTCGGTCCTAACTAATCGCGCCTCGCCCCTCTGTACTTCTATCCCCGCCTCCACCGCCTCGGCCAAGCCCGCGCAGGGAATCAACTTCACTTGTTTCTCTAACCGATTTTGTCGTATCAATCGATCCACCTGCTCCGACGCCACCGTACTCGGTGTCGCCAGTAGAACAATCCTCTGCGCCCCAGTCCTTTTTGCTAGTCGTAGCGCCGGCTCCGTCCCAATAAACACCACATCCGGGAACTTTTCCCTTAACGCTCGAATGCAACGTGTCGTCGCCGTATTACAGGCTATCACCACAATCTTCGCTCCTCGCGCTATCAAGCCTTGCGTAACGCGACTTGTAATTTCTAGTAGTTCCGCAGCACTCTTCTCCCCATAGGGGCAATTTTTTAGATCTGCCACATACTCTATCTCAACCTCTGGCAATCTTCGTCGCACCGCTTCCAGTGTCGTCCGACCCCCATTTCCCGAATCAAACATCCCAATTTCAGCCATATACCTCCTATTATATTACATTATAGCACAAAATTCCAAAAATGTCCAGACCACCTCGTCAATTACCGAAAATTATGCTATAATATCAGCTATGATTTACCTGGACCACGCCGCTGCCACACCCGTCCTGCCCGCCGCCCTGAAGGCCATGACTCCGTATTTTACGGAGCAATTTTTCAACCCCTCCGCCCCTTATCTCCCCGCCAAGCGCGTCCGCGAAGCCTACCAAGCCGCCAAGGACACCATCGCCCACACCATCGGTGCCAAGGGTGCTGACCTCATCATCACTGCCGGCGCCACCGAATCTATCAACCTCGCCTTCACCGCCTGCCACCACCGCGCCCTTGTCCTCGCCACCGAGCACGCCGCCGTCCTGGCCGCTGCCGCTCCGCACCACGCCACCCTCATTCCTGTCACCCGCACCGGTCTGATTGACCTCGCCGCCTTCCGGAAATTACTCACCGACGAGATTGATTTTGTCTCCGTCTCTCTCGCCAACAACGAACTCGGCACCATCCAGCCCCTCGCCGAAATCTCCGCCCTCGTTCGTGCCGCCCGCGCCGACCGCCTTGCTCACGGCCTCACCACTCCGCTCTACCTCCACTCCGACGCCTCCCAAGCTCTCAGTCTGTTGGACCTGAACGTCGCCCGTCTCGGTGTTGACCTGCTCACCATCAACGCTGCCAAATGCGGCGGTCCCAAGGGCGTCGGCGCTCTCTATCAAGCCCACGGCGTCCCCCTGCAAGCGCTCACTCTCGGCGGCGGCCAAGAACGCGGTCTCCGCAGCGGCACCGAGAACGTCCCCGGCGTGATTGGCTTCGCGGTCGCCACTGCTGATGCCAAGCGCCACCTCGGCACTCACCGCAAGCTCTATCAGACCTTGAACGCCCGCTTCCGTCAAGCCCTCACCCGCGAACTTGCCGCCCTTGGGTTGCCCGCCCCGCTTCTCCTTGGCCATCCCAAACACCAACTCGCCAACTTCTGCCCGGTCAGCTTCCCCGGCCTGGACGCCGAACGCCTCATCTACCGTCTTGAAGCGCAGGAAATCTACCTCTCCACCGGTGCCGCTTGCGCCGCCAACAAAGGCACCAAATCCCACGTCCTCACCGCCATCGGTCTGTCCGACTCCGAGATCGCCGGCTCGCTCCGCCTGTCCTTCGGCGCCGCCAACACCCTTGACCAAGCTGAACCCGCCGCCCAGGCCCTAGCCGCCGCCGTCGCCGCCGAAGCCGCCCGCCAGCAGTGCACCACCCCTACCTCTGCTCAATCCGCCACACCCGCTGCGTCAACCGCCCGCCAGGAGTCCCGCCATGCCTAAACGTGTCTTTCTCGGTATGTCCGGCGGCGTTGATTCCTCCGTCTCCGCCCTCCTGCTCCGCGACCAGGGATACGACGTCACCGGTGTTTATATGAAAAACTGGTCCGAAGACCTCCCCGGGATGCATTGTCCCTGGGCCGAAGACCTCGCCGACGCCAAGCGCGTCGCCGTCCAGCTTGATTTGGACTTTGATGTGTGGGATTTTGAGCAAGCCTACAAGCAAAAAGTCGTGGATTATATGCTGGATGAGTTCCGCCGCGGTCGCACTCCCAATCCCGACATTATGTGCAACCAAGAAATCAAGTTCAAACTCTTCTATGAGCGCGCCCTCGCCGCCGGCGCCGATTACATCGCCACCGGTCATTACGCCCGCGCCGACGGCTCCCATCTTCGCCTGGCTGCCGATGCTAATAAAGACCAAACCTACTTCCTCTACCGTATGAGCCTCGCCGCCACCGCCCGCACCCTCTTCCCGGTTGGCGACCTGAAAAAACCGGCAGTCAAAGCCCTCGCCGCCGCCCGCGGTCTTGACGTCGCCCACAAGAAAGAATCCATGGGCGTCTGCTTCGTCGGCGAAGTCGGTATGAAAGATTTTCTCCAGCACTACCTCCCCGCCCAGCCCGGCGAAATCCGCGAGCTGGAGACCGACCGCGTGCTCGGTCACCACGACGGCGCCATTTTTTACACTCTCGGTCAGCGCCACGGTCTCTACCTCGGCGGCGGTCTCCCCTATTACGTGGTCAAGAAAGACCTCTCCAGGAACCTGCTCTACGTTTCTCGCAACCTGAACGCCGCTAACCTCTGGACCGACACGCTGGAACTGGAGGACCTTTTCCTCCGCGAGCCGCTGCCAAATCTTCCCGCCAGCACTTCGTCCACCGCTCCAACCGCCGCCGCACCGGTCTCCGTGCGTCTCCGCCACCGCGCCCCGCTCATTCCCGCCACCTTTGACGGTCACGCCCTTCATTTCTCCCAACCCATCAAGCGCCCCGCCGCCGGTCAGTCCGCCGTCCTCTACTCCGACGACCTTTGTCTCGGCGGCGGCATCATCGCCGAGAGCTAAACCTAGCGCCCCGCGCCCAACCTCTTCCTCTCGCTCCCAGCCACCTTTTATGCTATAATATACCCCATGAACGCCAATCAAATTCGCCAAAAGTTTCTTGATTTCCAAGTTAAACACGGACACAAAATCATCCCGCCCGCCCCGCTGGTGCTGGAGAACGACCCCACCACCCTCTTTACCGGCTCCGGGATGCAGCCGCTGCTGCCTTATCTGCTCGGTCAGCCCCACCCTGAAGGCACCCGCCTCACCGACTCTCAGCCCTCCCTGCGTCTCCAGGACATTGACGACGTTGGCGACCCCCGCCACACCACGGTGTTTGAGATGCTTGGCAACTGGTCGCTCGGCGATTACTTCAAGCAAGAGCAGATTGAAAACTTCTTCACCTTCCTCACCAAAGAAGTCGGCCTGGATCCGCACAAAATCTATGTCACCTGCTTCATCGGTAACCAGAAATACGGCATCCCTAAAGACACCGAGGCTGCTGAGATTTGGCAAACAGTCTTTAAGAAAGCCGGCATTGACGCCAAAATTGCCGAAATCGGCACCGCTGAGCACGGCGCCAAGCGGGGAATCAAACCCGGCGAACGCATCTTCTTCTACGACGACCACGAAAACTGGTGGAGCCGTGGCGGTGGCATTGAAACCACGCCGCTCGGCGACCCCTGCGGCCCCGACTCGGAAGTCTTCTACGATTTTGGCGAGGACAAGCAGGACGTTGAGAAATACGGCCTCTCCCACCCCGCCTCTGACGGTGCTCGCTTTATGGAAATCGGCAACCAGGTCTTTATGCAATATCGCCGCAACCCCGACGGCACCTTCTCCGAACTGGAACATAAGAACGTTGACTTCGGTGGCGGCCTGGAACGCATCACTGCCGCTTCCATCGGCAGCTTTGACGTCTTCAAAATCTCCCTGATGGCACCCATCATCGCCAAACTAGAAGAGATCTCCCACAAAAACTACGACAACAACACCGACGAGATGCGCATCATCGCTGACCACCTCCGCGGCGCCTACCTGCTTGCCGCCCAGGGCCTCACGCCCTCCAACAAAGCCCAGGGCTACGCCCTCCGCCGCCTCGTCCGCCGCGCCATTCTGAAAGCCCTTGACCTTGGCATCGGCCAAGAGTTCCTCGCCGAAATCCTCCCCATCATCGCCGAAAACTACCAAGCCCTCTCCGACGACATCCTGCCCTACCGCGCCCAGGTCCTCTCCGTCCTCACCACCGAAGAAAACGCCTTCCGTAAAACCATCACCAAGGGCGTCAAAGAACTCCAGAAACTCGCTCGCTCCACCCGCGAGATCACCGGCGCCGATCTCTTCAAACTCCAAGACACCTACGGCTTCCCGCTGGAACTTTCGGTAGAAGAAGTTTACAAAATGGGGCTCACCCTCTCCGAACACTACCAAGACGAGTTTGCCGCCGCCCTCGCCGAGCAGCGCGAACGCAGCCAGACCGCCTCTAAAGGTATGTTCAAAGGCGGCCTCTCTGATACCAGTGACCAAACCATCAAATACCACACCGCCTGCCACCTCTTACTCGCCGCGCTCCAACAGGAAATCAGCCCCGACATTGAACAAAAAGGCTCCAACCTCACCCCCGAACGCCTGCGTTTTGACTTCAACGTTGACCACAAACTCACCCCCGACGAGCTCCAGCGCGTGGAGAACAAGGTCAACGCCTGGATCGCCGCCGATCTCCCCGTCACCTTCGCCGAATACGACAAAGATTACGCTTTTGACACTCTGCACGCCCACGGCTCCTTCCGTGATCGCTACCCCGACCGCGTCACCGTCTATACTGTTGGTGACCCTGCGCATCCCACTTCCATTGAAATCTGCGGCGGCCCCCACGTCACCCACACCGGCGCCCTCGGCCACTTCAAAATCCAGAAAGAAGAATCCTCATCCGCCGGCGTCCGCCGCATCAAAGCCACCCTCTCGCCAAATATGCTATAATCTTCTCATGAATTTAATTCTCGGAGGTCTGAACCCCGCTCAGCGCGAGGCCGTAGAAACCCTCTCCGGACCACTCCTGGTCTTGGCCGGGGCTGGCTCGGGCAAAACCAAGGTCCTTACTCACCGCATCGCCAACCTCATCGCCCACGGCACCAGCCCCAGCCGCATCCTTGCCGTTACCTTCACCAACAAAGCCGCCCGCGAAATGCGCACCCGCCTCTGGGGCCTCTTGGAACGCCAGCGCACCATTGACGCCCCCGCTCGTGTCCTCGCCGAGCATCCCGCGACCGAGGATCCACCCCGCAGCTTTATGCCTTATATGGGCACCTTCCATGGTATCTGCGTTCGCCTGCTCCGCATTGAACACGTCGCGGCCGGCCTGGATCGCAATTTTACCATCTATGATTCCGAGGATCAGCTCACTCTTATCCGCCGGATTTTCCGCGATCTCAAACTTACCGGCAACAAGTCCTTCACCCCTAAATACGCCCACAGCCTCATCTCTGACTGGAAAAACTCCGGCGCCTCTCCCTCCGCTGCCGCCGCCGAGGCTATCTATCCCAACCAAAAACACGCCGCCGCCGTTTATGCTCGCTACGAAGCCGAGAAAAACGCCGCCTCCGCCCTGGACTTTGATGATCTTCTGCTCCGCGCCGCCGAACTTTTCCGCCAGCACGCCGATGTCCGCGCCAAGTGGCAGGACAAGTTCCAGCACATCCTCATTGACGAGTATCAAGACACCAACTCCGTCCAGTATCACCTCATCAAAAGCCTCGTGAACCGCGACCGCAACATCTGCGTCGTCGGCGACGACTGGCAATCCATCTACTCCTGGCGCGGCGCCGACTTCACCAACATCCTCAACTTTGAACGCGACTTCCCCGGCGCCAAAGTCATCAAACTTGAGCAGAACTACCGCAGCACCGGCAACATCCTTCAAGCCTCCCAGCGCATCATCAACCAAAACAAAACCCGCACCGACAAGACCCTCTTCACCGAAGCTGGCGACGGGGAACCGATCGTGATTGAAAGCTTGCTGGACGAAACCGCCGAGGCCAACTACGTCGCCGCCCAAATCCGCCGCCTCTCGTCCGAGTTCCCCCGCTACAGCGACTTCGCCGTCCTCTATCGCACTAACGCCCAATCTTACGCCTTTGAAAAAGTTTTCCTCGCCGCCCGCATCCCCTACAAAATCATCGGCGGTGTCCGTTTCTACGACCGCAAAGAAGTCAAAGACGTCCTCGCTATCTTAAAACTCATCATCAACCCCCACGACCGGGTCAGCTTTGAACGCGTGGCGAAGAACGTCCTCTCCGGTCTCGGCCAAGTCTCCCAAGCCAAAATCTTCCAATTTCTAGACGACCACCCTGACGCCGATCTCACCGCCGCCGCTGACGCCGTCACCGGCAAGGCCCGACTTTCCACCCTCCGCCTCGCCAACTTCCTCCGCCAACACTCCACTCCCGCCCCCGTCGATGCTGACACTCTCGCCGCCCTTGCACCAGATGCCGCTGACCTGCTGGCTGGTGCCACCCTGCTTACGCCGCCTCGCGAAATCGTGGAACAAGCTGTCCAGTATTTTGATTTCGCCAGCCTCGTCCAGAGCGACACTCCTGACGGCGCCGATCGCCTTCAGAACCTCGCCGTGCTCGCCGACAACGCCAGCGCCTACGACACCTTAGACGAGTTCCTCGCCGACGCCGCCCTGCTCAGCTCCGCCGACGAAGCCGCCACCGACGACGCCGTCTCGCTGATGACCATCCATGCCGCCAAGGGCCTGGAGTTCCCAGTCGTCTTTCTGGTCGGCCTGGAGGAAGGGCTTTTCCCCAGCGGCCGCTCCGAAGGTTCCGAAGAGGACCTAGAAGAAGAACGCCGTCTCGCTTACGTCGGCATGACCCGGGCTATGCGCCGTCTCTTCCTTACCTACGCCCAGTCTCGCTACAGCTTCGGCGGCCGCACTTATAACGCCCCCTCCCAGTTCCTGATTGAACTCGGCTACAACCCCTACGGCTCGGCCGGCTTCCGCTCTGCCGCCCGCTCCGCCGATTTCTCCGACTTCAGCGACGCCGATTATCCCGACGCCGCCGACACCCACTACGCCGACGGCTTTGATTCCGACCCTTTCCCCGACGACCTACCGGTCTACGAAGGTTAGTAGACAACTCCGCCCCGCATCTGCTATAATAATTACCGTAATGAAACTCCATTACAAACTGCGAAATCTTCTCAGCGCTTTAATTTTGTTGATTATGGCTGCTTTTTTGACTCTCCAAGCCCTACCCGTAGTAGAGGCAGCTTTTGCTGAGGAGACCGCCACCACTGGCGAACATTTCGTCACTATCTACGACGACGGCACCACTCTCACCGTCAAAACCGCCGCCGCCACCGTTGGTGAAGTTCTGGAACGCGCCAAGATTACCCTTGACTCAGCCGACCGCGTGGAGCCGGCGCTGGACACCGCCCTCACCGGCGACAATTTCTACATCAACATCTACCGCGCCCACCCCGCCATCGTGATTGACGGTCAAATCCGCCAATACGTTATGACCGCCAGCTACGACCCCAAGCAAGTCGCCCGTGACGCCGGCTTCACCGTCTATGACGGCGACGAAGTCGCCCAAGAACCCAACGCTAGCTTTCTAGAGGCCGGCGTCGCCGCAGTTTACCGCCTAACCAGAAATGGCGGCCGTACCATCACCGTTGAGACCTCCATCCCCTATACCACCGAAACCCGCCCCGACTACACCCTGAAGAAAGGTGAGACTCGCCTTGAGCGCCCCGGCGAGGACGGTCGCCAAACCACCGTTTACGAAGTCCAATTTGAAAACGGCGTGGAAGTCTCCCGCACCCTCGTCTCCGAGACCGTCACCTTGGAGCCAGTCTCCGAAATCATCATCATCGGCGCCCAGCCCTCTATCTCCCCCGCCCAGGAACAATGCGCCGCCTGGGCCCGCGAAGCTGGCGTCTCCGAAGCCGACCTCGCCATTGCTATTGACCTTATCTACCGCGAATCCGGCTGCCGCGTTGACGCCACCAACGCCTATTCCGGCGCCTACGGTATCCCTCAAGCCCTCCCCGGCAACAAAATGGCCTCCGCCGGCGCCGACTGGCAGACTAATCCTGTCACCCAAATCCGTTGGATGATTGGCTACGTCAATTCCCGTTATGGCGGCTGGTCCGGCGCCCTCAATTTCTGGGACGCCCATCACTGGTACTAACCCGGAGCCCCGCCACACCTATGCCTATGAAAAACCAAAAATCCCTCGGTCAACATTGGCTAAAGAACCGCGCCATTCTTGATCAAATCGCCGACCTCGCGGTCGTCCCTGGAATTAATACCTGCCTGGAAATCGGACCCGGTCTCGGTACCCTCACCTCCAGCCTGCTTCGCCGTTTCCCCCACGTCATCACCGTAGAGTACGACGACCGCCTCGCCGCCAATCTCCCCGCCTCTTTCCCTGGCAAGAACCTGACCGTCCATCACCAAGATTTCCTCCAGTTTGACCTTTCCAACCTCCAGAACTACGTCGTCGCCGGCAACATCCCCTACTACATCACCACCCCCATCATCCAAAAACTCCTCGCCGCCCCTCATCCGCCCGCCAAAATTGTCCTGCTCATCCAAAAGGAAGTCGCCGAGCGCATCGCTGCCGCCCCCGGCCACCACTCATTGCTCTCCCTTTTCGTCCAGAACGCCGCCACCGTCGCCCTCGGACCAGTCGTCCCCGCCCGCGAATTCACGCCTCCGCCCAAGGTTGATAGCCAAGTCCTCGTCCTCACTCCTCGCCCCGCCCCCCAAGTCTCTCCCGCCGCCCTCACCCTGGCTCGCCGCCGCTTCCAGAACCCCCGCAAGAAGCTTGCCGCCAATCTCGCCACCCCAGACTGCCCCAAGACCGCCTGGCAGTCCCGCCTCGCCGCCCAAGG
>CAMMXR010000031.1 GCA_946500965.1 uncultured Candidatus Saccharibacteria bacterium | reverse complement strand
GGCTGGGGGACTGAGCTATCGGTGGCGGACTGGTTGGCGGGGCCGGAGATGAGGTGGAGCGCGGACTGGAAGGTGGCGGGCTGGTCGCCGTTAATGGTGATGGGGGTGTAGCCGAAGCCGCGGATGAGTTGGTTGAGTTCGCGTTCGGATTTGCGGCCGTAGAGGGTGGGGGCGGAGATTTTGTAGCCGTTGAGGTGGAGGATGGGGAGGACGCGGCCGTTGGCGCGGTGATCGCCCAGGAGTTTGACGAGATTGAGCGAGGACAGGGCGGTGGCGGTTTCTAGTTCCCCATCGCCAAGCAGGACGAAGGCGGTGCGCTCGGGGCGACCGAGGACGTAGCCATAAGCGGCGCCGAGAGCATAGCCTAGTTCCCCGCCCTCGCAGATAACGTGGGGAGTGATGGGGCTGGCGTGCGAGGGAAAGCCGCCGGGCCAGGAAAAGTTGCGGCAGAGATATGAGAGGCCGGCGAGGTCAGGGGTGGCGTGGGCGTCAACGGTTTGGAGGTCGCCGTCAAGGAAAAGGTTGGCCTGGAGAGCGGGAAAGCCGTGGCCGGGGCCGAGGATAAAAATGCGATCGGGGGAGGTGGTTTTGGTGGGAGTGGTGGTGGTTTGGGTGGGAGTGGCGTCTGGGGTGAGTTGCGAGGTGAGGTAGGGGTGGAGGTTGGCGTAAGCGACGTTGATGCCGTGACAAGTGCCCCAGTGGCCAAGGAGGCGAGGCTTAATGTCGTCGGGGGTGAGGGGGCGGTCTAGCAAGAAGTTAGACTGGAGGAAAAGCTGGGCGACCGAAAGGTAGTCGCAGGCGCGGATGCGGCGGGCGATGGTGGCGGGGTCGGGGGTGGTGGAGGGCGGCGTCAAAAAGCTCATGCTTTGATTATAGCATTGCGGGGGCAGGAGGGCAAATGGGCTGGGCTATTTGGCGACGCGTTTGACTTGGACCATGGTGGGGCGGAGGACGCTGCCCTCATAGAGGTAGCCGGGACGGAGAGTGGCGGCAATCACCTCGCGGTCACCGCCTTCGTCGGTGACAGAGACGGCTTCGTGGAGATCGGGGTTGAACTCGGTGCCGGGTTCGGAGTTGATGCGCTCAAGACCGAGGCTGTGGATGGTCTTGGTGATGCTCTTCTTTAGGGGAGAGAGTTGGTCGGGATAGGCGGAGAGGGCGCGATCAAGGTCATCAATCAGGGGGAGGAACTTCTCCACGGTGGCGTAGCGGGCGACCGTGATGGCTTGCTGTTTTTGGAGTTCGGTTTGTTTGCGGAAGTTCTCAAAATCGGCGCGGGTGCGCTGGAGATCGGCGGTGCGCTCGGCGAGCGTGGCGGCAAGTTCGACAGAAGGGTCGGGCGCAGAGGCAGAGGTAGCCGAGTTGGCGGCTTGGGCGGGTGGAGTTTTATCGGCAGGATGGGCGGCAGCGGCAGGCTCGGGGGTCGGAGCTTGGGCATGGGCAGAGCGGGCGCCATGGGCGCGGGATGAGGCAGGTTGAGTTTGGTGAGATGAGTTGGATTTCATAGAACCTCCTTAGCGGTTAGTTGATAATGTGTCTTCTAGACTCTGACCAGCAAAGCGCACGAGCGACATCACCTTGGCGTAATCTTGGCGGGTGGGGCCGAGAACGCCGATGTAGCTGCGGTCGGAATAGGGAGAGCGGAAGCGGCTGATGATGAGGGAGACTTGGGAAGTCTTGCCGATGGGGTTTTCCTGACCGATGAAAATGCTGAGTGGCTGGCCGGGGGCGGCTTCGCGGAGCCAGGGCTCAAGGTTGTCAAGTAGTTTGGCGACACCGCGGACGCGCTCCACGTCCAGGAACTCGGGCTGCGTAAAGAGGCGGGAGATGCCGGAGATGTAGAGCTGGTCGCCGATGGTGGCGAGACCGAGGTTGCCGGTGAGTTCCACGAGCGAATCTACGGCGCCGCGGATGGCGTAGTCAGCGCGGGCTTGGGAGCTGATGCGAAGCTCCAGGACACGGTTGCCGCGCAGGGCGGGGCGGTCGGCTTTCTCGGTGGAGATGTGTTGATAGCTCGGCTCGGAAGCGGATTGTTCAGAAAGACGGTTGACGTAGTAGCGGTAGCCGGCGTCGGTGGGGACACGGCCGGCGGAGGTGTAGGGCTGGGCGATGTAGCCGGCTTCCTCAAGGCGAGCCATTTCGGAACGGATGGTGGCAGAGGAAACCTGGAAGAGCTTGGCAAGAGTAACGCTGCCGACAGGGGTGGCGAGCTCGGCGTATTCCTCAATGATGGCAAAAAGAATCTTTTCTTGGCGCGGAGTTAAACTCATACTTTCTTTATAGCAAATTAGCAGTCAGATGTCAACAGTGCCAAGGGTAGTCGGTCGGACGGAAATATGTTATAATTCTGAAATGGAAGAGAATCTAGAGACCATCAAAAATTGGTTGGGGACGGGGAGTATCAACGTGTTTGGCCTGCCGATGAGCGGCAAGGACACCGTGGGCGTGCAGCTGGCGGAAAAACTGGGGGGGAAGTTTTTGTCTTCGGGCCTGATTGTGCGGGCGATGGAGCAGGCTACGAACCAAAATCTGACCCACGAGGGCAAGTTGATGCCGTCAAGCATCTTTTATGATTGGGTGCTGCCCTATTTTGAGAAGCCAGAACTGGCGGATTATCCACTGGTGCTGTCATCAATTGGTCGGTGGGCGGGCGAGGAAGACCAGGTGATGAGTGTGGCGGCGGCAAGCGGACATCCGATTAAGGCGGTGGTAATGTTGCAGCTGTCGGAACCGGCGGCGATCGCGCGCTGGGAGGCGGCTAAATACCTGAACGACCGCGGGCTCCGGGCCGACGATGCAGATCCAGAGGTGTTTAAGACTCGGATTAATGAATATCGGGAGAAAACTCTGCCAGTGCTGCGTCATTATCAGGAACTCGGTTTACTTGTGCCGGCGAAAGCGGAAGCCTCGCGGGAACAGGTGTTTCAGAATGTGGTGGAGGCGCTGGCGAGTTTTACGCATCGCGCGAGCAAGTTCTAGGCGGAACTGGAAGATGATATAGATGACGCCGACGCCAACGATGAGGGCGACGATGCCGAGGGCGACGAAGGTGCTGCGGTCGGAAGTGGGGGTGGGGGAGAGAGCGAAGCTGGCACCGTCGTTCTCGGCGGTGATTTTGCGGCAGCGATTGGTCTCGGGGTTGCGCTCGTAGCCTTCGGCGCAGGGCTTGAGGGTATCTGCGGTCTCAATGGTCTTACAACGGTTGGTGAGCGGGTTGCGGTATTTACCGGGCGGACAGTCGGCAAGTTCAGTAGAGGCGGAGCTGGCATTGATGCAGTTGCCGGTGGCGGGGTTAATGACCTTGCCGGCGGGACAGGTGCGATACTGCTGATAGACATTCTCGGCGGCAGGGGTGATGGCGTAGGTCTGGCGCCAGGTGGCGGTGCCGTCAGCGTCGTAAACCAGGGCATAGGCGGTGGACTTTTTCTGGCCGTGCGGATAGGTAAGGCTGTCCACTAGGCTACCGTCGGTGTTGAGCAGGTCAAGGGAGTTGGAGCTGGTGGGGTTTTTGGTGAGAGTAAGGTTAATAGTGGAGGGATAGAAGGCGTAATAGGCGCCGGCGGCGAGCGTGTCGTGGGGCAAGGCGTAGGTTTTATTTTTGTAGGCGAGCTGACAGCCGGCGAGAGAGATGGGCTCAGCGGTAGGATTATGGAGCTCTAAGAACTGCTCGGCGGCGGATTCGGAATAATAGCTGTGGATTTCGGTGAAGAAAAGGCCGGCGCAGGAGTTCGCGATGGGGGTTTCGTCATCCTCGGGGTCGGCGGGGAGAACCAGCGAAGGTTGGGCGGGGTCAAAGACAGGGGTGTAGTCGGTGAGGTGTTCAAAAGGGGCAGAATAGTCGGTGCGAACGAGGCTGGTGGGCTGGCTGCTGGTGAAGGCGTCGGCGCAATGGTCCTGCCCGGTCCAGCAGACCGCGTCAATAGGTTCGCCTTGGTAGAGTAATTCTAGCGGTCCGGCGGACATAGCGAGGGTGGTGGTATAAGTGGCGTCTGCGGTCTCGGGGTCGGCGGTGCGAGCAAGGCGCAGAAGGAGAGTCTCACCGGTCATCAGACTCTGGTCCGCAAAAGTGAAGATTTCTACGCTCTTACCACTGGCGTTGGTATAACGTAGACTGTAACCGGTGAGCGAAAGGGGAGCGTCGGTGGTGCGCTGAAGCTGGATGAACTCGCCGACGTCGCGAGTGCCATCTACGGTGTAGCCAGGGTTGAGGGCGCGAAGGAAAAGTTCTGGCTGCGAGGGCGGAGCGGTGGCGGTGGCAGCGGGAAAAAGCTGATGGAGGAAGATCAGCCCCGGAACCACGAGCAGAGTTAACACGAGCAGGAAAATCAGGATTTGGCGCAGGCGGGTGTGAGGTGGTTTTGGCTTCATAATTCCAGCCTAGCATAAAGAAACGCCCACTACCAACCACAAGCGTGTTATAATAGCAATATGGATATTTTGGTGCCTTATGCGGAGGTCATACTGGCGGCGGTAATTCATGCGACGTTGCAGCTCAGTCTGGGGTCGCTGCTGCTGCTGTATCACGCCAGCATGAAGCAGCACATTCCGAAACGGACGCGGCAGCTAGTAAGTAATTATATTGCGGGGGTGGGGACGTTGATTTTGCTAAGCGTGGCGGGGATTGCGTTTACGCTGGAGCGTTGGCTGGGCGGGGCACTTTATACGGAGGAGCTGCTGATTGTGGTGGGGATGTTGGTGGCGCTGGCGATTGCGGTGTGGACGTTTTATTATCGGTTTGGCAAGAGCACAGAGTTGTGGCTACCGCGAACGGTGGCGCGGTTTATCAATCAGCGCGCTAAGACAACCCAGAGTGATACGGAGGCGTTTGGGCTGGGGCTTTTGACGAGTTTTGCGGAGTGGCCATTTGCTCTGGTGCTGATGGTGGTGGCAGCGAATAGTATTTTGGGGTTGCCGTCAGAGCAGCAGTTGCTGGCGGTGGCGATTTATACGATTATTACGATTTTGCCGCCGCTGATTTTGCGGGGGGCGGTGCGTAAAGGCAAAACGGTCGTGGAGATTCAGCGCTGGCGAGTAAAACACAAGAACTTCTTCCGGGTTTTGACTGGGGTGGGGTTTTTGGTGCTGAGCGGATTTTTGTTTGCGTTTGAGGTATTGAAATGAGAAAAGAACTGCCGACGATTGAACTTCAGGCGCTAAAACAGGAGATTTTGCAGGAGGCACGGGTAGTGCGGCTGCCGATGGGGACGGCGGAGGTGGTGGCCGAGAAAGTGGCGGGGCAGGTGGTGCGTTGGGCGGGTCGGAGGTCGGCGGTGACGCAGGCGGACTTAAACCGGCAAATTGCGAAGGAAATGCAGAAATACAGCCCGGATTTGGCTTATGTTTTCCAAAATCGTGATAAAATAATATAGAAGAATGGGTAGAAAGTTTGATTATCAGTATATCGTGATTGGCAGCGGCGCGGCAGGAAGCGCGGCGGCACTCCTAGCGGCGAGTCTGAAGTGTAAGGTGGCACTAGTGGAAGCGGACCGCTGGGGTGGGGCGACCTTGAACTATCGGGACGTTCCCTATCTTGCGGCGCTACAATTTGCCCAGAGCTACCAGCGAGCGGTGGCGGGGGCAAGGTTTGGGCTTTCCAGTGATAACTTGCGGTTTAATTACCCGTCGGCGCTGAATTGGCAGGCGACGGCGACGCGGCGGGCGGGCGGTAACAGTAAGAAGGCGTTTGAGGCGGCGGGGATTGATTGTTATCACGGATTTGCGCAATTTATCAATCCGCACGAGATTGCGGTGGATAAACAGCAGATTCGGGGCGAGAAGTTTCTGCTGGCAACGGGTAGCACGTTGGCGGTGAACGGGATTACGGGGATTGATACGGTGACTTGCTGGTCACCAGATACGGCGCTCAAGATGGCGAAACTGCCGAAGTCGGTGCTGATTGTGGGGGCAGGAGCGACGGGCTGTGAGCTGGCGGAATACTTTGGGGCATTGGGGGCGAAAGTGGTGCTGGTGGAAGCGAAGGAGCGGATTTTGCCGAATGAAGATGTGGAGGCGAGTGAGGCGATTGCGAAGCATTTGCGCCAGGACCTCGGGGTGAAAATCTTGACGAGTTCGCGGGTGCTGGCGCTGGAGCCGGCGGAGAAGCAGAAGCGAGTGGTCTTTCTGCGGGCGGGACAGGAGAAGGCGCTGCGAGTGGCAGCGGTGGTACTGGCGACCTCGCCGGAGCCGCAGACGGATTTTGGGCTGGAGAACGCGGGGGTGAAGTTTACCTACCGCGGGATTACGGTGAATAAGAATTTGCAGACTTCGGTGAAACATATTTATGCGGCGGGGGATGCGATTGGCGGCGAGAGTTCCACGGAAAAGGCGAATTATGAGGGGCGACTGGCGACTCTGAATGCGCTGAAGCATACCGGAAGTATGGTGAATTATACCGGGTTTACGCGGATGACAGATACGTATCCGCGGGTGGCGAAGGTGGGGCTGAATGAGGCGGAGTGCAAGCAGCTGCGGCTGAAGCCACGGGTGGCGGCGGTGGAGCTGAAGGAGCTTTGCGCTTCAAACGTGACGGATTTCCGAGACGGCTTTGTTAAATTGCTGGCGAATCGGAAGAAACAGATTATTGGGGCGACGGTGGTGGCGCCGGAGGCGGATTTGATTATTCAGGAAGTGGCGATGGCGTTGCGCTGTGGTTTGACGGCGGAGGAATTGGCAGGGACGCCGCACGTGGCGGCGGGCTGGAGTGAAGCGGTGAGAATGGCAGCCAGGAAGTTGGTGGAACAGAAATAGCTCAGGCTAGAAACAGCGCCGTGAAAGCGCTGTTTTTGGGTGATTTTGGGTGCGCCGGATGAGGGCGGACGTGACAGGGCGGGCTAGCCTTGAACAATGGTGCCGGCGCGGCGCTTGAGGGCGAGCTCAAGGTTATCGGGTGAGGTAATGATGCCGAGGCGGCGTTTCTTGGCGAACTCGGTGACGGCCTGGACTTTGGGGAGCATGGAGCCGGGAGCAAAGTGGCCGGCAGCGATGTGAGCGGCGGCTTCAGCGGGGGTGAGCAGACCGAGCGCGACCTGGTCGGGCTGACCGTAATTAAGGTAGGCGTTGGGGACGGCAGTAACGGAGACGAAAATATCGGCTTTAATAAGGTCGGCAAGCTTGGCGGCGGCGAGATCTTTGTCAATCACCGCGTCAACACCTTTAAGGATTTTGAGGATTTTAGTGCGGACGACGGGGATACCACCGCCACCGACGGCAATCACGATGGCGCCAGACTGAATGAGAGAGATGATTTCGCGGCGTTCAACGATATCAATGGGCTTCGGTGAAGGGACGACGCGGCGATAACCCCGACCGGCGTCTTCACGCATTTCCCAACCGCGCGACTTGGCGAGCTTGACGGCTTCAGCGGCGGTGTAAAACTCGCCGATGGGTTTAGAGGGATGGCGGAAAGCGGGATCTTTGCGGTCCACAACCACTTGGGTGACCACGCTGACAACTTGCTTGCGACGTTTTTCCTTGGCGAAAGCGTTGTTGATGGCCTGGGCGAGCCAATAGCCGATCTGGCCCTGGCTCATGGCGACGGCGGTTTCCAGCGGCATGGCGGGCGCAGTGGCGGTGGCGGCGGTTTCTTCGTGAATGAGGATATTACCGACTTGGGGACCGTTGCCGTGGGCGACGACGATTTCGTATTTATCGGAAAGTTTAGCGATCACGGCGCCAACTTGGCTGGCGACGGCTTTTTGGGCTTCGGCGGTGACTTCGCCGTTGCGCTGGAGGGCGTTGCCGCCCAGGGCGATGACGACACGGGGTTTACTCATAGATTAAGTATAAGCGAAATCTAGGCGTTTGGCAAATGGGGGCAGGGGTGCAGGCGCTGAGGGGGCGGGGCTAGACGATAGGCGCTGGCTGGTTGGGGTGTGAGACTGGGTGAGTTTAGAAGCCGGGCTTGCCAAGGAGATGGAACATATTATTTTTGTAGGCTTCAACGCCGGGCTGATCAAAGGGGTTGACGCCGACTAGCTGGGCGGAGAGGGCGCAGGCGGTTTCAAAGAAGAAGATCAGGGCGCCGAGTGATGGGGTGGACTGATCGGGAGCGATCAACTCTACGACCGGGATGCCGCCGTCGCGATGGGCAGTCACGGTAGCCTCAAGGGCCTTTTGGTTGAGTTCAGTGAGGGTCTTCCCTTCTAGATACTGAAGACCGTCTAGATTGTCGTTGGTCTGGGGGACGGTCAGCTCGGAAGCGGGTGGGGTGGCAAACTCCAGCATGGTTTCAAAGATGTTGCGGCGGCCCTCCTGGAGGTATTGGCCGAGCGAGTGGAGGTCGGTGGTATAGACGACGGAAGCGGGGAAAATGCCTTGGTGCTGCTTGCCCTCGGATTCGCCGAAGAGTTGTTTCCACCATTCGGTGAACTGCTGGAAATGCGGTTCAAAGGTGGCGAGAACTTCCAGGTCAGTTCCCTGCGCAAAGAGTTGGGCGCGCAGGCTGGCATAGCGGAGGACGGGGAGATCGGCGAGGGATTGGGGGGCGGGGGCGGTTTCGGAGGTGGTTTCCGAGGTGGTTTCTGGGGCGGACGGGGCGGCAGCTTGGCGGGCGCTGATGAGAGCTTGGCGCTCGGCGGCGGCACCGGCGAGCAGTGCCTCAATATCAACCCCAGCGGCGGCGAGGGGGAGCAGGCCGACGGCGCTGAGGACGGAGTAGCGACCACCGATATTATCCGGGACAACGAAACGTTGATAGCCTTCGGCGACTGCTTCGTCGTGAAGAGCGCCATGGGCAGCGTCGGTGGTGGCGTAGATGCGCGCCTTGGCGGCGTCACCGTATTTGGCGTAAAGTTTAGCCTTGAGAAGGCGGAAGGCCACGGCTGGTTCGGTGGTGGTGCCGGATTTAGAGATGACGTTGATGGAGAAGTCGTGGTCGCCGAGGGTGGCGAAGAGGTCGGCGTAGGCTTCGGGGCTGAGAGAGTTGCCGGCGTAAAGCAGTTTCACGCCAGAAGTGGGGCGGAGGGCTTCGGAGAGGGCGCGGTGACCGAGGTAGGAGCCGCCGATACCGATACAAACGAGATATTCGGAGGTTTGCTGGATTTTGGCGGCGGCGGCTTGGATGGCGGCAAGCTCGGTGCGGTCGTAGGTCTCCGGTAAGTCAAACCAGCCGCCCATAGGATTGGTAGGCAGCGCTGAGACTAGAGCTTGGAGCTTGGCGGTGTCAACCTGGACGTCGGTTGGGGTGCGAAATTGAATCATAGAACCTCCTTGAGGTGATTAAAACATAAAGGATAAAAACTACAGATTAGCCGTTGGCGCGGCCTTTTTTAATATATTCGTCCTCTTTTTCAAGAGTGGCGCGGAGGATGAACTCTTGGCATTCGCCGGCGTCGTTGCAGTTGGCGGGTTCGTAGAGGTAGGAACTGCCGTCAATGCCGAGGTTGATACCGAGCGGGTCGGTAAAGAGGGCGGGGTCAATCACGGGGAGGATTTCTTCGTTGAGCTCGGAAGGATAGTAGCCAAACTCGGGGTAATAATATTCCTCCAGGGCGTAATACATGGCGTTGATAGCGGTTTTGCGCTGGTCGTCGCGAGACATGGCGTCCACGTTGGCTTTCTGGATGAAGAAAAAGACCACGAGCAGAGCGGCGAAGGCGCCGACGATCATAAGTTCTAGAACGGTGAAACCTTTTTTGTTAGGCATAGTTTGATTATAACATAGTTTGGCGGGAAATAGACGCGGGCGAAATAGGTACGGCACAAAAAAGCCCCAGGGGGTCTGTGGTAGTACCGACTGGGATCGAACCAGTGACCTTGGGCTTATGAGTCCCACGCTCTAACCAGCTGAGCTACGGTACCAGGTATGGGCTTTTATATTATATCACACTTTGACACGGATAGGCCAATTTCATTGAGGGTGACACGAATAAACTAGAACTGACGCAGGTAATTAGAACTGTACTAGCTATAAGGTATTGGATTAAATCTCATCGTTCCTCCCTTCCTCAGCAGTTCTCAAAACAATTATACGAGATTCTAACTTCTATCGCAAGAAAAAGCCGCAGGGAGAAAACCTGCGGCTAAGAG
>CAMMXR010000030.1 GCA_946500965.1 uncultured Candidatus Saccharibacteria bacterium | reverse complement strand
CTCCGTCCTGCTCCGCCTGCGCTTCTTCTTCCGCATCCACATACGGCCGCGCCCATGCCGTCCCCGCTCCCCCAATCATCATCGCCCCCACCATTACCCCCGCCAAAATCATCCACATTCGTCGTTTCATATTTCTATCCTACCATTCTTCGCCCAAAAAACCAAGCCAAACCACCCCCACACCCCGTATCTTTCAACCTTAACCTTTGCCTATCCCCGCAAATTATGTCCCCACCTATTGACTATTTTGCTTATGTGTGATATAATGACAGTAATCCCAAAATCTTGGGTCTGTATTGGATATGGATTAGCGATGAAAAAGTTCACCCTCAAACTTAGTATTGCCTTCCTCCTCTTGGCGAGTTTGCTTTTTGGTGGGCTTTCTACCCCCCTCACCCCTATTACACCCGTTGCCGCCATCCCTGCCGAATCCCCCGCTGACGAATCCGACTCTGACCAACCCGCCGACGCCACCCCTGATGACACCGACACACCGATTGAGGGAACTACCGACCCCGAGAACCCCGAGAGCCCCGAAAACTCTGCCGAAGCCTCTGAAGAAACCTCCGATGACACCTCTATCAACACTTGTCAAGAACAAGCCGGCTCCCTCTCTTGGATCATCTGTCCCGTCACCAACACTGTCGCCCTCGTCGTAGATTCACTCTACGGCTTTATTAGCGAACAACTAGAAGTCGCCCCCATCACCGCCGACTCCAGCTCCCCCATCTACCGCGTCTGGCAATACATGCGCGACCTCACCAACATCGTCTTTATCATCTTCATCCTCGTCGTCATCTACTCCCAGCTCACCGGTGTCGGCCTCAACAACTACGGCATCAAACGCGTCCTCCCGCGCCTCATCATCGCCGTCATCCTCGTCAACCTCAGTTTCATCATCTGCTCCGTCTTCGTAGACGTCAGCAACATTATCGGTGGCAGCCTAGTCAGCTTCTTTGAAACCATCCAAAACGACGTTTTCGCCGGCGCCAGCATTGACGCCAGCCAAATCTCCTGGGTTGAAGTCACCGGTGGCATCATCGGCGGCATCGGTATCGCCGGCATTGGTGTCGCCGCCGCCGGCGGTCTCGGCGCCGTTTTTTGGATGCTCGTTCTCGCCCTGCTCGGCGCCCTCGTCTCTGTCGCCATCGGTCTCATCACCATTGGTCTCCGCCAAGGTCTCATCTCCATCCTCATCATGGCCTCCCCGCTCGCCTTTGTCGCCTACCTCCTGCCCAACACCGAAAAATGGTTTGACAAGTGGAAAAATCTCCTTGCCCGCATGCTCATCTTTTACCCGATGTTCAGCTTCCTCTTCGGTGCCGCCCGTCTCGTTGGCTGGGCACTCATCCTCTCCGCCACCAGCATGTTCGGCGTCGTCGTCGGTCTCGCCCTCCAAGTCCTCCCGCTCTTCCTCGCCATCTCCTTACTCAAAATGTCTGGCACCATCCTTGGCGCCGTCAGCTCCGGCTTGAACCGTCTCTTCAGCCCCGTCCGCGGTGGTCTCACCGGCTGGGCTGCTTCCCGCGCCGAACAGCGCCGCCAGAATTACCTCGCCAAAAACACCATGCCTGGTGCCAAACTCCGCAATTATCTCGCCTACCGTCAGAGCCTCCGCGATCTTGACACCAAGAACGCCAGCGAAGTCGTCAAGAGTCGCGCCAGCGCCCGTGCCCTCACTCGCGCCTCTTCTAGCCGCGGTCGTAACGCCGATGGTCACGACACTTATCGCACTCGCCCCAACCGCTACACTCGCACCGCTAAACAAGCCAGCCTCTATAGCACTCGCCTCGGTACCGCCAACGCCGCCTACCAAAACACCCTCTCCGAATACGGCGACCACTTCCACGACCAAGCCGCCCAGCGCCTGGCTCATGCTAGCGCCGAAGCCTATCTGGACGTGATGAAGGAGCAATTCCGCTCCGTCAACAACGCCCAGGCCGACCAAGACTTCTTGCTCAATAAATACCTCTCCGCCAGCACCAACCGCTACAAGAAGCCTTACGAGTTCAACCGCCTCATTCTTGGCGCTTCTGGTGGCCTTGGCCACCACATCGGTGAGACCTCTATTATTGGTCAAGTCATCGCCAAGAGCGCCGAAATTGAAGCTCGCCGCCGCCGTGAAGCCAACATCATTATGACCAAGTTCGGCATTGACAAGCCCACCTCTCGCGCTATGATTTTTGACTGCGCCAGCATTGATGATGATGGCTTTGAGACCGACGAAAACGGCAAAGCCATTGAAGATGCTAACTACCGCATTAAGCCCGGCAAGCAGCACCGTCAATGGGATAAGTTCATCGGTGTCCACAAGAAAACCAACCGCGAAATTACCGCCGACGAATACAACCAGCTCTCCGCCGAGGAACGCAAAAACTACACCCGTGTCCGCTACTTTGACATCGTAGATGACAATGGCGACCCCGTTTCTCGTGTTTACTCTGACGAGTCCGGTTATATGAAAGAGCTCATCCGCCGCGACATCGCCATCGGTGACCCCATCAACCGCCGCTACGACATCTCTATCGGCGTCCGTAATAAGAAGGCCCCAATTGCGGATATTGAATCCAATGAAAACGGTCTATTGCGTAAGTATCACAGCACCATTACCGGAGCGATGGCCGAGACCAAATATAAAGAGCATGCCGCCGAAAACACGCCCATGTTAATGGCCCAAATCGACCACGGCTACGTCACTTCCATTGGTCAGTTTAATATTGCCAACCTGGAGAGCGTAACCAAGGCTGCCAAACCAGGCTCCTTCCTCCAGAACGACGCCTACGCCATTAACAGCTGGATTAGAATGATCCGCAGCCTCACCAGCGACACCGAGGGTGAACGCTTTGAAGATATCTTCCCAGACGAAGATATCGCTAATTATCGCAACGTCAACGGCCTCTACCTTAAAGGTATGCGCCTCGCTTACGACGCCGACGGTAACCCTATCTGGAAAACCATTGACCGCAACGATCCTTCGCTGACCCTTGAGGATAAGAAGAACTTCGTCAAACATTCCATCATCCCCAAAGCCGCCATTAAGCTCGCCGGTATGATTAACCGCAATCTCTCACCGACCGTCCTGGATAACATGAAACCTGACGGCATGGAAGCTCTGCGCAAACTAGTCGCCACTCTCTCCACCGTTGGTCTCGAGAACGTGGATGATGATGTTGATTTTGCCAACAAGCTCAACCCCGATCCCGACTATGCCATCTTCAAATCCCAAGACCCCGGCATTCTCCGCCGCGAACTCTCTCACGCCAAAGATCTCATTGATGGTCGCCTTAGCGGCGCCGCTCCCACCTCTACTGACGACACTGGTACTAGTGCTGGCTCCGGAGCCACTTCCGGTGCATCCTCCAGCAGCCGTCGCTCCACCAGTAGTAATTCCAACTCCAGCCTCGGCGATATGATGATGGAAGTCAGCTCAAGCCTTGCCCGCCTCGGTGCCCAGCTCCAACGTGACCAGGACTACTCTGATCTCGGAACCTTTGAGCGCCTGCGCGACAACATTGATGACATCTTCACTACTCCCATCAGCTTTGACGATGTTGCCACCAACCTCACCAACCTCATTTCTAACCACCCTACCCTTTCTGCTCATCTTGACGATCTCCAGCAAATTATTGAAGAGCATCGCTACGCCGACTACCCCACCTCTACCACCGAAAGCATTGACCAGATCACCCACCAAGCCGAACAAGAACAGGCCCGCCTGGAAGCCCTCCACCGCGCCGTCTTGGATTTCCTGGATCGCTACTTCTCCGAGTATTAAACCAACCTTCACCCCCGTCATTTTCCGTCCCGCTCCCACTTTTCCGCGTTTGCTTTTTCTATGCCATTTATGATAAAATTGAACTATGGCAAATTATAAGGTCCCCCAAGACGTCGAAGCCGACGATAAATTGCTCGGCCCGTTTACTTTTCGGCAGTTCATCTACCTTATGATTGTTTTTGGCTGCGTCGTCCTCGCCACCGGCCTCTTCCAAATTTTCCCCCTACTCGCCGTCATCCCCGTCCCCGTCGGCCTCTTTTTCATCGTCCTTGCTCTCCCCATTAAGAAAGACCAGCCCATGGAAACCTACCTCGCCGCCATCCTCACCTATCACCTCAAACCCAAAAACCGCCTCTGGATGCCCGGCCAAAGCGAATCCACCATCTTAATCACCGCCCCGCGCAAAGTAGAAGCCTCCCGCACCCGCAATATCACCGAAGAGGAAGCCTCTCATCGCCTCTCCTTCCTCGCCCGTATCGTTGACACCGAAGGCCAAGCCATTAAATCCAGCAGCTCCTCTATGCGCGACGAGTTCTACGCCGAAGCCTATAATACCACCGATATGTTTGACCAAGCCGGCACCACCAACCTCTCCCACCTCATCACCCAGGAACAACAAGCCCACCACGCCGAAGTCGTCAGCCAGATGCGCGCCGCTATCCAATCCTCCGCTTACAACTACGACCAAGCCTCCACCCCCGCTTCGCAGCGTCTCACCGGCGAGCGTGTTTTGAACCCCACCTCCACCCCACTTACCTCTTCCACCGTCGTCCAACCCACCATCACTCCCACCGCCCAGGCCCAGCTCAACAACCTCGCCCACAACTCCACCTACTCCATTGAAACCATCCAGCAACAGGCCGATCGCATCCAGTCGCAATCTAACCCCGGGATCTCCGTCCCGCTACGCTAAGGAGCTCTATGAACCCCCAAACCAATTCCGCTAACCCCTTCAACCAGCCCACCATCTCTCCGGCTCAGGCTGCTCAAGGCCGCGCCATGCAAGCCGCCCGTCCCGTCGCTCAACCCTTCCAAGCTCCCCAAAACTACGCCCAACCCACCACCAACCAACTCACCGCTGCCCCCGCTGGCACCGTTTTTACGGCCGCTGCCTCAGCTTTCACTCAAACCCAACCCACTCCCGCCCAAGCTCAGCCTTTTGCTGCCCAACCCGTTCCCCAACCAGCCGCCCAGCCTCAACCCATCGCCCCCCAAGCTGCTCCAGCCCAGCAGCCCATCGCTTCCGCCGCCGCTGCTCCCGCCTCTAACCTCGCGCCCGTCGTTGAAAACCCTCTTTCCACCCAAGCCACCCTCCTTTTCTCCGAACTTCGCGACAGCCTCGTCATCATGAAAGACGGCTCCTTCCGCGCCGTCGTCGCCTGCCAATCCATCAACTTTGACCTTATGTCCGAAACCGAGCGCGAGGGCGTAGAATACAGTTACCAAAACTTCCTCAACTCCCTCAACTTCACCGTCCAAATCCTCATCCGCTCCCAAAAAGTTGACATCGGTCCCTACATTGAACGCCTCACCGAAATGCGCCGCAACAACGACAATATGCTGCTCGGCGTCCTCATGGACGACTACCTCCAATTCATCAGCGTCCTCGCCGAAGAGGCCAACATTATGGACAAATCCTTCTTTATCGTCATCCCATACTACGGCTCCGCCGATATGGAACGCACCGTTGAGCAAACCAAAAACTTCTTCAAAGCCATGAGCAAGAGCAAAGGCAACCTTGTCACCCGCATCAATCGCGACGTTTATAACAAAGCTATTGAGGAACTCAACAACCGCGTTGACACCGTCATCTCTGGCCTCTACCAAATCGGCATCCAATCCGTCCGCCTCAACACCAAAGAGCTCAGTGAACTCTTCTACAACTTCAACAACCCCGACACCGCCGTTCGCGAGCCACTTGTTGACTTCTCACAACTCTCAACCACTTACGTCAAGAAGGGAACTAAATAATATGGGTCTGTTCAAAAAATCCAACACCAACTCCACCAAAGGTCTCACCGCCGCCGAAATCGCCGCCCAGTCCCAAGCCGCCGAAGACGCCGAAATCCAGCAAGCCTTTGAGCAGGGCATTACCACCCTTCGCGACCTTATCTCACCCAGCTCCCTAGAGCTCCACTCCAGCTATTTCCGCCTCGGCACCAAATACGGCCGCACTATCTACGTCTACGCTTACCCCCGCACCCTCTACACCGGCTGGATTTCTCCCCTCATCAACATTGACGAGGTCCTTGATGTCTCTATGTATGTCTACCCCGTTGAAACCACCGTTGTTATGAAAAACCTCCGCAAGAAGGTCACCCAGCTTGAAGCCAGCTATAACGTCAACGCCGAAAAAGGCAAGGTCCGCGACCCGGAAATTGAGGCCGCCATCAACGATGCTGAGGAACTCCGCGATCAGCTCCAAGTCGGCGCCGAAAAGTTCTTCCGCTTCGGTCTCTACATCACTCTTTGGGCCGACTCCCTAGACGAGCTCAGCTTTGTCCAGCACAAAATTGAAACCCTGCTCGGCCAACAAATGGTTTTCAGCAAAGTCGCCAGCTCCCAACAAGAACAGGGAATGAACAGCACCATGCCCCAATGCACCGATCAGCTCCAAATCCGCCGCAATATGAACACCGGCGCCATCTCCACCAGTTTCCCCTTCACCTCCGCCGACCTCACCCAAGAAAAAGGCATCCTCTACGGCATCAATATGCACAATAACGGTCTTGTCATCTTTGATCGTTTTACCCTGGAAAACGCCAACCTCGTCGTTTTCGCTAAATCTGGTGCTGGTAAATCTTTCGCCGTCAAACTTGAAGCTCTCCGCTCCATGATGATCGGCACCGAGATCATTATTATTGACCCCGAGAACGAATACCAGAAACTCTGCGATGCCGTCGGCGGCAGCTACATCCGTCTCTCCCTCAACTCCGACGTCCGCATTAACCCCTTTGACCTCCCCAAAGTTGTTGACGCCGAAGACGCCAGTGATGCTCTCCGTGCCAACCTCGTCACTCTCCACGGTCTCTTCCGTCTGATGCTCGGCGGCAACCAAATCGCCGCGAACGGTCAGGTTGTCCCCGCTCTCACCGCAAACGAAGAAGCCGACCTTGACCAAGCCCTCATTGACACCTACGCCCGCGCCGGCATCACCAGCGACCCTCTCACTCACCAATCCGTCCCACCCACCATCATCAACCTCTATGACACCTTACTCCATATGGGTGGCACTGGTCCCCAACTCGCCCAGCGCCTCCGCAAATATACCACCGGCACCTTCGCGGGCATCTTCTCTCAGCAATCCAACGTTGATATCAACAACCCCATGGTCGTCTTTAACATCCGCGACCTTGAGGATGAACTCCGCCCCGTCGCCATGTATATTATTCTTTCCCACATCTGGAACGTTGTCCGCGCCCAGCAAAAGCGCCGCCTTCTCATCGTTGACGAGGCCTGGCAGCTCATGAAATACGACGATTCCGCCAACTTCCTCTTCAGCCTCGCCAAGCGCGCCCGCAAATACTACCTTGGTCTCACTACCATCACACAAGACGTTGAAGACTTCATGAGCAGCAAAATGGGCCGCGCCATCGTCGCCAACTCTTCCATGCAGCTCCTACTCAAACAATCCAGCTCCGCCGTGGACGTCCTTTCCGATGTCTTCAAACTCACCGAAGAAGAAAAGAAACGCCTCGCCAACTTCCCGGTCGGCCAAGGCCTCTTCTTTGCTGGCCCCAGCCACGTCCATATCCAGATCATCGCCTCCGAAACCGAAGAATCGCTCATTACTACCCGCCCTGAGGAGCGCGGCCGCTAGCCATGCCTGGCGCCAGCTATTTCCGCAGTAGTGAACAAGCCGCCCTCGCTGGCCCGCGCACTTTTTATACCGGCACCGGCAAGCTCCCCGCCACCGGCAAGGTCTCCCTCACCGGCAAACGCAAACGCGGTGGCTTCGCCGCCCTCATCGTCACCCTGCTCATCGGCATCGGTGGCGGCGCCTTCCTCGGCTCATCCAACTCCCTACTCGCCCCCGCCATGGAAGCCCTCTTCACCGAAAAAACCGACACTCAGTATACCAGCTCCACTCTCCGCACCCGCAAAATTATCCAATATATGCTCAAAGGCAACTATCCCGTCAACCACTCTTGGCTCGGCGCCAACAAATACAATCATTTTTCCTCCAGCTTCAAAAAACGCCTCTCAAACAACGGCATTGAGGTTGTCGGCTCCGGATCCAACAAAACCCTCCGTTACACCAACCCCACCACCAACCAAACCATTGATGTTACCGCCGACCAATTTGACACCGTTTTCCGCGACAACCTAGATTTCCGCGACGCCTACACCACCTCCACCCGCGGTCGCGTCGCCAATTTCTTTGATTCCGCCGCTAACCGTATCTACCAAAAGCTCGGTATCAGTCGCAACCTCTTTGATGACTACCGCCAAACCGGCGACGCCGACGCCGACATGGATAACTACCGCGATACCATGAGCGAAAAGTTTGAAGGCAGCGAAACCGACCTCGGTAATTTCGGTCAAGACCAAGCCGAAGATACCGAAGGCAACCCCGCAGTTGACGAGGAAGGTCGCCCCATTGTTGACCCCGACCCCGAACTCGCAGGCAGCGATTCGGCTACTTCTGGTAGCACCCCGGACGCCGAAGCCGAAGTACGCGCCAGCAGTTTTCTTAACAGTATAGTTGACCAAGTTGGTAATGTCTCCAACTGGGCCTGCGCCTTTCTCAATGTTGGTAATATGATTTCCGTCGCTGTTGCCGCCAATGAAATTTACCAATCCATAAATTATTTCATGGGAATCATGGAAAACGTGAGCAAAATGAAGGCCGGCGAAGGCGACGCGTCCGCGATTAACTCCGTCCTTAACTTTATGTCCACCCCAGCTGAAGCTACGGTTGAAGATTACCAAAAAGCCACATCTAACCCCAACGGTCAAAACACCACCGTTGACGTCCCCGAAACCACAACCAACGGCACACCCTTAGAGGCAAAGGGGGTACAGCTCATTCTCGCTGACGCCCCAACCAATGCATCCTCTACTGCCAACTATTCTTTAGAACGTTCATCAAAGGTTATCCTAGGTGCACTTACCACTTCTGGCGCCACTATGACCACCTGTGCTATCACCCAGGGCGTTGCATCCATTGCCGCCATCGCTGTTAACCTCGTACCAGGTGCTGGACTCCTAAAGACCATCGGCGGCGTTTTCGTTAAAGCTCTCATCTCCACTGCCCTGTCAGTAGCCCTTGGCGCTTTTCTTGGCTTCCTCATCCCCACTATTGCTCAAACCCTCTTTACTAACGTTTTTGAAAATGCCACGGGTATCCCAGCTGGTGAGCTTTTTGCCCGTGGTGCTTCAGCCTCCAATACCAGAGTTGGGCGCAGTGGTAGCGGTCAGTCCCTTTCTAGTGAAGAAGCGGCTGTTGCCTATAACCAAGCCACCTCTATTGTCCTCGCCCAAGACGCCGAGCTTGATCGTTACAACCATAGCCCATTTGATACCTCTAACCAAAACACCTTCTTTGGCAGCATTGCTTATAGCCTTCTTCCTGCCGCCACTTCTTCTCAAGCCACCAGCCTCGCCAACCTTCTTCGCACTACCTCCAGCTCGCTCTCATCCCTTGTTGGTGGTGTCTCTGCCGCCGGTGAAGGCACTACCTATATGACCACCTTCGGAGATTGCCCCAATCTAGAATCCATTGGCGCTAAGGGTGACATTTATTGTAACCCCGTCACCACCACCGACACTTCTACTATCAATATAGAACCAGATGACCCCACCTACACCGATTGGATTGAAAATAGTGTTGATTGCGACGATGAAGATAATTGCGAAATCAAAGATGACACCAATCTCGCCTACTATGTCTCCTATTGCACTGAGCGCGACTCTCCATTTGGCATCGCCGATGCAAATATCATGAATGAGTTTAGCCCCACCGACGAAGCTGGCGTAGTTGGCTCCTTCCTAGAAAGCCTACCAATCCTCGGTGACATTCTAGGAATCGCCGAATCTGCCGAGATTATTGATAATATGGGTTGGATTACTGGCGCCAACTGCGTCAACAATAGCTCAGAAAACCCCAACTGGAATTCTGAATATAAATACTACCAACGCTACGTTGAAGACCAACGCATCCTCACCCAGCTCGGCGCCTACGACGGCGAGACCGACCCCGTCACCGCCTACGTTGAGAAGCGCGAAGCCGAACTTCCTTACCTCACCGACAACACCCCTGCCGGCTACCTCGCCCGCATTTCCGGCATCACCAAAGACGACGCCGAAACCGTCCTCGCCCTCGCCGAATACTACACCTTTATCGCCGAATATGACGCCGGCGACCGCCTCGCTATGACTGGCGACGCCACTACCCTGGAATCCGGCGCCACCGTTGCCGCCCAAATCTCCACCGAACACTACCGCTACACCGACAACACCCCCGTCCACTCTCCCGAAACCCCCATCATCTCCACCCACATCCTCTACGCCGACCTCCGCGGTCGCACCACCATCGCCTAACCCCACAAAAAACCGCTTAACGGAGCGTGCCCCTCCCCTAA
>CAMMXR010000029.1 GCA_946500965.1 uncultured Candidatus Saccharibacteria bacterium | reverse complement strand
CCACCTCTCCTCCGCCCCCGCCACCCACTCCGCCACCGGTAGCTCAGTCCCCCAGCCTGCCACCGCCCCCAACGCCTCTAACCCCGACCACCCCTTCTTCATCCTCCGCACCGAAAAAGGTGCCACCGGCCCCGCCTACCTCCACCACCAGAAAATCTCCGGCAATTACCTCGCCCACCAAATCCCCCTCCCGAACGCCAAGACCGACCCCGCCGAGCTTGCCGCTCTTGAATCTTGGCTCCAAAGCTACCACTTCGCTGAACTTTTTAACCCCGAGAAAGGCTTCACAATATGATCACCTCCAACCCTCACCCTGGTCGCGACTCCTTCTCGCCCGCCCGGCGCCTCGGCGATTTTCTCGTCGCCTATCTCCGCCGCCACCCCGACTTCTACCTCTTCTCCCCCGACGAAACCACCAGTAACAAACTTGACGCCCTCTACGACGTCACCGCCCGCGCCTGGGATCTCCCCCGCGCGCCCTTTGACCTCCCCGAAGCCGGTTCCGGTCATATCATTGAAATGCTCTCCGAGAACACCCTCTTCGCCTGTATGACTGGTCACCTCATCTCCGGCTCTCCTGCCGCCATGACCAGCTACGAAGCCTTCTTCTCTATCATCACCTCCCAAATCCTCCAACACCTCAAGTTCCTCCAACAATCCCAGTCAGTCTCCTGGCGCCCCGCCTACCCCTCCGCCAACTTACTCTCCACTAGCACCTGCTGGCGCCAAGACCACAACGGCTTCACCCATCAATCTCCCGCCCTCATCTCCACCCTGCTCGCTCTCCCCAGCAACCTCACCAACTGTCTCTTCCCGATTGACGACCTCGCCGCCGAAGCCGCCGCTATCTATGCCTTTAACTCCCGACACCGCGTCAATCTCATCACTTTCAACAAAACCGACCAGCCTCGCTGGCTCAC
Organism: uncultured Candidatus Saccharibacteria bacterium; assembly: GCA_946500965.1. Classification (GTDB taxonomy): domain Bacteria; phylum Patescibacteriota; class Saccharimonadia; order Saccharimonadales; family Saccharimonadaceae; genus Nanosyncoccus. The sequence goes on along the minus strand of CAMMXR010000029.1, from coordinate 9,688 downwards.
TTCCCCCGCCGCCGACGCCCAATTCTTCCACGGCGGCGCCAGTATCGTTGACTTCGCCCCCGCCGATCAGCTCATCACCCCCTCCCCGGCCGCCAAGCCCGCTAGCTCCAACACCTCTCCCTCCCATCACCCCGACTACATCCTCACCGCCGCCGGCGACATCGTCTCCACCGAAGCCCTCCGCGCCCTCGCCATCCTCCGCCGCGACCTCCCCGACAAACGCTTTCGCTTCGTCAACATCGCCGCCCTCTCCTATAACGCCATCGGCACCACCGACCGCAAGCTCACCCCCGCCGAGTTCCGCCGCCTCTTCACCTCGGATCGCCCCATCATCGCCAACTTCCACGGCTACCCCGCCACCCTCGCCCACATCCTCTCCCAATACGCCGACCCCCGCCGCCTCCACGTCCACGGCTTCGAGGACCAGGGCAGCACCACCACCCCCTTTGAGATGCTTAGCCTCAACCACGCCTCCCGCTACCACCTTGCCCTTGACGTCGCCCGCCTTGAACATCGCCAAGACCTCATCCAAAAATACCAGCACGCCATCACCAGTAACCGCGCCTACGCCCACCAGCACGGTATAGACAAAACCAACTAAATATATTATACTATTCACTATGGATTTATTACTTTTACTTTTAACCCTGATTATTTTGAGCGAAACCACCCTTCTGGCCGTCAAAACCCGCTCCAAGCCCCTCATCACCAGCCACCAAAAGCGCAAAATCTACATTGACACCTCAGTCCTGATGGATCCGCGTTTTCTCGCCGTCGCCCAAACCGGCTTCATCGGCGACGACCTGATCGTCCCTCGCAGCGTCATCCACGAACTCCAACTCATCGCCGACGGCAAAGACCACGACAAGCGCACCCGTGCCCGCGCCGGCCTTGACACCGTCCGCGAACTGGAGCGCATCACCTTCTTTGACCTCACGATCTATAGCGACGCCCTTGACCGCACCCCCGTTGACAACCGCCTCCTAGAACTTGCCAAAGCCAACCGCGGCTTCATCCTCACCAACGATTTCAACCTCAAAAAGGTCGCTGCCACCGAGCAGATTGAAGTCCTCAGCCTCAGCGAACTCGCCCTCGCCCTCCGCAACGAATATCTCCCCGGCGAGCGCGCCCGCGTCAAAGTCGTTGCCACCGGCAGCAACGCCGGCCAAGGCGTCGCCTACCTCAAGGACGGCACCATGGTCGTAATTGATCACGGCAAATCCCACCTCGGCCAAGAAGTTGAAGTTGAGTTCATCCGCCTCAACCAAACCGCCGCCGGCACCATGATGTTCGCCCGCCTTGCCCGCTCCCGCAAACCCCGCCGCAAGTCCGCCTAGCCTCGCTCTCAACCCACCCAAAAACGGCCATCCTCCGGCCGTTTTTCAGCCCCCGACACCAAACCCCTAACTCCACGAAAACTTCGTGAACTCTTGCGTCACCGTCCCCCCGTTCTCGTCGGTCACCTCCACCACCACCGACTTCTCTGTCCCCTTCAACGTATAGACCAACCCATTGCTCAGAATCGCCTCCGTCACCGCCCCCGAGCTGGCCGCCGCGCCGTCCACCACAATCCGATAGCTCTCCAGCCCATACGTCCCCGGCGTCAGCGTAATCTCCAGATACTGCGTCACCCCGTCCGCCTCCTGCGCATTAATCCCAATCGCTGCCTCTTTCACCGTACAAGGATCATACTGGTCATAGTTATATCCATCCGGCACGTGCATGATCACCGACCCCGAAATCGGGTCCACAATCCGCGTCACTTCCACCTCCACCCGCAGATTCTCCGGCGTACACTCGGCCGCCCGCAGCTTATTCTCCTTGTTAAACTGCACCTTCTCCACCGTCGTCCCCTCATTCTTACCGCTGTTATACCAGCTCGGCCAAATATCCCGAATCCCGCCCACCGTCAGCGTCTGAATCCCCTCCGGCTGCGTCGGCTGATCGCCCTCCGCCCACAATCCTTCCGGCGCATAGACATTCTTATGTACATTCTCCATGTAATCATTCACTACCCGCCGCACAATCTGGTTCGTATTGCTGGTCAGCCCCGAACCGTCGTGATTGCCGTTCCACACCACCGTAGAAATCGCCGTTGAGTAGCTCGCCATCCACGAATCCTTCGTCACTGCGCTGTTCGCCGTGGTCGTGGTCCCGGTCTTACTCGCCGTCCACACCCCTGGCACCACGAACCCGAACGACCGTCCCTGGCTCCCGAAGGTATAATTCCGTGCGTTCGCGTCGCTCATAATACTAGACAGCTCATACGCCACCTGCTCATCAATCGCCCGCTCCCCCTCGCTGTCCTCCCATTTCTCCACCACATTCCCGTCCCGGTCCTTCACCTCCAGCACGTAGCTCAACTCCTTATACGTCCCACCCCGCGAGATTGAAGCAAACGCATTCGCATGCTCCACCATCCTCACCGTGCAGCCACTACCAATCGCCATTGACAGCCCCGCATTCCCCCCGTCCGCACAGTAAGACAGATCCCCCAGCGCGTGCGCAGTCTCTAACCCATTCTCAATCCCCACGATCGCCAGCGCCTTCACCGCCGCAATGTTAAACGAGTTCCCCAGCGACTGCCGAATCGTCACGTTTCCGTAGAATCTCCCAGTGGAGTTCCGCAGCGAACACGCCCCCGTATAGCCCGCACAATACATTGAATCTATATTCTCATCCCTGAGAATTGATCCCGGCCCATACACCGTGTCCCCGGTCAGCGAGAACAGCGCCGCGTAATCCAGAATCGGCTTGATGGATGACCCCGGCTCCAGCAGGGAAGTAGTCGCATTCACCTCGCCATACACCGGTGTATTCCAGTCCACCGACCCCACCATCGCAATCACCTGACTGGTATCCACATCCACCGACACCAGCGCGATATTATCGCTGTTGTTCACATACCGCTGTTCCGCCCCCGTCGCCACCGCCTGCTCCGCATATTCCTGCGCCCGGTAGTCCAAACTGGTCGTAATCGTATAGCCGCCCTCCCGCATCGCCTGAATGCCATACTTCGCCTCCAGCTGCTTCTTCACCTCCATCACGAAGTGCGGCGCTTTCATATTGGAATACTGATTGCTCTCTGGCAGAATCTGATCCAAAATCGCCACATCCTTCGCCTCTTGCGCCTCTTCCGCCGTGATATATCCCATCTCTACCATTGAATCCAGCACCTTGTGCTGCCGCTCAATCAGCATCTCATTCCCAGCCGTGTTATAGGGGTTATAAATCGTTGGGTTATTCGGGATCGCCGCTAGTAGCGCCGCCTCCGCCAGCGTCAGATCCTTCGCCGTCTTCCCAAAATACGTCTGCGCCGCACTCTCAATCCCGTTTCGGCGTCCCCCATACGGCGACTCGTTCAGATACATCGTAATAATCTGCTCTTTGCTATACATCTTTTCCAGCTCAATCGCCAGAATTAGCTCCTTCAGTTTCCGCGCAATCCCACCCCGGTTCTCGCTAGTCGCCTCTTCCATAAAATAAACCTGCTTGATCAGCTGCTGTGTCAGCGTGGAGCCGCCCTGCACCCCCTGCCCCGACAGCGTCGCAAACACCGCCCGAATCAACGCCCCAATGTCCACCCCCGGGTGATTATAAAAGTTCTTATCCTCAATCGCCACCGTCGCCTGATAAGCATACGGCGAAATATCTTCCGCCTCCACCACCAGCCGATAGTCTGCGTCCCCCTTATCCTCCCAAAGCACCACCCCATTCCGATCCAGATATGTATTAACCGTCTCCGAAATCGTCAAGTTACTCAGCTGAATATCTTGCAGCTGGCTCTTATAATACACAAACAGCGCCCCCACCCCAATAATCCCCAGCAGGAAACACGCCGCAACCACCTTACCAATCCGCTTCAGCCCCGCCTTGGAGAACCAATAAGCCTTAATCCGCTCCCAGCGGAAATGTGCAAAAAACCGTTTCACCGGCTCCTTCGGCAGCGGCCGCAGATTCGCTTCCGGATCACTCTTCGCCGCTTTAGACTTCTTCGTCGCCGCCCGCACCTTCTGTTTCGCCTCTTTTGACATCAAACTTGAATACACCCCCATGCTCCCCCGTTTATTATCCTTCGCGGCCTTGCCGCGGGTCTTTTTCGCAGTTTTAGACATAATCTCATTATACCACACCCACGCCCATATGCGAAGCCACCGGCGCTTACCGCTTGACATTTTTGGCAATTCGTGCTACAATCATACTAAGCCCAATCCCCTTGGGCTAGATATCCTATGGCCCTGTTGCGCCGCAGCTACCGAGCATGCACCGGTCCAACCGCGTCGCATCTCCCCGCTCGCCCGCTCATGGTCAAGCACATTAAGAAAGGAATGGTCAAAATGATCAAATGCAACCAGATTGAAATGGACGGCCAGTCCGCCATCCAAATTACCAGCGAGGTCACCCCTCAAAACATCCGCCGTTTCCGCGGCCTGGACTTCCATCTTCATCTTCAGGGCGCCGACGCTTTTTCGCGCTCCGCTTATCACAACTTGGTGATTCGCGCCATTGAACGGCACTACTTTGCCCCGGAACGTTACGAAGAGCGCTCCGAACTGCCGGATTGCCTGATTACCCGGCTTCTGCAAAGACCCTCCGGCGAAACCGGCTGGAAGTTATTCCGCGCCACGATTTTCGCCGACCACCTGTGGCTGGAATACAGCTACAGTGAAAACATGAGCTATCAAGTCCTGCTGGACCTGGGCCGGGATTTAACCTGGCTGCAATGCGGCATTCGCGATACCGATCTCCGCATCTCCGAACAGCGTCAAGCAGTAATCACTCTGTCGCGCGAGCTGCACTCCGCCCCCTGTTCCGGGATGCCCGGACACGGCGGCGTCCAGCTGGCCCACCACAAAGCCACGGTTGACCTCTGGCATCGCACCGGCAATCACAGCCTGACCCTGGATTGTGAGCGTCGTTATCCGTCGCCCTGCCAGCGCAGCCAGCCGGTCACTTCTCGGGCCGTCTAACGCGCCCGCCCCCTTGGTCCTTTGACCGTCCTCTTACCCTGGTTGACACCAACCACCACCCCCGCCTTCCCGGCGGGGGTTTTCTTGTGCCTAAGCCAGCCCCCGAAGCGCCGCCGCCCCGCGTCAGCACTCCCGATCACTAGCTATTTCACCACCGCAAACTTATTCTTTCCCCGCTTCAGCAGCGCCACCTGCTGAAGCTCCAAATCTTCGCGCACTTTCACTCCGTTCACCGAGATCGCCCCCGCTGCCGCCAGTTTCCGTGCCTCGCTCTTACTGCTGGTCAACCCCGTCGCCACCAGCGCCTCCATCAGTCCTGTCCCCTGTGGCACCGTAGCCAGGAACTCCGCAAACTCACCGATCTCATCCGCCGTCAGCTCCGCCAAATCTCCCCCGAACAGCCGCGCGCTCAGCGCTTCCACCGCCTCGGCCTTCTCGCGCCCATGCACCACCTCCGTCGCCCCCCGCGCCAGCGCCCGTTGCGCCGCCCGCCGCTCCGGATGCTCGGCCTGCTCTTTCATCACCGCCTCCACCTCTTCCGGCATCAGCAGAGTGTAAATCTTCAGCAGATACTCCACCGCCTCATCCGGCTGGTTCAGCCAAAACTGATAAAAATCAAAGATTGAAGTCTTGCCAGCGTCCAGCCAAATCGCGTTCCCCTCCGACTTGCCGAACTTCCGCCCCGTCACCGGGTCAATCACCAGCGGCGTGGACCACGCATCTGCCGTCGCCCCCTCCAGCCGCCGAATCAGATGAATCCCGCTGGAGCAGTTCCCATATTGATCCGCCCCACAGAGCTGCAAATCAATCCCGTAAGTCCGGTAGAGATGCAAGAAATCATATCCCTGAATCAGCGTGTAAGAAAACTCTGCATAAGAAATCCCCGAGCCGCCCTCGCCAATCCGCGCCTGCACAAACTGCCGGTCCAGCAGCTGCGTCATGGAAAACGCCTTCCCAATCTCGCGCAGAAAATCCAGGTATTTAATCTCCCGAAACCAATCCAAATTATCCACCATCACCAGCTCCGGGCTCCGCACGATGTTCGCCATCTGACGCGCAATTGCTTGTTTATTCCGCTCCACCTCCTCTAGCGGCTTCAGCTCCCGTTCACCGGTATCTTTCGGGTCACCAATCTGACCGGTCGCCCCGCCCGCCAGCAGATATGGCTGATAACCGTGGCGCACAAAACACGCACACATCATCAGCGCTGCCAGATTCCCAATCGTTAGCGAATCCGCCGAAGGATCCGCCCCGAAATAGAACTTCTTTTGCGCCCGTTTATCTAATTCCGCCGGGTCTTTAATTGAGGTTTCGGCGTGAAAACCTCGCCAAAGTAGTTCTTCTGATAATTTCATATCTGTATTATATCACACCTCGCCCGTGCCTATGTTATACTTAGATTATGAAACGCGTATTAGCCTTTGACATTGACCAGACTCTCAATGTCGCCAAAACCCCTATACCAACCGAAATCGCCGAGCTGCTCGTGCGCTGTCTCAATCATTTTGAGATTTGCCCCATCTCCGGCCAGAAGTTTGAGCAGTTCCTGGTCCAGATTGTTGACCCCCTGAAAGCTGCCGGCGTCACCGAGCAGCAGCTCACCCACCTTCACCTCTTTGTCGCTCAAGGTACGCAGTATTACCGCTTTGACGCCGACCAGCACGATTGGCAGCAGGTCTATAATTACCCTCTGAAGCCCGAAGATGTTGAGCGCATCACCAAGACCCTGGAACAGGCCGCTCGCGAACTCGGCTACTGGGAAGCCGACCAGCTCGCCGCGGGCGACGAGATTATTGAAAACCGTCTCTCCCAAGTCACCTTCTCCGCTCTCGGTCAGAAAGCCGGCACCGAGGCCAAATACGCTTGGGACCCCGACCACCAGAAGCGCGAAGCTATCGTCGCCCGCTGCCGCGAACTGCTCCCCGACTTCCTCTACGAGATCGGCGGCACCACTTCTATCAACGTCGCCACCCCCGGTATGAACAAACAATTTGGTATGACTCATCTGCTCGCCGAACTCCAGGTGGAGAAGTCCGACGTGCTTTACTTTGGCGATATGACCCAGCCCGGCGGCAACGATTACCCGGTCGTGGAAATGGGCTTTGAGACTATCACCGTCCGCTCCCACGAAGACACCGCTTACGCCCTCCGCGGCATCCTCGGTGTCCTCTAGCCCTGCGCCGCTCCACTCCCAATTCCCGCGCCAAGCCCTGGGCAATCTCTCATATTGTGCTATAATCAAATTATGAAATCATACATCGTGGGCAACTGGAAGATGAACTTCTCCGTCGGGGAATCTTCCGTCTATCTTCACAAACTTTTACAGCGCTTGCGCGGTTCTCGCAGTCTTGAGGTGGTGGTCGCACCCTCCAGCATCGCGCTCCAGCCGCTCTCGCTCCAGACCGACCGCAAGAAAATCCGCCTCGCCGCTCAGACCGCCAACTCGCACGACTTCGGCGCCTACACCGGCGAGATTTCCTGCACCCAGTTGCGCGGCTTGGTAGATTATTGTATTATCGGCCATTCCGAACGCCGCCAACTCTTCCATCTCACCGACAAGGACGTCCGCGCCACCGTCGCTGCCGCCCTCCGCAACCAAATCACCCCCATCCTCTGCCTCGGTGAAACCGCCGCCGAACACACCTTCGGCGAGACCCACGATGTCCTGCGCGACCAGCTGCTCGGCGGCCTCTCCGAAGTCTCCACTGAAGACCTCAGCCGCGTTATCATTGCCTACGAACCCGTCTGGGCCATCAGTACCACCACCGGCGCTCATCTCGCTGCCCCTGAAGAAGTCGCCGCCACGATCAAATATCTTCGCCAACTCCTGACCGACACCTACGGCGCCGACACCGCTGAAGCCTTGCCGATTCTCTACGGTGGCAGCGTCAATCCTTCCAACGCTGGTGCCTACCTCACCATCCCCGGCGTGAACGGCCTGCTCGTCGGCAGCGCCAGCCTCATCGCCGACCAATTCCTAGAAATTATTGAAATCGCTAAACGAGTCCAAGATTAATGCCGCAAACTTCCGCCCCCACTCCCCGCCCCCAATCCGCCCGTCGCACCGGTCAGCGCATGGATTTTGCTCCCCGTCGGGGAAATGCTACCCCCCAGCCTCGCCCCGCCGCCCCAGCGACCGCTAAGCCTGCCGCTTCCGCGACCAAGCCCACCTCCCGTCCCGCGGCAAAACCATCCCCCAGGCCCGTCTCTAGACGTCCCGCGGCAAAACCAGCCCCTAAGCCCGTCTCTAGTCGCCCCGCCCAGACCGCCCCACGTCCAACCACTCCCCGCCGTCCCGCCCAGACCGCTCCCCGCCGCCCCGCTCTGATTACTTCCGCCCGCGAGGCCATGAACGCCCACGCCCGCGCCTTGCGCGAGGCCCAACTTGAAACTCAGTCCGCCACTCAACCCGCCACTCAGCGCAGCACCCACCCCGCGACATCCTCAGCGGTGGCACCCGAGCAGGGAATTGCCGCTCCTACCTCGCCCCGCTCCGCTCATAACCTCCATCATGCTCCCGCCCCCACTGCTCCTGAGCGCCCCCGCGTCACCCCGATGCCGACCTTGCCGCCGCCTCCCCCGCGCCCTGCTGCGCCTGTGCGTGCCGGCACCGATCCGCTCGTCCAGCGCACCCGTCCGCTACAGCGCACTGTCGCCCGCCCCTCTGCTCCCCAGCAGCAGATTAAGGTCTCTGCCCCGGTCGCTCGCCCCATTGCCACAAGTGACGCTAAACCCTCCGCCCGCATGAAGCTCCCGCGTCTCGCCGCCTTCTCGCGCGCCACCTCAGCCGAACCCGCCGCCGAGGACACCTCGCTCAACAACACCCGCTACGCTCTCGGCGAAAAATCCCCCTTCTTCCTCCAGTCCGTCAGCGTGGAGAAACGCCCACTGTCCAGTGGTCGTCCTGCCGCTCGCCCCGCCAGCCGCAAAAACGTCTACCCCAAGAAACCCGCCGCACCCAAGCCAGAAAAACCCTCCCTCCCCACCATCGTCGTCCCCGACAGCCACCGCTCCAAGGCCCCCCTCATCGCCCTCATCATCTTCACGATTTTGCTGGGCGCCCTGGTCGGCGCCGCCGCCTACCTGTTCTTCTTCCAATAGCCTTCCCAATCCCGCCTTTCCGTGTTATAATCAACTCGGATCTGGTGGGATTAGCTCAGCTGGTTAGAGCGTCTGATTGTGGTCCAGAAGGTCGTCGGTTCGATCCCGATATCCCACCCCATTTCCAGATTCCCGTTTAGTCCGTATTTGGTCGCCCCGCGCGTCGCCAAGCCTCACCCCGCCGACTTCCGTCCCGATCCGTTCCTTGCGAGTGTCGTACAGCGGTTAGTATACAAGTTTTCCAAACTTGGGATGAGGTTTCGACTACCTCCACTCGCACCAACCTTGAGATATTACCTCTAATATAATAACGATCAGAAGGCCCCAAAACCCGGGCCCTCTATTTTTGGCGGGCTTACGAAATGAGATTAACTCAAAGGCCCAGTTAGCGTCACTTTGCCCTTGACATCTCCTTCCCGCTTATGTAAACTAAAACTAACAAACTTAAGTTAACAAAAGAGGTCTAATCACAATGCGCATCAAACATCAACTGGGGGGGGGGGTACTTATTAGCAACTAGTGGAGCGACATTCGTTCTACTGGTTGGTTTGATGCTGTTTGCGCCTTCTATCTCTCAACCGGCAGCCTCGGCTACTGAGAACAATTCTGGCATCTCT
>CAMMXR010000028.1 GCA_946500965.1 uncultured Candidatus Saccharibacteria bacterium | reverse complement strand
CGAAGGTGGCGGTGGCGCTGGGGAATGTGGATGGAATGGTGACGGAGCTGAAGCTGTCGGCGCGGACGGAGAAGAAGCTGAAAGTGAAGAACGTGGATGCGCTGCCGGCGGCGCTTGAGGTGGTGGTGCTGAATTAGACGGGGTAGAGGCGATTTAAGGTTCTTGGGGCGGAGCTAGAAAAACGGAGGAATTGAGCTAAAATGTCGTGGATGGTATCACTGCTGATTGTGCTAGGGGTGATTTTGGTGTCAATGATTTTGCACGAATTGGCGCACGGGGTGGTGGCATATTGGCTGGGGGATGATACGGCGAAGCGTGAGGGGAGATTAACGCTAAATCCGCTGAAGCATTTGGACCCGGTATTGTCGGTGGTGATGCCGCTGCTACTACTGGCGATGGGGATGCCGATTTTTGGTGGGGCGAAGCCGGTGCCGATTAATACGCGTAATCTGAAACACGGGGTGTGGGGGATGGCGCTGGTGGCGGTGGCGGGGCCGCTGACGAACATTTTGCTGGCGTTTGTGGCGTTTGTGATTGGATATGCGACGGGGGCGTTGATGGATTTGGGGGTGGCGGGAGTGATTTGTTGGCGGTTTATCACGGTGAACTTGGGGTTCGGGGTGTTTAATTTGATTCCAATTCCGCCGCTGGATGGGTCGCGGGTGCTGTATGCGCTGGCGCCGGATGGGGTGCGGCGAGTGATGGAGGGGATGGAGCGCTGGGGGATTTGGGTGGTGATGATTTTGGTGGTGGCGGTGCCAAGCGTAGTCTCAACTTTGATGTCGGGGGCGATGATGGGGATTTTGGATGGGTTTTATTGGATAGTGAATTGGTTTGTGGTATAATGAAGTTAGCCCTGGCGGCGGCATGATTTTCCTGAATAATCATGTTTAGGGATTTCGTGGCTCATTTCCGTGGAAATGTCGCATAAGATTTTACCCACCTTGTAAGTATTTACGGGGAAAACATCGCCGCTGGGGTCATGGATAAGTTTAAGATGTGAGTGGGCACACAAGTTCAAGATGAAGCAGCGAATTCGGGTGGTGGGATTGGTCCAGGATGGCGCGAGTGTGCTGATTATGAAGAAGAATGTGGGGCGGAATGACAGTTCGCCGACGTGGGAGCTGCCGACGGGGAAGCTTAAATTTGGTGAACAGCCGGAAGAAGCGATTGACCGGACGCTGGAAGAATACTTGGGCGTTGAGGAAACAGAAAAGATAGAACTGCTGGATGTGGTGACTTTTCTGGCGCCTCAAGGTTCAAGTCAGCTGAGTAATCTATATATTATATATAAGGTGAGTTTGAGCGAGGGGGTGAAGATTCGGCCGGCGGAGCGTTATACGGCGTATAAATATATTAAGCCGGAGGAAATCGGGAATTATCGGCTGGACGAGGCGAGCGCGTCGGTGTTGGCGATGGAGGGGCAGGTGCCGGCGCGGACGTCGTTCAAAGAGGTGGCGAACAGCGCGACGGTGTATGTGGATGGATGCAGTCGGGGGAATCCGGGACCGGCGGGGGTGGGCTATTATATCGTGGGGGAGAATGGGGCGGTGCTGGACCAGGGCGGGGAGTTTATTGGGTTTGCGACTTCAAGGGTGGCGGAGTATTATGCGCTCAAGGTGGGGTGCGAGCGGGCGATTCAGTTGGGATTAAAATCGGTGCGGTTCGTGAGTGATAATTTAATGCTAGTGAACCAGATGAACGGGATTTATAAGGTGAAGAATCAGGATTTGCGGCCGATTTATGAGGATGTGCAAGGGATGCTGGGGAAGTTTGAAGCATATGCGTTTATGCACGTGGCGCGGGAGCAGAATACGATTGCGGATCGGAAGGCGAATGAGGCGGTGGACCGGCAGTTTGGGGAGTAGGGATAGGTGCTGGCGGGGCGGTGGTGGCGGGTGTTAGCATTGGCGGATAAGGTGGACAATTGAAGCGGTTTATGTTAAGATGTGAGTGAGCCTGAAAGGCAGCCGCTTGTTTACAAGAGGAAAGTCCGGGCAGCACAGGGTATGGTAGTCGCTAACGGCGACCGTCCGCAAGGATAGGGAAAGTACCACAGAAACGAAACCGCCGATGGCCGGCGTGCCGGTGTCGGTAAGGGTGAAAAGTGTGAGGTAAGAGCTCACGGTGTTTGATGGCGACATCAAACAGAGGCAAACCCTACCAGCTGCAAGGAGCACTAGTCAACCTTGACCCGAGGATGTGCGCTCACCGCTGGAACCGAGAAGCAATTTTCGGTCTAGATAGATGGCTGCCGATTGGGGCTGACGCTTCAATCACAGAACCCGGCTTACTGAAGGCTCTATGCTTAGAAAAGGACCACCGTTATACGATGGTCCTTCTTGGGTTTTGGCCTTGACCTCGGTCCCGGTTGATGTTGATTGGGTTGAGGTGAAGGTGGTTTTGGTTTATTTAACCAGGCCCTTTTTCTTCAGGGTGCGTAGAGTAGAAGCGGCAACGTTGACTTTGAGTTTTTGGCCATCAATGATGAGGGTCTTTTTCTGGACGTTGGGCTTGAAAACCTTGCGGGTCTTACGCTGAGAGAACGACACATTGTGGCCGTACATCTTACCCTTGCCGGTGAGTTCGCAGACTGCCATTATTTTGCCTCCTTTACGGTGTTGACGATAGCCGTGAACGCTTGGGGTTGGTTGACGGCGAGTTCGGCCAGCATTTTGCGGTCAATGGTAGTGCCGTTGTGCTTGAGGCCGGACATCAGTTGAGAATAGGAGAGGCCTTCGGCGCGAGCGGCGTTGTTGATGCGGGTAATCCAGAGAGAGCGCAGGTCGCGTTTGCGATTGCGGCGATCACGATAGGAATAGCGCAGGGATTTAATCACGCCCTGCTTCGCGAGGCGGAAGCTGCGGGTGCGGTAATGCTGCATCCCTTTGGCGGCGTTTAAGATTTTCTTGTGTTTAGCCCGAGCGGGGACACCACGTTTAACTCTCATGATTAGACTCCCAAAGCAGTTTTAACGTTTTTAGCGATCTTGCCGTTGACAAAAGCCGCGGTCTTGATATTGCGTTTGCGGGCTTTGGACTTTTTGGCAAGGATGTGATTGCCGTAGGCGCGTTCACGGGCGAGCTTGCCAGAGCCGGTGAGCTTGATGCGCTTGGCGGTACCTTTGTGGGTCTTCAGTTTTGGCATAGAAGTTTCCTTTAGGTTAGAGTTGATATTGGGGTGGTGAGGTTTGGCGAAGGCAAAACGACACCGGGAAGGAACGACCAGGGAACCGTAAAAGTAGGAAAATACTTCGTCCGTATTCGGTCTGGTAGTGCATTAACGTGACGCTATTTGCTATTTGCGTCGGATGTTAATGGAAAGGTTGCGCCCCGCAAATTGAGGCTTTCCTTCTACCACAATCTCGGTATCGGTGGAAAGCAGCGTAGTGATACGGTCCACCATAGCTTGCCCGAGTTCCTTATGGGCCATTTCGCGGCCACGGAAGACGATAATGATTCTGACACGATCGCCGTCGGCGAGGAATTGCTTAATTTTGCGGAGTTTGATGTTAAGGTCGTTGTCGCTGATTTTGAGACCGACTTTCATAGTTTTAAGCTCGGATTGTTTCTCGCGGGCTTTTTTACGATTTTTGGCCTCTTCTTTCATCTTCTGGTACTGGTATTTGCCCCAGTCGATGATTTTGACAACGGGCGGGTTGGCGTTGGCGGCGATTTCCACCAGGTCAACTCCTTGTTCACGGGCGAGCAGTTGCGCGTCGCGGCTGGACATAATACCCAGCTGCTCTCCATTAGTACCAATTACACGAACTGAAGGATAACGAATTTCTCCGTTAAGTTTGGTGCGAGTTGTCTTACTAATGGTTGGCTTCCTTTCGTTTAGGTGAACTAGGAACTATTATAGCAAAAAGAGGAAGGAAGTTCAAGGGGTTTAGGGCGGATCGGAGGCGGGGGAGCGGACGCGGTAGGAGAGGGCCTCGGAGAGATGGGCGGGAGTGATTTGGGCGGCGGCGTCAAGGTCGGCGATGGTTTGGGCGACTTTGAGAACTTTGAAGTAGCCGCGGGCGGAGAGGTGGAGACGGTCAGCAGCGGTGTTTAAGAAGGCGCGAGCATCGGGGGCGAGATGAATAAAATTAGTGATCTGAGGCGAGGTGAGCTGGGCGTTGAAAATGGCGGGGTTTTGGTAGCGGGTGGTTTGGCGTTGGCGGGCGGTAGAGATGAGGGCTTGGGCGGCGGCGTGGAAAGAGGCGTAGGTAGAGGAAGAAGGTGTGGCTGGGGCTAGGAAATGGTCGCTGCGGAGGCGGTTGACGTTGACGACGAGGTCAATGCGATCAAGAATGGGGCCAGAGAGGCGTTTGCGGTAAGCGGAGATTTGAGCGGCGCTACAGGTACAGGGATGGTCAGGGTCGCCATAGTAGCCGCAGGGGCAGGGGTTCATAGTGGCGATGAGGATGAAGTTGGCGGGATAGGTGGCGTGCTGGTTGGCGCGGGCAAGGGTGATTTGCCTGTCTTCAAGGGGCTGGCGGAGGGCCTCAAGGACGTTGCGAGGATATTCGGGCAGCTCGTCAAGGAAGAGGATGCCACGGTGGGCAAGGGAGATCTCGCCGGGCTGAAGTCGATTGCCTCCACCGAGAATGGCAGCGGTGCTGGCAGTGTGGTGTGGGGAGCGGAAGGGGCGCTGAGTAAAATTGTAGTTCGGCTGGGCGGAAAGGGAATGGAGCTTGGCGATCTCAATTTGTTCTAGAGGGGAGGGCGGCGGCAGTAGTGCGGCTGCAGCGCGGGCCAGGAGGGTCTTGCCAGTGCCAGGTGGGCCGGTAAAGAGAAGGTTGTGGTGACCAGCGACAGCGATGGTGAGAGCGCGCTTGGCGGCGGATTGCCCAGAGATATGATCAAGGAGGACGGGTGAGGTAGAGGGGGATGTGGTTTGGGGTGAGCTGTCGGGGGAGTGGTTTGAAGGGTTGCTTGGGGTGCTGTCTGGGTTGTCATCTGTTTGAGTATTTTTAACAATAGGGGTATAAGGAATCCCCTTGAGTTCGGCAAAAAGTTCGGACAGGCTGGAGATGCCTATTAGATTAATGCCGGTAACGAGGCGGGCGAGGGGGAGATTTTCGCGGGGGAGATAGACGGTGGTGAAACTAGCGTTTTTAGCGGCTTCAATGACGTTGATGATGCCGCGGATAGGCTTGGTGCGACCGTCAAGAGAAAGCTCGCCAACGAATAATTTGCGTTCAACTTGAGCGGGGCGGAGGGTGCGAGCGAGGATAAGAATGGCGACTGCGATGGGGAGATCAAGGTGGGCGCCGTCCTTGGCGAGTTCGGCGGGGGCGAGGTTAATGGTGACTTTGCGATCGGGGAAGGTGAAACCAGAGTTGGTGACGGCAGAACGGACGCGCTCGCGGGCTTCGGTGATGGTTTTGTTGGCCATGCCGACGAGATTAAAGCTGGGGAGACCGCGATGCATATCACCTTCAACGGTGACGAGGCTGCCGGTATAACCGTAGGGAATGGCGGAATAAACTCGGGCGACTTGACTGCTCATAGCTCCACCATACAACATTTGGCGTGAGACTTACAACGCATAAGCAGCTTAAATGGCAAAAAAGTCTGGCTGTAGGTGTTCTGGTATTTTTTACAACGGCTGAAGGACGGTGTGAATTTCTGATTGGGGTGGTAGGTGTTTGTGTATTTTTAACAACAAGCAGAATAGGGCTTGAATTACAGGGGCGGACGTGATATACTGAAGGTAGTTGGGGCTGACAAAGCTTAGACGAATTATTAACAGCTATCAGGCACGTCGAGTGATACCGTAAGTATCTTGAATAAGTGCAAAAAACACTTCTAAGCATGTGCTTTACGCACCTGCGTTTGCCTAAGACTATAATTTAGGCTGGCCCAAGGCTGAGTTGCCGTAGGCTGCGGGTTATCATATAACGGTAATATGGCGAGGGAAGTGATCGCCCCGAGCTAGACAACCTAGATTAAGGTCCCGAAAGTTTTGTAATTTGCTGCTTGAGGAATCAGACTTTGAAAACAAATTACTATGCGTGTAGAATGGTAGACTGAAGATTTTTCGGACCCGGAGGCAGTATCCGGCAGCTCCACCAAATGTGACTTCTGGCGGTTTTAGGGCCGCTTTTTTGATGCTTGGTGATGGATTTCGGTTGTGGAAAACTCTGCCAAAAATTATAAAAATTGTATACAAAAAGTAGTTGACATTAGGGTTTTGGGGGCTTATAATAGGGACAGTTCTTGAATAAAAATATTACTCAAGAACCAAAAATAAAAATATAGCCAAAATAACTCCACACTCTACGAAAGACCGGTTTTCCTCGCAGTTACCGGTCTTTCTTTTTGGTTTGGTGATTGGATGCCGGCGCAGCGCGCTGGTATTTTGATTGGTATTTTGGTGCCGTTTTGTCATAACGTTATGGGTTTTTGTGATGTGGGGATGCGCCCGTGCGGGGGCGTGGGATGCGCCCGAATGAAGGATATTTTAGATGTGCGGGCGAGCGGGGCGGTCAGAGCGGGTGCTTTGTTGTGATAGCTACAATATTCGGGGCTGAAGACGGAGAATGTTGTAGATTGAACAACGTTTTTATTCGGGTAAATAACTGAGGCGGAATGGTGTTTGTTGTAAAAAATACATATAAAAATTGTATGCGGAGCCTTGAATAAAAACCGTGAGCGTGATATAGTGAGGACAGTCCAAAACAACACAAAAAGGACAACAAAAATGCACATTAAAACCCGAAAAAAGCGCAGACGTAGTTCCATTCCGCGAGCTGGAAGGTAATTTCTAGCCATAAATTACACTCTTAGGAATTACCTGAAGCTAGCGGAATCATCAGGGAACCAAAACTAGATATTTTGGTGCGGGTGAAAGCAGGATTCCTAGAAACTGAGCGGTTGTCATAGTAAACGGCGAGGTTTCGTACTACTTGAACACTGATCCGAAATAGGTGTTCGGGAGAGGAAGACTTCCGAGTTCGTATTGAACAAGAAACGAGCAAAGCTTTCCGGAGCTCGACTGATGAAGCATTGTGAAATGCGGTAACGCTTGCGCATCGGTAGGCGACCCTGTTTGTACCTTGATTAGCCATAGAATAGGGAAGCGAGCCGGTAAGGACTATGCCCCACGAAAGTGGAGCGGTCAAAAAACGAGGATGGGGCTAAAGGTTGTGGCCTAAAGTAATGTTATATGCGCCAGATAACCTCCCATTCTCGCCATAATTAACATAATCAGGTGACGGTCGGGAAGGACGACCGTGGCTTGGTTATGGAGATTTTCTTGTAGAACTAGAGGTGTATAAAGATTTTAAGCAGAGGGGGATGACGCCGTGGTGTGTTATAATAAGTTTATGCCTAAGCATCTAGTTCCGGTTTTGAGTTTTGGGGCAGCAGTAGTAATTTTGCTGATGCTTAACTTTACGACTCCAGCGGAAATTGGTCCGTTCGGGGTTTTAGTTTTTTTTACAATGGTTTATGTTTTGATGCTGGGGCTGGGGATTCTGCTAGTGAAGTTTTTTGTGAAGCTGTTGGGGCGGACGATGCGGCGCAAGGATTATCTGTATGGTGCGGTGGTGGCATTCGCGCCGATTATGCTGATGCTGGTGCAGTCAGTGGGGACGGTGAGCGTGCTGACGGTGGTGCTGGTGATGATGTTTACGGGATTAGGATGTTTCTTGGTGAGTAAACGGGCGTGATGTGGTAAAATAAGCTTATGTTTAATCGCAATCAAGAGCTTGGTGGTAAAGGGGTGAACGCGCGGGAGTGGACGGCGGAGATTGAGGCAGCGACGAATGCGGAGGTGGCGGCGCGGGAGCAGGCGGAAGCGGGAGATGACCAAGAGACGGTGCGGGAGCAGGGGCGAGAGGCCAGGGGTGGTCAAGAAGCGGCGCGGGGTGAAGTTGAGCTGGGGGCGGAGGTGGCGCGCAGCGAGGGGCAGGATCTGGGCCGGAAGATTATTGCGAGCGGAAACTTGCGAGGCGGGAGCGGGGCGGAGCGGTCGGAAGGCGGGCGTAAGGCGGAGCGAGCGCTGGCACGGGGTGAACGGGAATTGGCACGAGATGAACGGGAATTGACGGAGGCGGGGCAGTTTGTGGGCGAGGAGACATCGCGGCAGGTGGGGGAGCGGCTGCCGGATGACCGTGAGGATTTGATGACGGAGATGGGGCAGGGGTTGGCGCTGGAAAATCGAGTGATGGCGAAGACGCAGGAGGGGGTGGCGAAAGCGGTGGCGCCGAAGGTGGAACAGATGGTGGGGCAGACGAGTTATCGGCCGGCGGATTTAATGCGGTTGTATCGGCAGGGAGTGAACGAGACTCTAAGGGTGTTTAATCGGCGGATTGGAGATCGGAACTGATGCGGTGGAAAGGAATTAGCAGGTTGACAAGGGGGATGCAGCGGGGAGGGCGGGCGTGATGCCGGCGTGGTTGATTGGCATAGTGGTGGCGGCAGTGCTAGTTTTGGTGGTGGGGGCGCTCTGGGGGGCGCATTTGAACCGGCAGCGGCAGGCGAAGAACTATGAGCGGGGTCTCAAGATGGTGCCGATGCTGATTCATCTGCCGCCGTCAACTGATGATATTAAGGGGGGCGGACGAGATGAGCGGGACGTGACGAACGAGGCACTGAGCCAGGCGCAGGTGATGTACTCAATTATCGCTTCTACGCTGACGAAGGGGTTTTCCAGCCGGGTGTTTGGGCAACGGCACATTGCGTTTGAGGTGGTGGCGGTGAATGGTTTGATTAAGTACTATGCGGTGGTGCCGGCGGTGATTACGGAGACGGTCAAACAGGCGGTGATTTCGGCGTATCCGACGGCGCGGCTGGAGGAGATTGAACAGGAGAGTATCTTTGCGGATGAGGTGACGACGGAGCAGGTAGCGGGCGGTGAGATGAGTCTGAAGAAGGATTTTGTGTATCCGATTAGCACATATGAGGATACACAACGGGATGCGAGTTTGGCGATCTTGAATGCGATGGCGGTGACGAAGCCAGGGGAGGGGATGGCGCTACAATTATTGTTCAGGCCGACGGACGGGAGCTGGACAAAAGTTTCTACGGAGCGAGTAAAAAATATCCGGGAAGGAAAGAAGGTGGTGATGCGGGGGAAGAAGGTGCTGTATGAAGGCGCGATGCTGATCAAAGATTTTGCTCAGGCGTTCTTTCACCCGCCGGATCCGCACGATAAACTGGAAGATGGGAAAAACTTGTCCAATTTGGAACAGGAAGAGATTGCGGCGATTGAACACAAAACGAAATATCCGGGGTTTGAGACTTTGATCCGGGTGGTGGCAAGTGCGGGGACGAAGGAGCGGTCGGAAGCGATGATTTCGGGGCTGGTGGCGGCATTTTCGCAGTTTGATTCGGCGAATTATAACGGATTTCGGTATGATATGTTGAAAGATACGCGGAAATTGGCGCGGGATTACATCTTTCGGATGTTCCCACAGGGGACGCGAACAAATATTTTAAACAGTGTGGAGTTGGCGTCGCTGTATCATTTGCCGGCGCAGAAGGCAATCCCGACTTCGCAGGTGGAACGGCAGGCGACCAAGCAGGTGGAGGGGCCGGCGAAGTTGGTGACGGAGGGCGTGGTGCTGGGGGTGAATGAGTTTCGGGGGGCGCAGAAAGTGATCCGGCTGTCGGAGAACGACCGGCGGCGGCATACGTATGTGATTGGGTCAACAGGGATGGGGAAATCGGTGCTGCTGACGAATGTGGCGTATCAGGATATGTTGGATGGGCGGGGTTTTGCGTTTATTGATCCGCACGGGGATGCGGTGGAGACGCTGCTGGCGAAGGTGCCGGAGGATCGGATTGACGATGTGATCTATTTTGACCCGGCAGATATGGAGCATCCGGTGGGGATGAATATGTTTGAGTGGACGACAGAGGATCAGAAGGACTTTATTGTGCAAGAGGGGATTAATATGCTGCAAAGTCTGTTTGATCCGAGTAATCAGGGGTTCTTCGGACCGCGGGGGCAGCATATGTTCCGGAATGCGGCGCTGCTTTTGATGGCGGATCCGCACGGGGCAACGTTTATTGACATTCCGCAATGTTTTACGGACCCGGAGTTTGTGAAGGAGAAGCTGCAATATGTGAAAGATAAGGCGGTGTATGACTACTGGACGCGGGAGTTTCCGGCCAGCCAGAAGTCCAGCGACGCGGGGGAAGTGGTGACGTGGTTTGCGTCTAAGTGGGGGCCATTCCTGTCTAATACGATTATGCGGAATATCCTGGGGCAGACGAAGAGCGGGTTCAATATCCGGGAGATTATGGATCAGAAGAAGATTTTCCTGGTGAACCTATCTAAGGGGCGGCTGGGGGATATTAACTCGCAACTGCTGGGGATGATTCTGGTGATGAAGTTCCAGGCGGCAGCGATGAGCCGGGCGGATATGCCAGAGGATGAGCGGCAGGATTTCTGTCTGTTTGTGGACGAGTTTCAGAACTTTGCGACGGAGAGCTTTGAGAGTATTCTGTCAGAGGCGCGGAAGTATCGGCTAAACCTGTTCCTGGCGAACCAGTTTATGACGCAGCTGACGGATAAGATTCGGGAGGCGATTCTGGGGAACGTGGGGACGTTGATGGCGGGGCGGCTAGGGGTGACGGATGCGGAGCTGATGGAGAAGGCGTTTACGCCGGTGTTTAACGCAGAGGATTTGCATAAACAGGGGAATTATCAGGCGATTGCGACAGTGATGATGTATAATATGCCGACTTCGCCGTTTACGATGAAGCTGCTGCCGCCGATGGGGGAGGCGAATCCGGAGCTGCTTGCGAGTATGAAGGCGTTTTTGGCGACGAAATATGGGCGGACGCGGGCGGAAGTGGAGGCGGAGATTCAGGAGCGGTGGCGGACGACGGGGCAGGCGGAGGTGATGGCGGAGGTGGCGAAGACGGGGGAGGGGAGTGGGCCGGAGGAGTTTTTGCAGGCGTGGAAGAGGAAGAAGGCG
>CAMMXR010000027.1 GCA_946500965.1 uncultured Candidatus Saccharibacteria bacterium | reverse complement strand
GGTGAGCCTCTCCTCAGCGAAGCTTCGCCCTGCTTCGGACCCGGCTCAGCCGGAAGACGCTCCTCAGACGGCACCGGGCTCGGCGCCCCTAGAGCCTAGCTCCTCTTCGTCAAGCCCACGGTCCTCAGAAAATGCCGGACAGAGCCAGAACTCGGCGCCCAAAGTTGCCTCGGCTTCTCAAGCGGCGGACCCGGCTCAGCCGGAAAACGCTCCTCAGACGGCACCGGGTTCGGCGCCCAAAGCTGCCTCGGCTGCTCAGGATGAGGTGGTGTTTCGGGTGCGGAAATAGGGGAAACTGATTGGTGGGGTTGCCAAAATAGGGGTTTTGCGCTAAAATATAGGGGTAAACTAAGTTGAGGTACAGTCATGTCGGCAAAACAAAAAAGTGATGGGCAAGATCATTATGACAGTTCGCAAATCCAGGTATTAGAGGGCTTGGAGCATGTGCGGCTGCGCCCGGGGATGTATATCGGTTCCACGGGCTATGATGGCTTGCATCATCTTTTGAAGGAGATTGCCGACAACTCAATTGATGAAGCGATTGCGGGGGAATGTACGCGGGTGGAGATTACGCTGCTCAAAGACGGGGGCGTGAGAGTGGTAGACAACGGACGGGGGATTCCGGTGGATATTCACCCGAAAACTGGGAAGTCGTCGCTGGAGACGGTGCTGACGGTGCTGAATGCGGGTGGGAAGTTTGGCGGCGGCGGTTATAAGGTGAGTTCGGGCTTGCACGGGGTGGGGAGTTCGGTGGTGAATGCGCTGTCCACGAAGATGATTGCGGAAGTGTGTAAAAACGGGGAGATTTACCACATTGAGTTTGAGAAGGGAAAGACGACTTCGGAGCTACAGAAACTGGGGAAGACGCAGCGGCGGGGGACGTCAATTACTTTTTATCCGGACCCGGCAATTTTTAAGGAGACGACGACCTTTGATTATGACTGGGTGTCGCACTATGCGCGGCATCAGGCGTATCTGACTAAGGGGATTCTGATTGCGGTCAAGGATGAGCGGACCGGGGCGCAGGAGGCGTTTTACTTTGAAGGGGGAATTAAGAGCTATGTGCGGCGGCTGAATGAAGGGAAAGAGGTGCTGACGGACGATATTTTCTACGTGGAGAAGCAGGTAGAAGAGGCGGAGATTGAGGTGGCGCTGCAATACAATGATACCTTTGCGGAGACGATTAAGCCGTTTGCGAACAACGTGTTGACGCCGGACGGGGGGATGCATGTGATGGGGTTCCGGACAGGGTTGAACCGGGTGATTAATGATTACGCGCGGAAGAACGGGATTTTGAAGGAAAAAGAGCCGAATCTGACCGGAGATGACATTAAGGAAGGGTTGACGGCGGTGATTTTGGTGAAGCTGCCGGATCCGCAGTTTGAGGGGCAGACGAAGAATAAGCTCGGTAATCCAGAAGTACGGGGCTACGTGGATAAGGTGGTGACGGAGTATTTCGGGTATTATTTGGAAGAAAATCCGGCGGTGGCGAAGAAGATTGTGCAGAAGGCGACCTTGGCGGCGCGGGCGCGGAAGGCGGCGCGGGCGGCGCGAGATAATGTGATCCGGAAAGGGGCGTTTGAGGGGCTGAACCTGCCGTCTAAGCTGGCGGATTGTTCAAGCCGGGATCGGAGCGAGTGCGAGCTGTTCATCGTGGAGGGGAACTCGGCGGCGGGGAGCGCGAAGGAAGGGCGCAATCCGAAGATTCAGGCGATTCTGCCGCTGCGCGGGAAGGTGCTGAACACGGAGCGGGCGCGGTTAGATAAGATGCTGGCAAACCAAGAGCTAGTGAGCTTGATTAAGGGGCTGGGGGTGGGGATTGGCGATCAGTTTGATATTAGTGGGTTGCGTTATGATAAGATTATTTTCATGACGGATGCGGACGTGGACGGGCTGCACATTGCGACGCTGCTGATGACATTCTTCTTCCGTTATATGCCAGAGGTGATTAAGGCGGGGCATGTGTACTTGGCGAAGCCGCCGCTGTTTGGGCTGACGAAGGGGACGGGGAATAATCGGAAGATTGATTATCTGTATGATGAGGTGGCGCTGGAGAAGAGGCTGGCGGAGAAAATCGCGGAGCGGAAGGCGGCAGGGGTGAAGATTGACGAGAATCAGGAGCGGTTTAAGCAGGCGGGCTATACGGCGCAGAACCGGTTTAAGGGGTTGGGTGAGATGGACGCGAAACAACTTTGGGAGACGACGATGGACCCGGAGAACCGGATTTTGGTACAGGTACATATTGATGACGCGGAGAAGGCGGATGCGGTGTTTACGAAACTGATGGGGGATCAGGTAGACCTACGGAAAAACTTTATCCAGGCTGGGGCAGCGAGCGTGGATCTAAACGAGCTAGACTTCTAAGGAGGAATGAGAAATGGCGAAAGATGAAGCAGAAAACCTGAATCTAACTCCGGAAGGAGCGGCAGAGGGGGCGATGAAAGGTGCGAGTGCTGAGGGTGCGGCGGCGCCGGTGGAGGGCGAAGTGGTGAACGGGGTGGAACAGCGCGACGTGGAAAGCACGATGGAGAGTTATTTCCTGCGCTATTCAATGTCGGTGATTATTGACCGGGCGCTGCCGGACGTAAGGGATGGTTTGAAACCAGTGAACCGGCGGATTTTGTACGCGATGAACAAGAACGGCTGGAAGGCGCCGCACGCGACGGTGAAGTCGGCGAGGATCGTGGGTGAGGTGATGGGTAAGTATCACCCGCACGGCGATTCGTCAATTTATGATGCGATGGTGAACCTGGCGCAGCCGTGGAAGATGCGTTATACCCTGGTGGAGGGGCAAGGTAACTTCGGCTCAATGGATGGGGATGATCCGGCGGCCTCACGGTATACGGAGGCGCGGATGGATAAGGTGGGGGCGGAACTTTTGACGGATATTGAAAAGGAAACGGTGGATTTCCGGGATAACTTTGATGGGAGCGAGCAGGAGCCGGTGGTGCTGCCGGCGGCGCTGCCGAATATCCTACTGAATGGGCAGATGGGGATTGCGGTGGGGATGGCGACCAATATCCCGCCGCATAACTTGGGGGAAGTGGTGGATGCGACGGTGGCTCTGATTGAGGACCCGGAGATTACGCTGGATGGACTGCTGCAACACGTGAAGGGGCCGGATTTCCCGACCGGGGCGGAAGTTTACGGCGGAAAACCGATGAAACAGGCTTATGCGACCGGGAAGGGATCGGTGACGATTCGGGCGGTGACGAACATTGAGGAACGCAAGAACGGTCGGTATAATATCGTGATTACGGAAGTGCCTTACGGGATGAGTAAGGAAGGGTTCATTGAGAAGGTGCGGGAACTGGTGCTGGCGAAGAAGCTGGACCACATTGCGGATGCGCGCGACGAGAGTGCGCGGGGGAAGATTCGGGTGGTGGTGGAACTGAAGAAGGATGCGTTCCCGAAGAAGATTTTGAACCAGCTTTATAAGATGACGGGGCTACAGACGACTTTTCATTATAATATGCTGGCGCTGGTGGATGGGGTGCAGCCGCGGATTTTGGGGCTGAAGGAGATTTTGCAGGAGTTCGTGAAGCATCGGCAGAAGGTGGTGCGGCGACGGACGGAATATGACCTCAAGAAAGCGAAGGAACGGGCGCATATCTTGGAGGGGTTGAAGATTGCGTTGGACAACATTGACGAGGTGATTAAGACGATTCGCGAGAGCTACGACGATGCGGATAAGCGGCTGATGGAGCGGTTTGGGCTGAGCGAGATTCAGGCGGCGGCGATTCTAGCGATGCAACTAAGGCGGCTGCAAGGCTTGGAGCGCGATAAGATTGAGAATGAACTGAATGAGCTGCTGGCGCTGATTAAGAAATACGAGGCGATTCTGGCGGATGAGCAGGAGATTTTGCGGGTGGTGAAGGAAGAACTGCTGGCACTGAAGGAGAAATATGGTGATCCGCGTCGGAGTAAGATGATTAACCACGAGGTGGGGAAGTTCTCGGAAGAAGAACTGGTGCCGGATGAAGAGAGCGTGATCTTGCTGACAACGGAGAATTATATGAAGCGGGTGCTGCAAGATGATTTCAAGCGGCAAAATCGCGGTGGGAAGGGGCGTCGGGGGATGACGACCAAGGATGAGGACGTGATGGCGCAGATTGTGACGGCGAGTTCGCACGATTATCTGTTGTTCTTCACGAATCAGGGGCGGATTTTCCGGATGAAGGCGTATGAGGTGCCGCAGGCGTCAATGACGGCGAAGGGGACGGCGGCGGTGAATCTTTTGAATATGCATCCGGACGAGAAGGTGACGGCGATTATTAAACAGAGTGAGGAAGGCGGAAAGGGGTATCTGTTTATGGCGACGAAGAAGGGGACGATTAAGAAGACGGCGATGAAAGAGTATATGAACTTGCGGGCGAACGGGATGATTACGATGAAGCTGGAGCCGGGAGATGAACTGAAGTGGGTGCAGGAGACCACGGGGGCGAATGACGTGGTGATTTCAACGTCGGCTGGGCAGGCGGTGCGGTTCAATGAGCAAGATGTGCGGGCGATGGGGCGGAGCGCGAAGGGGGTGCGGGGGATTCGACTGCGCCCGAAGGATGAGATTGTGGGGATGGATGTGATCCAGGACCGGGGACAGAAGCTGCTGGTGGTGTCGGCGAACGGTTATGGGAAGGCGACGGTGGCAGAGAATCTGCCGGTGCACAAGCGAGGTGGGGTGGGGATTAAGGTAGCGGCGATTACGGCGAAGACGGGACCGCTGGTGGCGGTACACACGCTGGATCCGGTGGCGAAAGAGGTGATTATGATGTCCACTAAGGGGCAGGCGATCCGGGTGGCAGTGAAGGAGATCCCGACGCTGGGGCGGGCGACGCAAGGGGTGCGGATTATGCGGCTCAATGATGGCGATACGGTGGCGTCAATTGGGATTGTGATGCCGGAGGCGGCGGGGGAATAGAGGCGGTTCTGGGGGCTTGTTAGGGCTCTTTGGAGCCCTTTTTGGGTGGGTTTGGGTGATTTTGGGCGCTTGTTGAGCGTTTTTTTGGTGATTTTTAAGGCTGCGAGGGACTTTTTTGGCGATTTAACGTGCTTGTGGTAGGTGGTGGGCGGGGATTTTTGCTATAGTCAGCTCAAAGACTAAATAAGGAGTTAGCAATGAAGAAGTTAGTAATGACGATGGTGGCGCTGGGGGTGATGGGTGGAGTAGGTGGAGCGGCGCTGCCGGTGGTGGCAATGAGCGGAGACGTAGGTGGGTTGGGGGAGAGTGTGGCGGGAGTAGAGGAAAGCGGCGAGCGCTGGGAGGAAGGGCTGCTACTAGAGGCGAACACAATTAGTCCGGATTTGCGGTTTCCGAATCTCTATCCGATGCATAATTATATGTCGGTGGAGCTGGTGCCATCAGAGACGCGGGCGCTGAAGCGGCTAGTGATGGCGTATTATGACTATGAACAGGGGGTCACAGAGGCAGAAGCGGATGCGGGGTTGGCGACGCTGGGTGAGGACGCGGCGGAGTGGGCGGTGGTGATTTATGATGAGGAATATCGGTTTGGGATGGAGGACCATCCGCTACTGAATTTTGGTGGGTTTGAGGTCTGGATTGAGGGTGAGTTTACGGAGAATAAGCGAGATTTGCTGTATTATGCGGCGGAGTTTGGGGAACCGGAGCTGCGGGAGGATGGGACGACTGAGTGGAAGAATACGGTATGGTTAAGGGGTAAGTATGATTACCGGGGCTGTATCCATGGGCCAGATTTTAAGCCGGTGCTGCCGAATTACATTGGGATTCCGACTTGTTTTGCGCGAGATGGGGAGGATGGTAAACATATCGTGACGGCGACGCGGGGTGGGGCAGTGGCGGAGGGGATTCTGACGTGGGAGGAAGAATGGCGGCAGATTCAGCTGGAGAGATTGCGGGAGATCGTGGTGGAGATGGGAGCGTGGGGAACAGAGTGGCAGGAAGGGGCGGTGCGAGCGATGCTGGAACGGCTGAAGAAATTGGAAGTGACGCTGGCGGTGTCAACAGGGGTGGAGGATTTGCTGGTGGTGGAGCGGGCGCTGACGGAACAGCTGGAGGGATGGCTGGTTGAGATTGAGGGTGAAGTTGAAGGTGAGGCTGGGAGTGAGGTTGAAGACGGGGCTGAAAGTGGAGCTGAAGGTGGAGCTGAAGGTGGGGTGGGCGGTGTAACTGGAGATGGGGTACAGTTGGGGACGGGAAGTGTAGTGGGGACGTCGGGACAGGCAGGTACGGTAAGCGCGGTGGGGACGTTGGGACAGACGGGGGCGGGAAGCGCGGTGAGTGAGGAACGAATAGGGAATGAGGGGCTGAGCGAAGCGGTGGAGGTGCCGGCGCTGGGGGAGGTGGAGCAACGGTCGGGATTCCCGTGGTGGGTGCTGGCAGTATTGCTGGTAACGGGGTCAGGGCTGGCAGGTTGGTCGCTATATGGTCGGAAGCGGCGGGAACGACGATAGGTGGTAGAGGCGAGAATGGCAGCGAGTGGTGGTAGTGGTGAAAAATCGGTCGGGAGAGAAGTTTATGGTATAATATAAAGTATGAACGAGGCATGGTTGATTCTGGTGGCGTTTGGGAGTGGTTTCCTGCTGGCGCAGCTGTGGAAGCTGGTGGCGGGGCTGGTCAGTGGCTACCGGACGCACGAGATTATAGACTTTAAGACGGGGGTGGGATACTTTACGCGGTCGGGCGGGATGCCGTCGGGGCATGCGGCGAGCTTTACGGCGGCGACGGTACTGATTGGGTGTATGTATGGCTTTGATTCGGGGTTGTTTATGTTGGCGGTGTGTATGTGGGCGATTGTGGCATATGATGCGATGCATGTGCGGTATGCGGTGGGGATTCAGGGGAGGGCGCTGAATGGGTTGCTTAAGCAGGCGAAGAAGCCGGAGCTGCCAATTACCGAAGGACACACTTTGCCGCAGGTGCTGGCGGGGACTTTACTGGGTGTGGCGATTGGGGTGGGGATTTACTGGCTGACGCAGGGAATGGCGTAAAACGGAAAAGACGTGGCGGCAGGGCGGAAAAAGTCCGAAAAAAGTGAAAAAAGTCCAAAAAAGGTATTGACATATCTTAGGGAGTGCGATAAGATAGGAACAGTCTAAGAACTGCGAGGAAAACTTAAGGGGGCGTTTTAGAGTTCTTAGAAATAATTTAACAATTTAGTTGTGCAATTAGGGAATCCTTTTTAGGATTTCTTATCATCGTCAGTCTTTTATTTGAGTAATCAAATACTTCAGTTCGGAAGGGTTCGCCCGGAAGAACACTTTAATGGAGAGTTTGATCCTGGCTCAGGATGAATGCTGGCGGCGTGCCTAATACATGCAAGTCGAGCGGTAACAGGGCTTCACCGTTCTCTTGTCACACTTGGCCTTTGTGCAAGTGGTTGGATACGAGGGAACAGTGAAGCTGCTGACGAGCGGCGGACGGCTGAGTAACGCGTGGGAACATACCCCAAACTGAGGGATAACTAGTCGAAAGATTAGCTAATACCGCATGTGATCTACGGATTAAAGCTTTCGGGCGGTTTGGGAATGGCCTGCGTACGATTAGATAGTTGGTGAGGTAAAGGCTCACCAAGTCGACGATCGTTAGATGGTTTGAGAGGATGATCATCCAGACTGGGACTGAGACACGGCCCAGACTCCTACGGGAGGCAGCAGTAGGGAATCTTTCACAATGGGCGCAAGCCTGATGGAGCAACGCCGCGTGCAGGATGAAGGCCTTCGGGTTGTAAACTGCTTTTATAAGCGAGAAATATGATGGTAACTTATGAATAAGGATCGGCTAACTACGTGCCAGCAGCCGCGGTCATACGTAGGATCCGAGCATTATCCGGAGTGACTGGGTGTAAAGAGTTGCGTAGGTGGCATAGTAAGTAACTAGTGAAATCTGGTGGCTCAACCATTCAGACTATTAGTTAAACTGCTAAGCTCGAGACCGTTAGGGGTAACTGGAATTTCTAGTGTAGGAGTGAAATCCGTAGATATTAGAAGGAACACCGATAGCGTAGGCAGGTTACTGGGACGGTTCTGACACTAAGGCACGAAAGCGTAGGGAGCAAACGGGATTAGATACCCCGGTAGTCTACGCCGTAAACGATGGATACTAGCAGTTTTGGGTATCGACCCCCAGAGTTGCGAAGCTAACGCGTTAAGTATCCCACCTGTGTAGTACGATCGCAAGATTAAAACATAAAGGAATTGACGGGGACCCGCACAAGCGGTGGAGCGTGATCTTTAATTCGATGGTAAACGATAAACCTTACCAAGGCTTGACATCCGAGGAAGGCTCTCGAAAGAGAACTGTGCCTTCGGGAACCTCGAGACAGGTGATGCATGGCCGTCGTCAGCTCGTGTCGTGAGATGTTTGGTTAAGTCCATCAACGGGCGCAACCCTTGCAACCAGTTGGATTTTTCTGGTAGGACTGCCCCGGTAACGGGGAGGAAGGAGGGGATGATGTCAGGTCAGTATTTCCCTTACGCCTTGGGCTAGAATCGCGCTACAATGGCCGGTACAATGCGAAGCAAAACAGTGATGCGAAGCAAATCGCACCAAAGCCGGTCCCAGTTCGGATAGAAGGCTGAAACTCGCCTTCTTGAAGTCGGAATCGCTAGTAATCGCAGATCAGCATGTTGCGGTGAATACGTTCCCGGGTCTTGTACACACCGCCCGTCAAACCATGAGAGTCACCAACACCCAAAGTCCGCTTCGGCGGCCTAAGGTGGGGGAGATGATTGGGGTTAAGTCGTAACAAGGCATCGGTACGAGAACGTGTCGATGGATTACCTCCTTTCTAGGGAGTTTGATGCGCATTAACTCGCAAGAGTTAATGTAGCTAGGTCGGTCGTAATTGTGGCTTTAAGCTTGAGACACAAGTGCTTCTTCGGAAGCTGCGACATAAAGCTTTGACTACGATGTTAATTGCACAACTAAGTTGTTAAGTGAACCGCCGAGAGGCGGTTTTTTGATGGTATAATATATTACATATGGACGCGAGAACACAAAAATTAGCAGAGACGGATACGCGCAACTTGCGGGATGAGTACAAAGGGCTGGCTAATGAACAAGTTTTTGCGCGGTTGGCGGAGAAGCGTAGTGCGCTAGAAGTGGCGATTGAGAATGTTGAACACGATTTTAATGCGGGGACGATTGTGCGGAGTGCGAATAATTTTAATGCGGCGCGGGTGCATATTATCGGGCGGCGAAAGTATAACCGGCGGGGTGCGATGTGCACGGACAAGTATCTAGAGGTGGTGCATTGGGGGTCGGTGGCGGAGTTCGTGGCGGATCAGCGGGCGCGGGGGCAGGAGATTGTGGCGATTGAGAATCATACGGAGCGGGCGCGACCGCTGGCGCAGATGCGGTTTCGGGAGCGGACAACTTTGGTGTTCGGGAGCGAGGGGGCGGGTTTGTCGGCGGAGATGTTGGCGGCGGCAGATGAGGTGCGGGAGATTGAGAGTTTGGGCTCAACGCGGTCGGTGAATGTAGGGGTGGCGGCCGGGATTGCAATGTATGAGTGGGCGCGGCAATGTCGGTTGGGAGGTGGTGATGATGAGTAGACGAGGGGCGGGGAAGAGAAAGCGGCTAAGTGGGGCGGGTCGAAGATCGGCGGTGCCGGAGAGGTGGCGGAGGCTGAACCGGGAGCTACCGTGGCTGAAGTTTGCGGTTTTGAGCGCAGTGGTGGTGTTGGGGCTGTGGTTAGGGGTGGGGTGTTGGCAGGAGATTGATGAGACAGGAGTGGAAGCGAGCGGAGGATATGCGGCGCTGGCGGTGGTGGTGCCGGTGCAGAAGAGGGGGCAGGATTTGGAGGGGAAGAAGCTGGTGGCGCTGACGTTTGATGATGGACCGTCGGCGGCGACGACGGGGAGACTGCTGGATATTTTGGCAGAGAAAGGGGTTAAGGTGACGTTTTTCGTGTTGGGGTCGCGGGCGGAGCAGAATCCGGAGTTATTGAAGCGGCAGGTGGCGGAACACGAGGTGGAAAGCCACACGATGGGACATATTGAGATGACGAAGATGAGTACAGAGGCGGTGCGGGTGGATACGGAGCAGATGCGGGGGATTATTGAGGCGGCGGGCGGGAAGTTGGAGCTAGTGCGGCCGCCGTATGGTTCGGTGGGGGTGTCGGCGCGAGAGGGAACGGGGACGCCGCTGATGCTGTGGACGGTGGATCCAGAGGATTGGCGGGTGCGGGATGCGGCGACGGTGCGGCAGCGGGTGGTGGGGGCGGCATTTGATGGAGCGATTATCTTAATGCATGATATTTATGACTCTACGGTGGAGGCGGTGGGTGGAATTATTGATGATCTAAGGGTACAGGGGTATGAGTTTTTGACGGTGTCGGAGCTCGCGGAAGTGAGGGGCGTAGAGATGGTGAATGGGGTGGCATACGGGAGTTTTCGGCCGTAGAGGATGAGGTGGGTTTAGACTGCGGGCGGTTTTGCGGGCGTTTTTTGGTCGCAGGGAGCGTAGGGTTGGCAATCAAAAAATCGCCTTGCGGCGATTTGCGGTTGGGAAGTGGTGGAGTAACAGGGATTCAAACCCTGGACCTCTGCCTTGCAAAGGCAGCGCTCTAATCAGCTGAGCTATTACCCCTTGCGGATGGGAATGGTGGGGATATGTGGACTTGAACCACAGACCTCGTCATTATCAGTGACGCGCTCTAACCAGCTGAGCTATATCCCCAACTTGTTCTATTTTAGCGTATTTGGCGGAAAATTGCAAGGTTTGGATGGCGATTTTGGTGGGCGAGGCGGTGCGGGCGGATGGTGCGATTGGAAGGCGGAAAAGCGGGGGAGTGGGGACAAAGTAAATCACCCCTATTTTGGGGGTGATTTATAAGAAATAGGTCATATAACTTTGAGCAACCTCGCAGGTGTTTGTTCAAAGTAATTCTATTTTATATCACGGCGTGAATAATGTCAATACGATTTTTCCACAAAATGTGTAAAAAATTGTGCGGGTTTGTTCGGGATTGTGTTCAAGGTTAAAACAGATTTTGGGGAAAAGGCAAGAAAGGGAAAGCGGGCGCTGGAACAGGGGTGGCGGCAAATTATAACACATTTTTAGCAAAAACGTATTGACAAAACTGAAGCAGTATGCTAGAATAATAGTAACATCCGAAAGGGTGGTGTATAGTAATGTAATTTGGTGGGCAGAAAAGGAGTTCCTATGTCTGGAACGAAAGCTGGCGGTTTGAAAGCTGCTGCGACTAATCGCGCCAAATATGGCAAAGAGTTCTATGCTCGGATTGGTCGGAAAGGTGGTCAGAACGGCCATACTGGCGGTTTTGCCGCAAACCCCGCTTTGGCTCGGATTGCAGGGGCTAAGGGTGGTCGTATTTCCCGCCGTGGCCCGGCTAAGAAAGTAGCCTAAGCTGAAGTAAAGGAAAACTAAAGAAAACAGCCAGGAAGCTGGCTGTTTTTGGTGAGGTGGAGGTGGTATAATAAGGCTGATATGGGAGAAGAGTTGAACAAAATTATTGTTCAGTTGAAGAAGGACTATCCGTGGCTGCGATGGCGGTTGGGTAAAAAGTTTGCCTTCCGACCACCACGAACGATTGTGTTTGAACAAGAAAAGCTGGATGAGTGTTCTAAAATGTTGTTATTGCACGAAGTGGGGCATGCGATGCTTGAACACCAAAATTATCGGACGGACGTGGAGCGGCTGAAAATGGAGCGGGCGGCTTGGGAGCAGGCGCGTAAATTATGTGAACGGTATGGGGTGGAGTATGACGTAGAGGTGGCGGAACGGGAGTTGGATAGTTATCGGGATTGGCTGCACCGGCGGGCGAGTTGTCCGCGGTGCGGGCTGACGCGGTAT
>CAMMXR010000026.1 GCA_946500965.1 uncultured Candidatus Saccharibacteria bacterium | reverse complement strand
AAGAGCACGGTATGCATATGGCACCAGTGGCCCAGCCAATCTCGCTCGCGGCGGGTGGTGAGGCGGGTGCGAATATCGGTGGGACGCTCTAGTTCCCTGGCGAATTCCAGAATTACATCGCTGAGACCCTGCTCTTCGCCAGCGCGTACGAGCGGGTGGACGGAACTGATGGAATAGCGGCGACCGCTGCGGTATTCGGGGGTTTTGCGGTATTTGCGCCAGAGGGTTTTGGTGACGTCAGTTTGGGGGATTTCGTGGCGTTCAGGCGTGCTCATTGGGGTTTCTTGGCGTCTTTCTGCGAGGAAGCGTCAGGATATTCTAGGTCGGTGCTTTCCTTGACGATGTCGCTGAGCATACCGCGCAGGAGGTTGGCCTGGAGGGCGCCGAGCTCGTTGGGGATGCGGGATTTGAAGTGGAGTTTCAAGAGGATACGGGGGTAAGGAAAGGGATTTTTGAGGTCGGCAGCGGTGATTTGGTATAGTTCCCCGTTCGCGTGGGCGTGCCAACTGGGGTCTCGGCTGGCTTCCACGAGGGCGGTGGTGCTGTGTGGCTGGAGCAGGGCGAGAGTTTTTTCCACGCTAGTGCGGACGGCGATTTGGGTCGGCGAAAGCTGGGTCTTGGCGTGGTCAGCTAGGAGGTATTCCTCAATCTCGTAAAAGAGGTTGATATGGGGGTTTTTCTGGGTGATAATGCCGGAATGAGGACGAGTAAGGGTCGTAAAACCTTCAGGGACCGGTCCGAGCGGCAGGCGGAGGTATTTGAGATCGTCTAGCTGCATCAGCTGGCGGCGGACGAGTTCTTTATGAACGAAATAGATGGTCTTGGCAAAGCGGACGCGGCTGAGGGGGTGGAGATGGCACGCCAAAATTACCACCGCGAGGTCGTGGAGGGTGAGAGAGGGGCGGTTAGTGGCGGATGCGGAGTTCTTGGCCATCATGGATGATTTCGGGCTTAGATTGCGCAGCGTGAGGCTGGGAAGTGGTGGTGGATTTGGGGGTTTGAGATGCGGCGGGAGCTTGGGGTGCTGGGGTGCGAGTCTGGGGTGCGGTGGGAGCAGAGTGCGAGCTCACTGGGGTCTCTACGGGCTTCTGAGGGGCTTTGGCGCGATTGGGGTGCTTATGACGCTTGCGGCGATTGCGAGATTTGGGGGCATTTTCGGCTGTGAGCTCACCAGAGGCGCGCTGAGGGGCTTCTGGAGCTTTAGCGCTATCAGACTCGGCTTGGGGCTGAGGATGGCGTTCTGGGGCTTCTACGCGCGTCTGAGCGGGTTTTGCGTGGTCTTCTGGAGCTTGGGGCGTGGTTTTGGTGGCGGGTGTGGCGGATTTTTCAGGCTTTTGGGCGGCTTGAGCGGCGAGGGCGCCAAGGTCCTTGAGGCTGGGGCGCTGCTTCCCTTCGGCAGCGTTGGGGGAGAGTTTGAGCTTACGAAAATCGGACTGAGGGGTGGGAGTGAAGCTGAAAACTGGTTTTTCGTGGCCAGTGGGGCGAGTGGTGTAGCTTTGGCGGATTTGATCGGTGACTGCCGGGTCCAGGCGGCCACTGTCGGAAAGCTCTTTCTTGTATTTTTCGGACTGCTCAATGGTTTCGCGGATTTCGGCTTCTACTTCGGCGCGGTTGCGGGCGTAGAGGCGGCGGGAGCTTTCTACGATGGCGTCAAAATTGTCCTGCGGGGTTTCGGGGAGGGAGAGGGTGGTGGCAGAGAAGGCAGGGACTTTTTCGCCGTTAATAATCATGGAGATGATGAAGTGGCGGTTGTTCATCTGGATGAGGTCGCTCTCGTCAAAGGTGGGCTCAAATTGCTTGGCGAGGATGGGGGCATCATCGGCGGAGACGCGGAAGGAGATGGTGGTGCCGACGTTGCCGAAGACGGCGTCGCGCACAGAGTCGGTCATCTGGGAGATGTATTGGTTGGCAACGGTGAGGTTGAGGCCGTATTTGCGAGCTTCGGAGAGGATGACGACGAAAGAGTCGGTGGCGAAGTTTTGGAACTCGTCCACGTAGAGGTAGAAGGGACGGCGGTCGGCGACGTTGGGGATGTCGGAGCGGCTCATCGCGGCGAGCTGGACTTTGGTGACGAGGAAGGCGCCGAGAATGGCGGCGTTGTCTTCGCCAATCAGGCCCTTGGAGAGGTTGACGACCAGGATTTTGCCTTCGTCCATAATCTTGCGGACATCAAAGCTGGATTTGGGCTGGCCGATGATGTTACGGATGATGGGGTTGGCGGTGAAAGCGCCGACCTTGTTGAGGACTGGGGCGATAGACTCGTTGACCTGTTTCTCGTTCCATTGGCCGAATTCGTGCTTCCAGAATTGGAGGACGGTGACATCTTGGCAATAATCAAGGGTTTCCTTGCGGAAATCTTTATCGGTGAGCATACGAGAGATGTCCAGCAGGGTGGTCTCGGGGCGGTCAAGTAGGGCGAGCAGGGTGTAGCGCAGGATATGCTCTAGGCGGGGACCCCAGGAATCGCCGAACATCCGCTTGAGGACGCCGATAACTTCGGAGCAGACGTTGGGCTTGCGGGCGGGGTCGCTGAGCTCAAGCGGGTTAAAGGCGACCGGATAGGCGGTGTCAGCGGGGTTGAAGTAGACAACGTCTTTGACACGGGCGGCGGGGACGAAGCGGAGGTTGTCAATGGCGAAGTCGCCGTGGGGGTCAATGATACAGTAGCCTTGGTTGTAGAAAACATCGGAGAGGGCGAAAAGTTCCAGAAGGCCGCTTTTGCCGGAGCCGGTTTGACCGATGATGTAGACGTGGCGGGAGCGGTCGCGGCGGAGTAGACCGAATTGGTGGTTGATGCCGCGGAAGTTGGTGAGACCGAAGGCGGAGATGTTCTCGTCGTTGGCGGCGTTGCCGGTGATAAGGGGGAGCTTGGCGGGGGGTTCGGCGGTTTTGGAGGTGGCCCAGACGATGTTGGGAGTTTCTACGGAGGTGTGGGGGAGGTGATAAACTGAGGCAAGTTCGGAGATGTTCAAAATGAAGCCGTGGTCGTTGAACTGGCGGAGGCGGTAGGCGTCTAGGTCGTCAAGTTTGAAACTGCCACCGGTGAGTTTGAAACCGTTGAGGTTGGTGGAGTTGAATTGCTTGAAGGTGCCGACTAGGGCCTGCATGTTGAGTTTGGCGTTGACTTGGTCTTGACCGAGATAGGCGAGGCGGATTTTAACTTCGTAGCCGAGTTTGGTGGCCTTTTCTTCGGCTTTGGCGATGCGGGTTTTGTCGCGCTCGGAGAGTTCGGGGGCTTTTGATTCCCCGCTGCCGCCGGTGGGTGGACGGAAGAGGGCGCCGAGGGCTTCAATCAGCCAAACCCAGTCAAAATTGCTATTTGCAAAGAGTTTGCGGCCGGATTTGACTTTGCGCACCCATTTGTCGGTGGTTTGTTTATGCCAGTCGTCGGGGATGGGGCGGGTGAGGATTTGGATCCAGAGCTCCTCGGAATTGTCGGGGTTGAGTTTGGCGAGGGTGCCGGTGATGCCGGCGAGTGGGTCCACCTCAAAGGAATCAAAGGTTTTGATGGGGAGAGCCTCGTTTTCGGTGAGGGTGAGTTCGGCGGAATAGACCACGGGGTATTTGGCGCGGTCGTCGGCGTAGTCTTCGGTCATGGTGTGGATTTGGACGGTGGGATACTGGGCGTAAATCTGACCCTCAACGAAGCTCTGGAGGATTTTGGGAACCCAGACGTAGAAGCGGATTTGGCCGCCGGTGGAGACGATTTCAAAGCTGAGGTGCTCTTGGACGCCGCCGGAACTTTTCAGCTCGGCTTTGTCGCGGAGGATGCCGTGGAGGCTGGCGAAAAGCTGTTCGGCGGCGAGCTCCTTCTTGTCGTTGGTGCGGGGGATTTCCAGCATCAAGAGAACGGAATCTACGTTGAGAACCTTGAGGCGATTGAGCTTTTTGTAGTTGCGGTAGGTCAAAAAGGCCAGGATCGCGACGATCGGGATCCAGACGTAGGGGAGAGTAATGAACTGAATGATAGCGGAGAACATAATTTGATTATAGCATAAACGGTGGGAATGGGGAGGGGCTGACCGGATGAGCGGTGGGACTTCAGCCGGCGGCGCAGATCCGGGCAGCCGAGGGATTAGGCGAGGGTGTAGGAATCTTTACCGACTTTCTTGAAGAGTTGCTTGTTTTGGAGGTTGAGCAGGACGGTGGTTTCTTTGACTTTGCGGGCGCGGAGGACCTGGCGGACGATGTCTTCGCGGGAGAGAGGCTGACCGGCGTCTTTCAGAATGGAGGTGATGATGTCGGCGACGGTGCCTTTGGTGTAGCCCCAGGCGCTGAGAGCGTAGATGCCGCGACCGATTAAGATGAAGCGGGGGTCTTTGATGAGCTCGTTGTGAATGGCTTGGATAGTGACGTTTTTGCGGCGGAAGCTGGATTCAGCGATGGCGTCGGCGATTTCGGAGAAGTGCATCGGTTCTTTTTTGGCTTCCAGAATGACGAAGATTTTATCGCGGATGTTGCGGGGATTGACGGAGGGCCAGCGAGAGAGACCCCAGAGATTGTTGAGAGAGGCGAGTTGCTTAGAGAGCGACGCGATGGCTTTGATGTGGTCAGGGTGCTCATAATTCAGCTGGTCGTCAAGCTCATCAAGGGTCATCGGGGTTTTGTGCTGCTTAATGAGGGTGACGATTTCGTCCACGCGATGGCGGATGGTCTTAGCGTCGCCGTATTCGGCAATGCCAATGGCGGGGTAATAGAGGTCGTTTTCGTCAATCACGGTGAGGGCGGAGGAAATGGTGGCGAGGAAAGTGAGCTCGGCGCGCTCTACGGGGGTGGAGTCGTGACCGAAGATGCGCTTGGCGAGGCGGGCGGTGCGGCCGACGCGACCCAGCTCGGTGAGGTTGCGGATAATGAGCTTCTCGGCGGCGGGGAGAGCGGTGATTTGGCCGTCGGCGGCAGCGATGCGCAGTCGGATTAAAATAGCTTTTTCCAGCTGGCGGACGCGTTCACGGGTGATACTGAGTAGCTCCCCGATTTGTTCCAAG
The DNA here is from genome assembly GCA_946500965.1 of uncultured Candidatus Saccharibacteria bacterium. GTDB lineage: Bacteria > Patescibacteriota > Saccharimonadia > Saccharimonadales > Saccharimonadaceae > Nanosyncoccus. The sequence continues at coordinate 6,850 of CAMMXR010000026.1, read as the reverse complement.
GTTTCTTTCTGGCCGTTTAGTCCAAAACGACGAGCGATGATTTCGCGCTCGCGTTCTTGTTCAATGACATCTAAGCTACCCTTTATGGCGTTTGCGATAGTACTGGCGTGTTGGTCCATCGTGGTTCCTTCGTTCCCCTCTCACCCTAAATAATAGTTAATGTTGTTTGGTGAAATAATAGCATATTTCAATAATACTGTCAACTAGCGGTGGGTTGGTGAAAGCTGACTTTCTATGGTTTATTATATCACTTTTTGGGATTTTTGGTAGATTTTCGGGGAGTTTTGGTGGATTTTGTGGTACGGCGGGCTGGTTTGGCAGTGGTCCTAGAGGTTGACTTTTGGGAGGACTTGGCGGTTTTGGTGGTCTTGGCGGTGCGGCGACCGCGGCGGGCGGGCTTGGCGGCCAGCATCGCCTCGGCTTCGGATTTGGTGATGGTTTTGGGGTCGCGATCCTTGGGAACTTTGACGTTGTTGAAGCGGCCGGGGCCTTTGATATAGGGGCCGTAGGCACCGTTAATGATCATGAGGTCGCCAAAGTCGGCGATAATGGAATCAAGCTTGGCTTGGTAGAGACTTTGGGCGGTGGGAAGGTCAATAGTATAGGGGTCGTAATCTTTGATAGGGAGGTTGTATTTGCCAGCTTTGAGGTAGGGACCGAAGGGACCGGCGGCGGCAATGAGCGGGGTGCCGTCGGCGGCGGGACCGAGCAGGCGCGGCAAGGAGGGGAGGGCGAGCTGGGCGAGAGCCTGTTCAAGGGTGACGGAATTGACGTCGGTGCCATCGGGAAGCGGGGCGAAACGCGGCTTTTCGCCGGAGGATTTTTCGTTGTCGCCGAGCTGGATGAAACCGCCGTTTTTGCCGATTTTGGCGTAGATGGGGAGTTTGGTCTTGGGGTCGGTGCCGAGGGCGCGGGCGTTGTTGTAGCGCGCAGCGGAGTCGGACTTTTGGACTTCTTGCTGGAAAGGACCATAGAAATCGCGGAGCATCTGGACACGCTCAAGCTGGTGGTCGGCGATTTGGTCCAGGTCTTTTTCAATGTTGGCGGTGAACTGATAGTCAACGATGTTGGGGAAGTTTTGGGTGAGAAAGCCGGTGATAAGCTGGCCAATGGGGGTGGGGATGAGCTTGCCTTTGTCGGCGCCGGATTTTTCGGTGGTAGTTCCCTGGTGGACTTGACTGTCCGTGAGGGTGAGCTCAATGACGGAGCGGGTTTGGCCTTCGGAGGTGCCCTTTTGGACGTAGCCGCGGGATTGAATGGCGGAGAGAATGGAGGCATAGGTGGAGGGGCGGCCGATGCCGAGTTCTTCAAGTTTTTTGACCAGCGAACCTTCGGTGTAGCGGGCGGGTGGTTTGGCGAAGGTCTGGCGAGCGGTGATTTTGACAGGGGCGAGCTGGTCGCCGGCGGCGAGGGCGGGGAGCTCTTCGTCCTTGGCGCGACCAGTGACTTTGAGGAAGCCATCAAAGATAATGACTTCGCCTTTGGCTTCAAAGAGGTGTTCCGGGACGGCGGAGGCGGAGATTTTGATGGTGGTTTTCTCGGTGATGGCGTCGGCCATTTGGGTGGCAAGGGTGCGCTGACGGATGAGATGGTAGAGCTTGCGTTCGTAGTCGTTCTTGCCGGCGGTGACGCGCTCAATTTGGGTGGGGCGGATGGCTTCATGGGCTTCCTGGGCGGTGGCGGATTTGGTGGTAAAGCGGCGGACTTTGAGGTATTTCTCGCCATATTCGGTAGTGACGCAGTGGGCGATGGCGGCGATGGCTTGCTTAGAGAGATTGAAGCTATCAGTGCGGTGGTAGGTAATGAGGCCAGCCTGGTAGAGAGCCTGGGCGGCGTTCATGGTGGTGCGGGTAGAGAAACCGAGGCGGGAGTTGGCTTCAATTTGGAGTGAAGCGGTGGTGAAAGGCGGCGCCGGGCGGCGTGAGCCAGGAGCGGTCTGGCGGTCGGAAACGGTGTAGGTGCTGGGGATGAGCTGCGTAAGATAGGATTTGGCGTCGTCTAAGGTGGGGAAAGTGTGGTCAAGGGTGGCGGTGAGTTCGTCGCGATTCGGGGCTTGGAAGAGGCCGGAGACTTTGAACTTGAAGCTGTTCTGAAAATCGGCGATTTCTTGTTCCCTTTCTACGATCAGGCGCAGGGCGGGAGATTGGACGCGGCCGGCGGAGATGGCACCGGGGACCTTACGACGGACGACGCCGGAAAGATCAAAGCCGACCAGCATATCTAGGGTTTGGCGGGCTTGCTGGGAGGCAACCATATCCATATCTACGGTGCGGGGGTGTTTAATGGCGTCTTCAAGGGCGGATTTGGTGATTTCGTGGAAGGTGATGCGTTTGGTGTTTGGGGGCAGCTTGAGGACTTCCAGCAGATGCCAAGAGATGGCTTCGCCTTCGCGGTCTTCATCGGTCGCGAGCCAGATGGTGTCGGCGGCTTTGGTGGCTTTCTTGAGTTCGGAGATGACTTTTTTGTGTCCGGGGTCAATTTCGTAGGTGACGTCAAAGGTGTTTTTGTCTACTTTGGTGTCTTTGCGGATGTGGCCGACCGAGGCCAGGACCTGAAAATCCGGCCCGAGATATTTTTCAATCGTGTGGGCTTTGGCGGGGGACTCAACGATGACGAGATTTTTGGCCATGTTTATACTTTAGGCAGATTTGCGAAAAAAAGCAACCCATGAATAGTTAAAATGCCGAAAAAAGTCCTGTGACAGGGGTCGTGGTGGCGGGAATGGAGCGAACAGGGGTGGCGAGACAAAATTGGCGAAATAACGTGCTTATGGTTGGTAGTCGGTGGCAAAATGTGATTAAAAAGAAGGGAGGCGGGCGCCTTTAGTTCCCGGAACGGACGAGGTTGAGGCTTGGGCGAGCGCGAACTCAAGCGTAGTTCGGCGTTACGTAGACATCAAAAAGCCCCAGGTAAGGGTGGGCATCACCTGAGGCTATTTGACCCCATAACTCATCGTCGTTCGACTCCGGAGGACCGGAAGCGCGACCCACCTCACACAAACACGGGGTCCGCCGGTTACGGGGATTGCTATGCCTTTGAAGGTTCCTCAAAAGTGGAGGTAATACTTGCAACTCGTGACCGTAAAGAAATCACGAGCCCTGAGGAGTTCAAAAGCACGCAATTTTGGATATTCCGTTAATCGGAATAGCTAAAATTATGATTTTTTAGGTACAGTTGGAGTTAATAACCCTAACTGGTAAGCATTATAGCACACGGAGAAAAATATGTCAACACTTTTTTCACATTTTTTTGAAAAAAACAATAAAATTGCACCCCAAGAAGCGGAATATACAGAGGTGTTAGATACGATTGCGCTAGTGCCTAAAATGTTGTATTTCTATGGAAAAATCCCGGAAAAGCGGGTGAAAACGGTGGCGATTGTGGGGACGCGGCGACCAACGGAATATGGGCGAGAGGTGGCATATCAGTTAGGTTTGGCGGCGGCGCAGGCGGGGGCGGTGGTGGTGTCGGGATTAGCGTATGGGTTGGATTCGGTGGCGCACCGGGCGGCGCTGGATGCGGGCGGGGTGACGTTGGCGGTACTGGGGACGCCGATTGACGAGATCTATCCACGGGCGCATGAGCGGTTGGCGGCGGAGATCGTGGAGAAGGGCGGGGCGGTGTTGAGCGAGCTGGCGCCGGGGGAAGTTTATCATCGGCAGGCCTGCTTCTTGCAGCGGAATCGGATTATTGCGGGGTTGGCGGATGTGGTAGTGATTGTGGAGGCGGCGGCGCGGAGCGGATCTCTGAACACGGCGGCGCACGCGCTGGAACAGGGGCGCGAGGTGATGGCGGTGCCAGGTGACATTCGGCGGCCGTTGTCGGAGGGATGCAATCGGTTAATTCGGCAGGGGGCGATGCCGTGCCTAGGGACGGAAGATTTACTAGAAATGTTGTTTCCGGAACGGAGAAAGCGGTCGCGGCGGGCGGTGGAAGTGGTGGGCGAGAGTGAGGCGGAGACGGCGGTACTGCGGGAGTTAGTGAAAGGGGGTAAGGACGGCGCAGAATTATTGGAGAAACTAGGAATGGAAGTGGCGGAGTTGAACCAGACTTTGACGCTACTGGAGATTAAGGGGCGCGTGCTGGCGCTAGGAGCGAATAAATGGGCGTTCAAGCAGTAGGGTGGTGGGTAGCGGAGCCGCCTTGAGATTGGATGGTCTAGTTGGTGTGGTCAGCTTGCACTTAGATTGCGAAGTCGGCGAGGCGAGCGGAGATTTGGGCGAGTAGGTCGGGGAGTCTAGCTTTTTCGTCGGCGGTGAAGTGTCCGAGGACGAAGTTGATGTCGCCGACTTGCTGGCGTACGGCGAGGTTGTTGGTGCCGAGACGGAGGCGCGGGAACTGGTCGGTGCCGAGATGAGTGGTGACGGATTTGAGGCCGTTATTGCCGCCGCTGGACCCGTGTTCGCGGTAGCGGAGAGTGCCAAACTCAAGATCAAAGTCATCACAGACTACGAGAATGTCTTCGGGGGCGACCTTGTAGAAGCTGGCGAAGGCTTGGACGGCCTGGCCGGATTCGTTGTAGAAGGTTTGAGGTTTGACGAAAATGGTGCTTCCCTGCTTCAGCCAGATGGCGCCGAATTTGGGCTTTTGCCAGTTAAGCTGATGGATTTTGGCGTAAAAATCCAGCGTCAGGAAGCCGAAGTTATGGCGGGTGAAGTTGTATTGAGTGCCGGGATTACCGAGGCCGATGATGAGACGCATAGCTATATAATAAAAAGAACCTTGCGGTTTTGCAAGGACCATATGGGGATTGATTATCATTATAGCACAGAGTTGTCAATAAGTCAAGAATGGTGGTTCTTACTGGGCTCGAACCAGTGACCTCACGAATGTGAATCGTGCGCTCTAGCCAACTGAGCTAAAGAACCAAGTTGAGGCGTCTTAGGCGGCAGACGCCTCAAAACCCTTTTTTGGCCGATGGGGATCGGCCAGGGTGGAGGCGCTCTAGGCGGTGGGCGCCTCCTGTGCTATAATAACACAGATGAACATAGATTTCCAGCAATTGGAGCAAGAAAAGACGGAAATTGAGCGATTTTTGGCGCAGCCAGAGGCGTATGCGGCGGCGGATTTTGCGGAAAAGTCGCGACGGCTGGCGGAAATTAACGAAATCTTGGAGCTAAAGCGGGCGCAGGAACAGGCGGCGAAGAATTTGGCGGAGGCGCAGGCGCTGGTGGATGATCCAGATTTGGGGGAGCTGGCGCGGGCGGACGTGGAGAAATGGACGGCGGAGCAGGAACGGCTGGCGCAGGAGCTGGAAGAGAAATTGCTGCCGCACGACCCGGCGGACGAGAAGCCGGCAATTATGGAAATCCGGGCGGGGGCGGGAGGCGATGAGGCTTCTCTGTTTGCGGGCGAGCTTTACCGGATGTATGTGCGTTATGCGGAGCGGCACGGGCTGAAGACGGAGCTGGTTTCCAAGCACGAGAATGAGGCGGGCGGAGTGAAGGAAGTGATTTTGCGAGTGACGGGTGAGAAGCCGTATGGGCAGTTGAAGTTTGAGGGTGGGGTACACCGGGTGCAGCGGGTGCCGGTGACGGAGTCACAGGGGCGGATTCACACCTCAACTGCGACGGTGGCGGTGTTGCCGGAAGCGGCGGAGGCGGATTTGGAAATCCGGCCGGAGGATCTCAGGATTGACATTTATCGTTCGGGCGGTCACGGTGGTCAGGGAGTGAACACGACTGATTCGGCGGTGCGGATTACGCATTTGCCGACTGGGATTGTAGTGGCGATGCAGGATGAGCGGTCGCAGCAGCAGAATCGCCAGAAGGCGATGATGATTTTGCGGTCGCGGTTGATTGAGCGGCAGAAGCAGGCGGAGATGGCGGCGGCGAGCGATGCGCGGAAGTCGCTGATTGGGACGGGCGACCGGAGTGAGAAGATTCGGACTTATAATTTCCCGCAGGATCGGATTACGGATCACCGAATTCACTATTCGCGTTCCAATGTGGCGGCGGCGATGGATGGGGAGATTGACGATTTGATTCGTGAACTGACGCTGGCGGAGCGGGCGCAGGCGGCGGAGAAGTTGTAGAGTGGCGGGTGGGGGCAGATTGAAACTTGCAAAATCGGAGCTTAAGGAGCGGAAAAAGATGAAGATTGAAGCGTGGCTGAAGGCGGCGAAGGAGCAAGTGCCGGCGCTGGACGCGGAGCTTTTGCTAGTGTGGGCGCTGGGAGAGGGTGAAGTTGCTGAAGGGGCGAGAGGTTTAGGCAGTCGGACGGAGCCGGGGGAGGGTGGACTGATACTGGACCGGAGTTATTTGGTGGCGCACGGCGAAGAGGAATTGTCGGCAGAGACGCTGGTGAAGTTAAGGGCGGCGCTGGAACGGCGAGTGCAGGGTGAGCCGCTGGCGTATATCGTGGGAGAGAAGGAGTTTTATGGGCGGAAGTTCCGGGTGGATGCGCGGGTACTGATTCCCCGTCCGGAGACGGAGACGCTGGTGGACTTGGTGCGGGAGCGGATACATGGTTCCGTTCGGGATCTGCGCCAATTCGCGACAGATTCTGCGACAGTTTCGCGACAGTCGGCGAGCCGACAGGCGGCGTCGGCAGGGCGGATTTTGGAGATTGGGACCGGGAGTGGGTGTTTAGCGGTGACATTGGCGTTGGAGCTGCCGGAGGCGGAGGTGGTGGCAACAGATGTGAGCGCGGAGGCACTGAGGGTGGCGCAGGAAAATGCGCGGCGGCTGGGGGCGCGGGTGGAGTTCCGACGAGCGGATCTGCTGGCGGGGCTGGCGGGGGAGTTTGAAGTTTTGGTGGCGAACCTGCCGTATGTGGATGCGAATTGGGAGTGGCTGGAGCAGAGGAGCCTAGATTATGAGCCGGCGGGGGCGCTTTATAGTGAGCAGGG
>CAMMXR010000025.1 GCA_946500965.1 uncultured Candidatus Saccharibacteria bacterium | reverse complement strand
GTTGCCGGGTTTTCTTTAGTTAGCTCACTCTCGGCTCTGGGTTTACTGGCTGGCGAGGCAGCGGACCGAGAAGCCGTAGTAGCGGTAGTAGTAGATGGACGGATCGACGTAGTCCGAGTAGAAGTCGAGGCTGTAGGCGTCGTTAGTACTAGAGTACGCAGTAGACGACCAATAGTACCCGCCGCTGCCTGCGTCCCCCAGCGACCCCGAGTAGACGTACCCGCTGGGATGGAAATACAAAGGAGACTGAGTAATGGTGGTACTATTATAGGAACTATTTAATCCATATTTGTCTAAGAGAAGATAGAAGAAACCTTTGTTCTGGTTGTTGCTGATAGGTAGTTGCCAACCTTTGGGGCAGATGGAATCGGTGGCGTCCCTACCTACTACATCGGCACCTCCGGTGCCAGCCGTCGCCGCGTTCCATTGGTAGTAGTTACCGACTAGGTAGTGGGCGTTGTAGGTGTTACCGGAGATGACAGTATTGGTAGTACCATCATCCATTGGGGTCATACTAGAGACATCAGTCCAGCCAGCGGAAGTGCAATCCGCATCGTCAAAGCTAGTGATACCAGATGAACTACCGCAAGAGTTGCTATATCCATCTGGGTCAGACTTTACCCAGTAGCCCGGGTCCCAAGAGTATTGCTCAGTATTGTCAGAGTTGCTGAAGATACTAGTCGTGGTAGAGCGTTCCGGCGTCCAGCTTCTAGACACGTCGCTATCGGCCGGGGTAAGAACTGTGGTGTCAGTGTTGCCATCTTTGACACCGAGATCCAGATCTAGATTTTGCGTCATCCAACAGTTGCCGTCGGCAAGCTTGGTGACCCAGTATTGCTTCTGGTCCCGAGCATCGGTCAGGCGAGCCACCGTGCCGACTTCCGTCTTCTCGCACACTTCAGGAGTCATCTCCTGCATCGTGCTCAGGCTGGTCATGTCGGCGACCAGCGGTGGGTTCGCCACTACCGATACCGCAACCGTGTTTGTGTATGTCCCCGAAGGGATGGAGGTGTTGACCTTAGCCCCAAACGTTAGATTATAACTATCACTCGAAGGAGCCGAAGTGGTTCTGAGCGCGGTGTCACCGCTTTTCGGTACCGCCTGGTACTCTGTGCTGGCATTCGCGTCGCCCTCACTCGCCGCCCGCAGGTTATACCCCCAAGTGTTGTTCGCAAATTTCGCCTGCGTCACGCTGCCGCTCACCGGAGCGATTGTCTCCGTCGTCGCCTGATTCTGACTGTGCATATGGTTATCATCACCCGTGGTCGCAAGAGACAAAGTATAACCGGAATTATTATTCGTAGAAACGGAAAGCTTTACGTTGCTGGAAGAAAATGTCCCGTCCGGGGTCGGCGTCACATCAATCGCCACCGTGTCCGGCAGCGTAATCGCCACCGCCGATTCCACGTTCAGATTCGCGGTGGACCCACTTTCCTCGGCCTGTACCGCCGTCGGCAAGCTCGGGAACAACATCGCCCCTAAGACCAGCACCATCACAGCGCCCGATGTCCCAGCCAATACTCTTCCTTTACTGTTGTCTATGGTTTGCGTTCGCAACCGCATACTTTCCTTCCCAAATATAATTATATTAATTATGCTTAGAACTACCCCCATTATCGCAAACCACAAGCTATATGTCAAGCCGCATCTTCCCCACCACCCACCTTTACACCAAATCCGAGTTCAGATAATAGTAGTATTCCAAAAGCTCCCGCGAATAATTCTTCATCACCGCCATCGGCGCCGCCCCGCGCTTCCCCGCTTCGCCCCGCTCTGTCCCCTCCGTCGTGTCCGCCCGCCCTGGCACCACCAGCATTCGCGTAATCCCCACCTGCTCCACGAACGCCGGATTGTGGCTCACCATCACAATCGTCCCCGTATAATCCCGCAGATTCTCCCCGATCACCTTCTGCGTCTCCGGATCAAAATGGTTCGTCGGCTCATCCAGCACCAGCAGATTCGCCCGCCGAAGCAACACCTTTGAGAGCGCCACCCGCGCCTTCTCCCCCGGCGACAACACTGCCACCTTCTTCTCCACATCTTCCCCGTAGAACAAGAAGTTCGCTAGCACGCTTCTCAGCTCCGTGTCCGTAAAATCATACGACTGCACATTCTCCAAAATCGTCCGCCGCTCGTCCAACAGCTCCAGCTCCTGCGCGTAGTAAGCCACCGTGGTTTTCTGCCCCAGAATCACCGTCCCCTCCGTCGGCGTCAGCTCCCCTACCAGCAGCTTCACCAGCGTTGACTTCCCCGCCCCGTTCTCCCCCACAATCAAAAACCTCTCTCCCCGCGTCAGCGCAAACGACAGCCCCCGATATAACTCCGGTCCCTCCGGATATCCGAAAGCCAGATTCTGCACCTCTAGCGGCACCTTCGTGCTTTCCTGCGCCGGCCGAATCGGCAGCACCACGTGCGCATATTCCGCCTCCCGCTCCGGCAGCTCCGCCAACTTCCGCGCCAGCATCTTCTCCCGCACGTGCCCCTGTTTAATCAGCGCGGTATTAGACCGCTTCGCCGCCCGCGCCCGCTCCACAAATTCCTGAATCCGCCGAATCTCCCGCTCCTGCTCCGACAATTTCTGCTCCGCCGCCGCCTTTTCCTCCGCATACTGCCGCCGAAACGCCGTATAATTCCCCCGATACACCTTCATCTTATGCGTCGTCTTATTCAGAAACAGCGTCTTGTTCGTCACCGTGTCCAGAAACTCCACGTCGTGCGAAATCACCAGCACCGTCCCCTTATAGTTGCGCAGATAATTCGCCACAAACTGCTTCGTCGCCGCGTCCAGGTGGTTCGTCGGCTCGTCTAGGAGCAGCAGCCCCGCATTCTCAAACAACACCCGCGCAAACGCCACCTTGGATTTCTGCCCACCCGACAGCTCTCGCACCGGCCGGTCCATCACCGCCTCCAGCTGCATCTTCTCCAAGATTTTCAGCAGCTCATAGTCAAAGTTCGCCACCTCATAGGAATCAATCAAATCTTGTAATCCCTGAATCCGCTCCAAAATCACCTGCGAATCCGGGTATTTCGCCAATTTTTCGTATTCGTGGTTTAACTGTTCTTGTAGCTGATCCACCGGCCGCCCCGCCGCCACGTATTCCCAGACGGTCGTCTCGTGCGCCGCCGCCGTAATCTTCACCTCCTGCGGCAAATACCCCAGCCGCAGGCTCGGCAGCTCAATCTTCCCCTCGTCCAGCGCCTGCTCCCCCAAAATCACCCGGAACAACGTCGTCTTCCCCGCCCCATTCACCCCCACAATCCCCACCTTATCCCCCACCTCCAGGTTGAACTCGCAGTCATCATAAATCACCTTGTTCCCATAAGCCAGCTTCAAATTTCGCGCACGCATACGCCGATTATACAATCTTCCCCCCTCCCCCGCAACCCGCCACGCCCCAAGGTATACAGACTACAAAGCCATTAGCATCCTACCATATAATTCAACCAGTCGTCGACTATCACCAGAAAAGGCCAGCTTATCCGCCATCAAAATCTCGTCGTAGCGTGCTAAACCGAAGTTCAAAACATAACCTGCGTGCTGAGCCAGCAAAATCAAGAACAACCTAATCGTCCGTCCATTTCCTTCCCTGAAAGGATGTAGGGCATTAAGCTCGGCAGATAATCCAGCGAGTTCTTGCGCAAAATCATTCTTACCTAAACTCGCTAAATAATTCTTAGCGCGCAACTCATCAAATATCCTCCTAGCCTCAGTCGGTATACAATCCGCATATGCAAACGGAGCTTCACTATCAGGCTTCATAATATTAACCTTGCGCAGCTCGCCAGCAAAATCATAAATATCCGAAAAAAGTTTGCGGTGTAAAGATTGTAATAACGATAAATCGTATATATCCGGCAAGTCTTGGCTTAAAATCTCTACAGTTTTTTGCCCCACAATCTCATCTTCAACGCACCGCAAACGCCGCTCATCAGTAATCCCGAGTTTATTTACTAATGGCTCGGGCTCATCTGAATAATAACCTAGATTTACCTCTTCTTTGATCGCAACCCCTTGAGAACCATCCGCCGAGTCTTCTCGTAATTTGCCCCTTCTATCTCCATACTACGGGCCACACTCTGCGCCAAAATCTCTTGTAATTCCTGCTTTGTCATACTTAACATTATTATATCACAACCACTGAACAACCGCAAAAACCACACCAAGACTGTCGCCTAACGCAGGCTCCCTTTACATTTCCCCACTTTAACGCTATAATGTCCCTATATGCGCCCGTAGCTCAGTGGATAGAGCACCAGCTTCCGGAGCTGGGTGTCGTAGGTTCGACTCCTATCGGGCGTACCACCGGGCTCCGCCCGTTTTTTTTAAAACAAATTAATCAGAGCGAATACATCGCAAAGCCAAACCATTACTCTTAGTACCATAGTCAAGATCGCTCGGCGATAAATAACCATCATAATAGTTTAAGTAAAATTGATGATAGGAATCAGAGGCTGTTGCAGTCCACCAATAGTCATCAGAGCCAACCCCATAATAACGTTTTTCACCACTATCATAATAGCCACTGAGTACAGGAGAAAATATAGAAGATAGGCTTGAGCCAGTAATAGTACTCGCCTCATTTTCGGCAGGTAATCTCCAACCACTAGGGCAAATATCGTAAGTAATATTCTCATTTACTACTTGGCAAATTGTACCTGCGCTAGCCGCACAAAGATTATAGTAACCACCATACGAGACATTCGCACTAATAACGGAGCGTGGTTCCGTATAACTTTCACTACCACCCAAAGAAGTATTTGGAAAATACCAACTGGAAGCGACATTGGAATCTACAGAAGTAAGAGTTCTACCACCAGAAAGCCTTAGATTCTGCGTCATCCAACACGCCCCGTTTATATAACGGACAGTATAAGTGTTGCCGTCACGGCTATCCTTTACTATATAAGGCGCATCAGATGCCAAACTTTGACACTGCGAATTCGTAAAGTTTTGCATCACTGGTGCTTCTTCCCACTTCGCATACACCGTAGTCCCAGACACCATATTACCGTTTGGCACAAACTCATTCCCCTCCGTACCAGCAGCATCCGTATACCAACCGGCAAAATTATAACCTGAACGGGTAGGTGTAAGTTCTTCTGTGCCAGAAATGGGCGTGATCTCGTAGCCAGTCGCTTCGGCATTGAAATATGACCCAGTCCCATCATCGAATAAATAAATTCGTAAAGAGTCTCCAGAAATAATATATGTGCCAGAAGCGGAGGGATGTACATCCGGATCTACGGTCATCTGCGAGCACGCAACAATTACATTACCAGCTCCATCATAAAGCCGCACGTTTCCCATCTTTGCCGCATAGCACGTAAAATCAATTGTTAATGATGTTGCGCCAGGGATGCTTATAGTCTCGTCATAATTAGTAGAGTTTCCATTATTGATAGACTGTGTAGAAATCTCTTTAACATTATAAGAAACGGAATTGGTATCATTATCACCAAAAATCCCACCATTTGCATCATAATTAATCACAATGCCTCCAGGTTCCGCCACCACCGCCACGGTCAACGCCCCTGTATATGTCCCCGACGGGATCGTCGTATCTACCTTTGCCCCCAATGCCAAGGTATAGGTATCGTTCGCCGCATTCGTTGACGACGTATCTTTCGTCTGTACTGGCGTCGTCCCATCTGTCGGCACCGCCGCATAAGTCGTCCCCGTCCCAGTCGCCGCCGTCCCGAGATTATATCCCCACGTATTATTCGCCAAACCGTCCAACGTCGCACTACTCGCCGTTGCCGTTACCACTTCTGCCGTCGCCGGGTTCTGCGCCACCAAATTATTCCCACCCTCCGCATACAAATACAAACTATACCCTGCGCTATTCGTCGTCGCCACCGTCACATTCGCCGTCGCTGTCGTCGTCGCCCCATTCGCCGTCGGCGTTACCGCCTCAAAATCAATCGTCGCCGGCACTCCCAAAGACACCGACGCCCCCGTCGCATAAGTCGTCGCACCCCCGTCCCCCTCTACTGCCTGCGCCCTTTCTGGCACGCTTGGCAGAAGCATCGCCCCCAAAATCCCCACCAAAAACACCGCGGACACTCCCGCAAGTAACCCACCTCCACCAAAAAACACCAACCTTCCTTGGCAAAACCCCAATATCCCCCTCAAAGAACTTTGATGTAGACGCATATTTCCTAACCTTAATTTGTTAACCTTTACCTAACTTATGCTTATTATCGCAAAGCATAAGCCGTATGTCAAGCTAAAAAATCAAAGTTCTAAAGATTTCGCTAAAGATTACATCCGCTGTTGCAGGTCGTCACCTCCGCATCCTGCATATATTGCAAGGTTCGCTTCTTTAGAGCCGTTACCTTCTCCTGCGTCCAATACTCGTCCACATCCCCCGACTCCATTGATGTCTCGTTATCATGCGCCACAATCTCCCCTTCCTTCACATAAATCACCTCTGGCACGTAAATCTTCGGCCGCCCCTCTTCATCATACTCCACCATATCCCCCAACAGCTCAATTATCTTTTGATACCCCTCGCTATTATTATTTCTGTCTTCCCGAATATTGTAATAATATATCTTCTCCACCCCCCGATCCTTCGCCACCTCGTTCAGATATTTCACATACCGTTGGCACCACGGACATTCCGGAAAGCCCAAATACACTACCCCCGTCCCATGCTCCAAGATCCTAATAATCTCATCCATATCCCGATAAACAAAAACATTATCCACCCCCACCTCCGTATACTCCTGCGCGAACTTCTCCGCATCCGTCAAACTCACCTCCTCTGCCGGTTGTTTCCATAGTAGGCTCACCCCCGCTACAATCACTGCCACCACCGCCAGCACCCCTAAACCAATTCCTACCCACTTTGTCTTTTTATTCATTCTTCCTCCACGTTTATAATAAACCCCATTATACCATATCCGCTATCACCGCCCCACCCTCACCCAATAAAACCTTTCCCGATTCCCTTTCCGCCCCACCGTCTCATTATCCCGCTTCCGCACCACCACCCATCCCCGCACCTTCAGCCACCGCTCAAACTCCTGCATAATCTCCCGCCGCATCCGCTCATTCTTCACCACCCCGCGCACCAGCTGCTCCGACCGCGCCTCAAACTGCGGCTTCAGCATCACCAAAAAATCCGCCCCCGGCACCGCCAACTCTCGCGCCTTCTCCAAAATCGGCCGCAGACTCACAAACGACACGTCCGCCAGCACCACCTCCACCGGCTCAATCTCCACCTGCACCTTCGTCGCCCCGCTCGCACCGCCATTTCGCACCTCCACCTCAAAAATATCCGTCTTCTCGTGCAGCTCCACCCGCGCATCAAACCTCAGCGGCGCCTTCATCTGCCCCGTCCCCTTCTCCACCGCAATCACCTTCCGCGCCCCCATTCTCAGCGCCAGCTCCGTAAATCCCCCCGTAGAAGAGCCAATATCTAGCACTGTCTTCCCTCGAAAATCAAACCCAAACCCTTCCACCGCCTCCGTCAGCTTCCATTCTGCTCGCCCCACCACCCCCTCGCGCCCGCCAAAATCGCGTCCATCAAGATCAGACCTGCCAAAACTCTGGCCCTCGCGCCCCCTCCCGGCGCTCCTGCCAGAGTTCTTCCCCCTCTGGGACGGCCGTCTATTTCTGCCGTTCACGATACGCGTAGGTCTCCGTGTCCACCGACACCACGTCCCCCGTCTTAATGAACGCCGGCACCTTAATCACCACCCCCGTCTCCAGCGTCGCGTCCTTCTGCACCGAGCTCGTCGTGTCCCCCTTCACCGCCGTCTCCGTGTAAGTCACCTTCAGCCAGATATTCTTCGGCAGCACCAGGTTAATCGCCGTCCCGTTATAGAACTGAATCTCCATCTCGTCCCCATCCCGCATGAAATCCTTCGCATCCCCCACCATCTCCGCCGACAGCTCATACTGCTCAAACGTCTCCGGATCCATAAAATAAAACCGCTCGTCGTCCCGGTACAAATATTGCACCTTCTTCGTCGTCACTTCCGCCGGCTCAATCTTCTCCTGCCCCTTAAACGTTTTCGGTAACAAAGCGCCCGTGATTAGATTCTTCACTTTGACGTTCACAATCGAACCACCTCGCCCCATCACCTTCTGGGAATACTCCACCACTTTATACGGCTGCCCATCCAAGGTAATCAGCACATTCTTCTTCAAATCGGTTGGACCATACATTGTTTGCTCTCCATTTCTTTACTTTCTCCCCCGCTGGGCCACCCTCCTGACCCAGCCCAAATTTTTCTCCTTAATTATTCGCCACAAACGGCAGCATCGCCAGGTGCCGCGCCCGCTTAATCGCCACCGCCAGCTGGCGCTGTTGCTTCGCGGTCAGACCAGTCTTTGACATCGGCTCAATCCGCCCGTAAGCATCCACAAAGCGCTGCAACGTCTTCACGTCGCGATAATCAAAATACATATTCGGATTCGTCTTCACTTTTTTCATTTTACTCTCCTTGTTGTTTAGAATGGAATATCATCCAGGTTAATCTGATCTTCCGGCACGTCATCCGGCACTACTTCCCCACCGAAATCCGCTGCTTCCCCCGCTGCGGGCGCCGATCGCCGTGGTGCGCTCGCGCCGCTATTGCCACCCCCAAAGCTCGCGCCGCCCCCGTTCGCATTCCCCCCGATGAACGAAAAGTCTTCCACGTTAATCTCCACCCGCGACCGCTTCTGACCCGTCGTCTTGTCTTCCCAACTGCGCTGGTCCAGCCGCCCGCTCACCAGCAGACCCGAACCTTTCTTCACATACTGTGCAATAATCTCCGCTGACTTTCCCCACGCCACGCAGTCAATAAACGAAGTCTGATCCTGCTGGTTCCCGCCGCTGTCCCGGTATACCCGGTTCACCGCAATCGTGAAGCTGCACACCTGCGCCCCCGACGGCGTCGTCCGCATTTCCGGATCCCGCGTCACGTTCCCCGCTATAATCGCCTTGCTAAATCCGCGCACTATTTTTCCTCCCCGTCCGCAGCCGCAGCTCGCGGTCGTCGCGCCGCCTGCTTCGCCTCATATTTCAGCTTCCGCTCGTCCACCGTCACCAGCAGATGCCGCAGCACCTCGTCGGTGATATTTAGCGTCGCCTCAATCTTCGCCGGCGCCTCAGTCGGCAGCTCCAGCTCGTAGTAGTAATAGACCGCAAAATCCTGCCCCTGGATCGTATACGCCAAGCGCTTCTTGCCGTCATTCTCTTCTTTTATGATCTTCCCGCCGTTCTTCTCAATCAGATCTTTGATTTTGTTGGTGGCGGTGTCCAGATTCATCTCCAAATCAGGGTGAATCAGAACCGTAAGTTCGTAATTCTTCATTA
Organism: uncultured Candidatus Saccharibacteria bacterium; assembly: GCA_946500965.1. GTDB lineage: Bacteria > Patescibacteriota > Saccharimonadia > Saccharimonadales > Saccharimonadaceae > Nanosyncoccus. Next base: position 3,229 of record CAMMXR010000025.1, on the reverse strand, counting down.
CACTCCTTTGGTTAACGCAAGCGCGGCTCCTATCACCCGCTCGCTGAGTTAATATCTCTCTTATTCTATCACGCCCCTGCCAACTCGTCAAACTCTTCCATGCTACTAATCAGCACCTCCCGCGGCTTATGCCCGTTCGCCGGTCCAATCGCCCCAATCTCTTCCAGCCAAATCGCCAGCCCCGCCACAAACCCGTGCCCCTTCCCCAGCCACGTCTGCAAACTCGCCGTAGAGAACTTCCCGTTCTTCAGCGTAATCTCAATCGCCCGCCGCACCACCGGATCATTCGGGTCATAGCGCCGCCCCAAATCCCCAATCGCGCCCCCGTCCGCCGGTCCCACCCCTTTCAGCTGTACCGGCTGCGCCACCACATCCTTATTGTATTCCGGCGCCCGTTGTTCACGCAGGAAGTCAGTCACCCGCGCCACATCCTCATCGCTCGCCCACGCCCCCTGAATCCGCCGCGGCTTCCCCATCATCTCCGTCGTGAGCAGCAGCATATCACCTTTCCCTAGCAGCTTCTCCGCCCCCGTCATATCCAGCATCACCCGCGAATCAATCTGACTGCCCACCGCAAACGCAATCCGCCCCGGGATATTCGCCTTAATCAACCCCGTAATCACCTTCACCTCCGGCCGCTGCGTCGCCAGCACCAGATGAATCCCCGCTGCCCGCCCCTTCTGCGCAATCCGCACGATCGGCATCTCCAAATCTTTCCCCGCCATCATCATCAAATCCGCCATCTCATCAATCAGAATCACAATATACGGCATCTTCTCGCCCCCGTGGTCCTCACCCCCTTCCACCGCCTTCTTCGCCATCTTCGCGTTATAATCCACGATATTCTTCACCCGCTCCTGCGCCATCAACGTATACCGCTTCTCCATCTCATCCACCGCCCAGCGCAGCGCCGACAGCGCCTTCTCCGTCTGCGTAATCACCGGCGTCAACAGATGCGGAATCCCGTCATACTGCGCCATCTCCACCTGTTTCGGGTCCACAATAATCAGCTTTAAATCACTCGGCGCATTCCGATATAACAGCGACGTAATCAACGTATTCGTCATCACCGATTTCCCTGAACCAGTCGTCCCCGCAATCAAGAGGTGCGGCATCTTCGCCAAGTTCGCCACCACCGACTTCCCCGAAATATCCTTCCCCACCGCAAACACCAGCGGCTCCGTCGCCTTCTTCCACTCCGAACTTTCCAGCACTCCCCTCAGCCGCACGTCCGCCGACTTCGCATTCGGAATCTCCACCCCCACCAACCGCGTCCCCGGAATCGGCGCTTCAATCCTAATCTTATCCACCGCCAAGTTCAGCGCCAGCTCCCGATCCCGCGCCACAATTTTAGACAGATTCACCCCCGCCGGCGGACGCATCGTGTATTGCGTTACCCGCGGCCCCACGTTCGCCCCCTCCATCTCCACGTCAATCCCAAACTCCGCCAGCGTCTCCTTAATCAGCTGCGCGTTCTGCTGAATATTCCCCGGGTTCGCCGGCGATTGCTTCTTCTCCAGCAGATCCAGCGACGGCATCTTCCAATTCGGATCATTCACCGCCACCAGCGCCCCCTCCGGCTCTGCTTCCGCCGCCTTCGCCGCCGTCACTTTCCCCTTCACCGGCTTCGTCACCGGCGCTTCATCAATCGCCACCCCCGAATTCACCGCAATCTCCAGCCCATCATCACTGTGCCGCCCCTCTGCCTTCGCCGCCACCCGCTCATTCTGCTTATCTTCTTTCTCCCGGATATGGAACAGCCGCCCAATCGCCCGGAATACCGTCAGCGGATTTGTCTGTAAAATAAAAATCCCCGTCACAAACATCAGCACAATATAGATAAACACCGCCACCCCTGGCGCCACAATCTGCGTCATAATATCATTCAGCCACTCCCCCACCAGTCCCCCCGTCGGCTCCGCCGCCCCAATCGTCGGCAGCCCCACCAACCCCGCCATCCAAATCACCATCAGCCCCGACGCAATCCACATCACCACCGGCAGCCGATTATCCTCGCTCCGGAAAATCTTCACTGCCAGCCACACCAGCAGCACCGGCACCAGATATTCCGCATACCCAATCAGCCACATCAGCCCCGCCGTCCCCGCGTTCAGAATCGGTCCGCCGTCCCCCAGCCACGCAAAAATCATCACCACTGCCAGCACCAGCAGCACCACCGCCACAATCTGCCGCCAAAATCCACTCGGCAGCTCGTGTTCCGGCGCCACTTCCTTGTTCCGCGCCCGCGCAGTCTTACTGGTTTTTCGCTTAGTCGCCTTCCTGGACGACGCCCTCCGACTTGTCATATCCCATATTATATACCAAATCCGCTTATTGTTCCACCCCCTTCATCGTCAGCGACAGCCGCCCCCGATCGTCAATCGCCACCAGTTTCACCCGCACTTTCTGCCCCACCTTCAGCACGTCCGAAACTTTCTCAATCCGCTTCCCCGAGATCTGCGACACGTGCAGCATCCCGTCCACCTCCGGCAGAATCGTCACGAACGCCCCGAAATCCTTAATCGTCGCCACCGTCCCTTCATAAATCTTCCCCACTTCCGGCTCTTCCACCAGCCCCCGAATCCATTCCACCGCCTTCGCAATCGCCTCGTTCTCTCCAGCCACCGTCACCAGCCCCGAGTCCTCAATATCCACCGTCGCCCCCGTCTCGCTAGTAATCTTATTGATCGTCTCGCCGCCCTTCCCGATGATCAGCCCAATTTTCTCCGGGTTCACCATCAGCTTTTCAATCCGCGGTGCATACTGCGAAATCTCCTCCCGCGGCTCCGGAATCACGCTCAGCATATGCTTCAAGATAAACATCCGCCCCTCGTGCGACTGCTGAATCGCTTTGTCCAGCACTTCCACCGGCAGCCCATGCACTTTCATATCCATTTGCAGCGCCGTCACCCCCTCGGTCGTCCCCGTCACCTTGAAATCCATATCCCCCGCGAAATCCTCCGCGTCCATCAAATCCGTCAACACATACGGCGTCTCCCCATCCATCATCAGCCCCATCGCCACCCCCGACACCGGCCGTTTCAGCGGCACCCCCGCATCCATCAACGCCATACAGCTCGAGCAAGTCGCTGCCATGGAAGTTGAACCATTCTGGGACATAATCTCCGTTACACTCCGAATCGCATACGGGAACTCTTCTTCGTCCGGCAGCACCGGCATCAGCGCCCGCTCCGCCAAGTAGCCGTGTCCCACTTCTCGCCGCCCCGGC
>CAMMXR010000024.1 GCA_946500965.1 uncultured Candidatus Saccharibacteria bacterium | reverse complement strand
CTACAAATTCGAATTTGTAGAGGTTTTAATGATTACATTCGAATCGCTATTTAAAGACGAAACAAGGCTCGGTACGAAAATAAAAACCGACGATTACTTAGAACACGGAAGGCATCCTATTGTCGACCAAGGCCAAAACGAAGTTGCTGGTTATACAAATCTTGAGGATGGAATATACTCTGACGTGCCGGCGGTTATTTTCGGCGATCATACTCGCGTAATTAAGTATATTGACGAGCCATTCTTCTTGGGTGCCGATGGGACGAAGATTTTAAAAGGATACAAGCCGCATTCAAACCAGAAATATTTGTATTATGCATTACGTGCGGCAAAGATACCAAATTTGGGATATAGCCGACATTTTAAATGCCTGAAAGAGCTAAAATTTGTAGAACATTCCGAAGACGAACAACAGCAAATCGTTGCTGAATTCGATAAGCTATCAGAAATCATCTCCCTAAAAATGAAGGAATTATCGCTTTATGACGAACTAGTCAAAGCCCGATTTGTCGAGATGTTTGGGATGCCGGGGGCTGATCCATTCGGCTATGGAATTAAAGAGTTGGGTAAATGTTGCGAATTAAATCCTAAAAAAGCGCAGGATAAAAGATTGACGTCAAATATAGATGTTTCGTTTATCCCGATGCCCTCTGTTTCAGAGAACGGCGACATAGATCCGACAGATATTCGATCTTATGAGGAGGTCAAAAAAGGATTTACATATTTTGCAGAAAATGACGTGTTGTTCGCAAAAATAACGCCATGCATGGAAAATGGTAAGGGTGCAGTTGCGAGAGGTTTGAAAAATGGAATAGGCTTTGGTTCAACCGAGTTTCATGTCTTGCGCCCGATTAAAGACATTAGTAACCCATACTGGATTTATGTATTGACGTCATTTAAGTCATTCAGGAAAGATGCCGAAGCGAATATGACTGGTAGTGCTGGTCAAAGAAGAACGCCGGTGTCATTCTTGGATAATTATAAAGTTGCATTACCACCGATTTATATCCAGAACCAGTTTGCCGCCTTCGTCGCCCAGGTTGATAAATCAAAATTTACACTTCAAAACAGCATCATAATCCTTATGAATTTAAGCGGTTTATGGTATAATATAGGTAATATGTTTTCGAGCGGCTATATGGGGAGACTCGAGCTAATTCGGGCGCTCCCTACGAAGGAAGAGAAGGCAAAGGCGTCACGCCTGGTTCTTCGTGAAGTACTCGAGCAAATCTTTCCAGAAAAGTCAGCTAAAAAGAAAAAGAAATATTCCCTCCTAGAGCTCATAGATTGCGCTCCTATCAAGAATTACGTTAATGACGATCAAGTTACAGAATCACTGCATTTCATTCGCATTATTGGCATTCGCGCGGAGCATAATCAGTCGATCCGCGAAAAAGATGTCAAAATCGCCGTAGATAACCTCGAGAACTTTATCAAGTTTCTCGACCACAGAAACGAATCTACAGAGCCAATTACGTCGCCAGAATTCTTCACAGAAGCAGAAACTCGTGCCGCTTATATCGACATGTATCTTCGCGAAGCGGGTTGGGATGTTCTAACACAAAAAGGCGTAGCACTGCCAGGCAAAGCTGGTATTGAAATCGAAGTTGGCAATATGCCAAATAACGCAGGAGTTGGCTACTGCGATTACGTTCTTTATGACCGCGCCGGAAAACCTTTGGCTGTCGTAGAAGCAAAGAAAACCTCTAAAGATCCACAAATTGGCCGTCATCAAGCAGACCTTTACGCTGAATCACTAAAAGAAAAATTCGGTTATAAGCCAGTCATCTACTACACGAACGGATACGAAACGCACGTTATTGATGGCGTATATCCAGATCGCAAAGTTACCGCTTTTCATACACTGGAAGAACTTGAGCGCATGATTCAGCGCCGCACGCGCGGAAATATCACCGATATGGCCGCAAAAGACGAAATTGCCGGTCGTCCATACCAAAAGATGGCTCTCACACGCATGTGTGAGCGCTTTAACGCACGCCATCGCCGCGGACTGGTTGTTATGGCTACTGGAACTGGTAAGACGCGTGTTTCAATCGCTTTGACCGATATCTTGGCTAGAAACGGCTGGATCAAGAATGTATTATTTCTCGCCGACCGTACTTCACTCGTAAAACAAGCTAAGCGCAACTACGCAAAGCTATTACCAGATATGACTATCTGCGAGCTTTCTGAAGGCGGAAACGCGAACAAGGATATGAATGCTCGCTTGATGTTCTGTACGTATCAGACGATGATCAACTACATCGACGCCGAAGATAAAGATTTCTCAACCGGCCGTTTCGATTTAATTATCGTAGATGAAGCCCACCGTTCAATCTTCAACCGTTATGCTTCTATTTTTGCTTACTTCGATAGTTTGCTTGTTGGCTTTACGGCAACTCCGCGCGACGAAGTCGGTAGTAGTACATACGGAATCTTTGAATGCGAATCTGGCGAACCGACGTTTGACTATCCGCTAGAAGACGCAATCAAAGAGCATTATCTTGTCGGCTACGAAGTAATAAATCGCCATTCTCGCATTATGACGCAAGGCATTAAACGCGAAGAATTGGACGAAAATCAACTCGAGCAATTGGATGATTTTCTTGAAGGCGATCGCGAAACGCCAGATTTAACAATTCCTGCGAACGCTATCTTCCGCTCTATCTTCAATGAAGACACTTGCCGTAGCGTCATTGAAGACTTGATGGAAAAAGGTATCCGCGTAAATGGCGGCGAAACTATCGGCAAGACGATTATTTTCGCATACAACCACAAACACGCCGAGATGATCGTAAATGAATTTAAGAAGCTCTATCCTCACCTTCCGCCAAATACTTGCCAACTCGTAGATTACTCAGTAAATTATGCCGAAGATCTGGTCGTTAAGTTTGACACTGACGATGAATTTAGAGTAGCCGTTTCCGTTGATATGCTCGATACTGGTATCGACGTTCCGGCCGTATCGAATCTCATGTTCTTTAAACCAGTACGCTCGAAGATTAAGTTCGTCCAGATGATTGGACGCGGTACGCGTCTTTGTCCTGATTTGTTTGGCCCAGGCAACGACAAGAAGAAATTCCTCATTTTTGATTACTGCGATAACTTCGAATACTTCCAAGTCGAACATAATGAAGTCGTAAGTAGCGGCGATAAAATCTCTCTTTCGCAGAGAATCTTCGCATTGCGTTCCGAGATTGCTTATAGCCTTCAAGACTTCGAGAGCCAAGAAGATGAATTCCTAAGTAGCTACCGCAATAAGACCGTAAGGATCTTACTCGATATCGTTAAAGATCTAAAGAAAAGCACGAATCGCATAGCTGTTCGTCAGAACTTAAAGTATGTCGATAAATACAATAGCGAAAAAGCCTGGATGGCATTAACGCCAGTAAACGTTCACGAATTGAAAACCTTCGTCGCTCCGCTAATCGAAGGCGGCGCCGATTCTGACTTCAAGGCATTATCTTTCGACATTAGGATGATGAGAATTCAAAGAGCTATCCTAAAGAATACCCCTGCTTACGCAACTGCCGATATTAAGAAGGTGCGCGAAATTGCACAGTATCTCCTTCAAAATAAGATGACTATTCCGCAGGTCGAAGCAAAGAAAGACGACCTCAAAGAACTCTATGATGAATCAAGTTGGAACGAGCCACAAGTTAAAGACTTGGAGAGGTTGCGCGATTCTGTCCGCGAATTAATCAAGTACATTACTGGCGACGAGCTCAGACTTATTGACATTGATGTAACCGATGAACTTATTGATCCAGAATTTCAACCAGACGGAACCGTTATTGACATTCGTACTTATAAAGAACGTGTTATCGATTATCTCACTAAGAACGGCGACGATGCGACTATTGAAAAAATTCGCAATCTAGAAAAGCTAGATCAGAAGGATGCCGAAAAGCTAAAACAATTACTTTGGTTTAATCTTGGCTCAGAAGATGAATATAACGAGAACGCAAACGGAAAGAGCTTGGCCGCTTTCGTGCGTAGTTTAATCGGTATCGATCAGGAAGCGGTAAACGAGAAGTTTGGCGAATATCTAAACGCACATCAGCTCAACTCGAAACAGCAAGAATTCATCAATGTTATCGTTAAATACGTACAAAAAAATGGCGATATCGAATTGTCTGATTTGCTGGAATCTGATCCATTCAAATCTATTGACTGGAACGAGCTATTTGGTGGCGACGTCGAGCCGATCAAGTATACTGTTTCAATTCTTCATGACGCAATCGCGGCTTAATTATTAGTGGCTAATACGAATGCCTCAACCGCTTCTTCAATTCCGCACTCCGGACAAATCTCTGTCTCGTTATCTTCACGAGATAATGCCGGATATTCCGTAAACTCTTTGCCACATTTCGGGCAACGCTGAATCTCAAATATCTTACGCGTAACGCTTTCATGCAATAAATCTAAATCATCACGCAAAAGATCCATATCGTCATAACGTTTAGCGTCGGCAAGAAACGACGAATATTTTTGATGCGGTTTAAGCTTCTTCCCATCCGCGTCATATTCCCCGACATAATACCAAACATCTTTGTCGTGGATTACACCAATAACGTATTCACAAATACCAATATTACTTATAAAACTCCTAACTCCCTGCGAGGAAAAGTTTAAGTAATCAATTGCGGCTGTCCTCGCAGAGTGTTCGTATTTAAACTTACCTTCGCAAGAATTGCAAGTTTTCGAACTCTACCAAAAACAGGGGTGGAAATGACAAAGAAATGTTCGTTCGCATATCTCCCCACACTTCCAAAACGCTTATGCTTGGTGTTTTCGAACTTATGTAATATACTTATGTTAATTGCGGTGCAGAGTTCTGCGCCTTTCTCCAGTGAGAGGGGGTAGCCCCTCATATTTTATGCGCAGATTCTGCACTACAAGTGATACTTGCCGAACGGCAACACTTCGGGTGGAGAAAGAAAAGTATGTACCTTAAATGCAAAAGGAACAGCCGGTCGTAGAAGACCGAAAAGAAGCCGTCAAAAATCTAGTGCAATTACTTTGCGCATTAGACAACATAGACGATTCGCCAGAGCGCGAGTCCAACAAAGAGAAAGGAGTGTGCGACGACGGAGTAGTTGTCGTGTTCTAAAGCTATGAACAGAATGCTAATCAATGCAGGCAATGGCATAGTTCAGAAGCCACTACGTTACGTACTCTACGTGCGTAAGTCTTCTGAAGATGCCGAAGCCCAAGCTAAATCATTACCAGACCAAATCGCAGATTGTAAAGAATACGCGAATAATCATGGTTTGCTTCTAGTTGGCGAACCGATCCAGGAATCTAAGTCGGCGAAGAAATCCGGCAACCGTCCGCTTTTCTCGCAGATGTTAAAAGATATCGAGAAAGGTAAATACGACGCCATTCTCGCCTGGCACCCAGACCGCCTGTCGCGAAATTCCCTGGAAGCCGGAATGGTCGTCGATATGGTCGATAATGGCATCATTAAAGACTTACGTTTCCCGACCTTTGAATTCCATAACGATTCAAGCGGTAAGCTAACACTAAACATGCTCTTTGCCCTTTCAAAACAATACTCAGAGCATCTATCCGAAAGCGTACAACGCGGCGTCGATTCCAACCTCGAACAAGGCAAATCTGGCGGTATGCCAAAGTGGGGCTATATTAGAGACGACGTGTCCGGTTACTACAAGCCAGACAAGAACTTCAAGATGATCCAGAAAGGCTGGCAAATGATTCTAAATGGTGCGTCACAAATGGAAGTCTACCGCTACTGGAAGATGAATAACGTGGAACGCTCTACAAAATTATCGCGCAGGAATAAACATGTCAGAGGCTACGGCGTCTGCGAAAGCACCGCAAACCGTATCTTCCACGATCCGTTCTACTACGGAATCTTGGAACAAGGCCTGTACGCGCCCAAAGAACAATATACGCATGCATGTCATCATGGACCAACTCTACAAGGAATTCGGCCGTATCAGCCAGAAATACGATTTTACAAGCTTTGTCGACGATATGAGCGAATACGCGGCTAAAAAGATGCAGGAGTTCACTGTCGAGAAACACGAGCTACTCGGCCAAAAAACACAAAAACAAAGAAAGATTGACGACCTTGCCGAAAAGTACGCGGAACTGGACAAAGAGTCGCCAAAAGCCGTCAAAGACAAGCTCAAAAAGGACATGGCGGATTTGCAAAATGATGTTGTAAATATCGACTAAAGAATCAAGCAAATTGAAGCCAAAATCAAGAATCCTGAAAAATTGCGCATGACTATCGAAAAGTTTTCGAACTCGCTAAATTCGCTAATTAACAGATTAGAAAAAGGAGATCTCGTCGAAAAGGACATTTTGGTCAGAAATATGGTTTCGAACCTTGAAATTGATGCACAAAAAGGGTGATTTACAGATATAAATCACCATTTAATTTCATCTTCGAACCTGAGTTTTCCACAGGCTCCCCTGTTTGGTGAGTCGGGAGGGGCTCGAACCCTCGACACTCTGCTTAAGAGGCAGATGCTCTAACCAACTGAGCTACCGACCCACTAAGTTTGATTGTAGCATAGATTGGCAAAATAGTCAAAACGCGCTGTGGAGGGGTAAAGGGTGGTTGACTATACACTCAGTGTATAGTCAGGAGATGGGTTGGGAGCTAATGGGCTGGTGGCGGGGCGTGGTATAATTGAAGCATGAAGATTCGTGAGAATGTACCAATTGCGGGGTTAACAACAATGCGGCTGGGGGGACCGGCGCGGTTCGTGGTGAGCGTGCGGCGGCCGGAAGAGGTGGCGGAGGCGTATCAGTTCGCCGAAGAACAGGGGCTGCCGACCTGGGCGCTGGGCGGGGGTGCCAACACAATTGGGCGCGATGAAGGATTCCCGGGGGTGGTGATTTTGAATGAGCTGAAGGGGGTGGAAATCGTGCGCGAAGTGGGCGACGCGGTGCAGGTGAAATGGATGGGGGGCGAGGTGTGGGATGATGCGGTGGCGTGGGCGTGCGAGAGGGACTACACCGGGATTGAGGCGTTGAGTCTAATTCCGGGGACGGTGGGGGCGGCGCCGGTACAGAATATCGGAGCTTACGGGCAAGAGGTGGGGCAGGTACTGGTGAGCGTGGAGGCGTATGACCGGCGCGAGCGGCGGATGTGCATGTTAAGGCGCGACGAGATGGGGCTGGGGTATCGGCGGACGCGGTTTAATACGGGGGCGGATGCGGGGCGGTTTTATATTGTGAGCGTAACGCTGGAACTAAAGCGCGGGCAGATGCAACCGCCGTTTTATAATTCCCTGCAGCGGTATATTGATGAGCATCAAGAGACGGATTTGTCGCCGGCGGGGGTGCGGCGGATGGTGTGTGCGATTCGGGAGGCGAAGCTGCCGGACCCGCGTAAAGAAGCGAGCGCGGGGAGTTTCTTTAAGAATGTAATCGTGCCGGCGGAGCAAGTGGCGGAGATGGAGGCGCGGGGGATTCCGGTGCGGCGGCTGGAGGATGGGCGGGGGAAGATTAATTCGGGGTGGCTGATTGAGGCGTGTGGGCTGAAGGGGCAGCGACTGCACGGATTCCGGGTGAGTGAACAGGCGGCGCTAGTGCTGATTAACGAGAGCGCGACGAGCTATCTGGAGCTCACGATGGCGCGGGCGGAGATTGTGGGGACGGTGGAGGCGAAGTTTGGGGTGAGGCTGGAGCAAGAACCGGTGGAGATGATCGCTTAGTTGCGCTTGAGCATGACGGTGAAGGCTTCGGAGGGGATGTCAATTTTGCCGAAGCGTTTCATGCGGGCTTTGCCGCGCTTCTGCTTCTCAAGTAGTTTGGCTTTGCGGTCGCGGTCGCCGGTGTGGATTTTGACGGTGACGTCCTTGCGGTAGGCACCGATGGTTTCGCGGGCGATGACTTTGGCGCCGATGGCGGCTTGGAGGGCGACTTCAAAGTTTTGGCGGGGGATGACGGATTTGAGTTTTTTGGTGATTTCGCGACCGAGGGCGTCGGCTTCGCTGCGGTGACACATCAGGCTGAGGGCGTCAATGCGGTTGCCGGCGACCAAAAAATCCAGACGGACAAGGTCCTCGGGGCGATAGTCGGCGAGTTCGTAATTAAAGCTGGCGTAACCAGAGGAAATGGATTTGAGCTGGTCGTAGAAGTCGGTCAAAAGGTTGGCCATCGGAGCTTCAAAGTCAATCACGGCGCGGTCTTCAATGTAGCTGAGGTTGGTTTGGCGGCCGCGCTTTTCGTTGATGAGACCGAGGACGGGACCGATCATAGATTTAGGAAGGATGATTTCGCCTTTGACCCAGGGTTCGCGGATTTCGCGGATGGTGGACTGGTCGGGGAGGTCGGCGGCGGAGCGGAGATTGAGCTCTTCGCCGCTGTTTAGGGTGACTTGGTAATTGGTGGAAGGATTGGTGATGACAAGGTCAAGACCGAATTCGCGCTCCAGACGTTCGCGGATGATGTCCATATGGAGCAGACCGAGGAAGCCGATGCGGAGACCGAAGCCGAGCACGGGAGAGTTTTCGGGTTCAAAATGCAGGGCGGAGTCGGAGAGGGCGAGCTTCTCCACGGCGTCCTTTAAGTCCTGGTACTGGTCGTTGCTGACGGGGAAGAAACCGGCGTAAACGAAGGGGAGGACGTCTTTGTAGCCGGGGAGCGGAGTGGCGTCGGGGGTGGCGGCGAGAGTGACGGTGTCGCCGACCTTGGCTTCGCGGGTGGTTTTGAGGTTGGTGACGATATAGCCGATCTGACCGGCGGAGAGCTCGGAGCGAGGGGACATTTTAGGGGTGAGGGCACCAACTTCCAAGGCGAGACCGTCAGAGGCGGCGGCAAGCATCCGGATAGGGCTGGACTTCGGGATGGCACCATTAAACACACGGACGTAGAGGACGACACCGCGGTAATCGTCAAAGTAGGAGTCAAAGATGAGGGCGCGGGTGGGAGAGGTGGCGGATTGGGGCTTTGCGGTCGGAGCGGGGGACTTGGGGTCAAGGGTGCGAGGAGCAGGAGCGGAGGTGACGAGACGGTCTAGAATGAGGTTGATATTGAGACCGGTCTTGGCGGAGACGGCGATGATTTCGTCGGGGGAGCAACCGAGCAGGTTGATGAGCTGGGATTTAACCCGGTCAACGTCGGCGGCGGGGAGGTCAATTTTGTTGATGACAGGGATGATATAAAGGTCCTGCTCAAGAGCGAGGTAAACGTTGGCGAGGGTTTGAGCTTGGATGCCTTGGGTGGCATCCACGACGAGGACGGCAGTCTCAACGGCCTGGAGAGAGCGGGAGACTTCGTAGGAGAAATCAACGTGACCGGGGGTGTCAATCAGATTGAGTTCGTAGCCTCGCCAATGCATTTGGACGGGGGCGAGCTTGATAGTGATGCCCTTTTCGCGCTCCAGGTCCATAGAATCCAGGAGCTGGGATTTCATTTCGCGCGCCGAAACCGTGCCGGTCAGCTCCATCATACGGTCGGCGATGGTGGACTTGCCGTGGTCAATGTGGGCGATGATACAAAAATTACGGATGTGGTCGCTGGACATAGAGATTCCTTTGTCTAGATATGATAGCATAATTTGCGTTGGTTGGGTAGTGATGTTATACTGGCAGTAACAGAGGGGTGGTCTCTCTGCGTAGCTTAGGAGCGAAGGAGGTATGCGATGTGGCGAAAATTACCCAACATCACCTGGTCTGGACGCGACGCGAGTGGTCAAGCTCAATTCTGCGACACAACCCATACGCGAAGATCAGGTTGTCCGAAGCGGCACACATAGATTTCCACGAGGAGCATGAGCCGTTTGAGTGCTTGACGCCAAGGGTGGCGCAGCGGTTTGAGCGGTTGGCCCAAAAGGCGGTGATTACGTGTCCGCGGGACGTGCTGCAAACGATGATTAACGTCTGCGAGCATCTACTGGCGGGACCGCCGGTGCCGTGGTGCGACGTGCAGGCGCTGAGGAATAATATCCGCAAAGCACAGGAGCAACAGGCATGGCTGGACGCGCGGGTGCCGCGTTGGGACAAACGGCGGACGCCGAAACGAGCCAAGGCAGCGGTCGGACAGCGCTAAAGCTTAGGTTGGCGTAGCGCCGAGTTGCTGGCGTAGCGCCGAGCGATATGCTTATGCCGGGCATTTGATCTAATTCTACCTTCCACACTTCACTTAGGGTCTGCTGCGGCAGGCCCTTTCTCTGGCAAGGTGTTATAATAGGGGCAATGAAGATTATTTTGGCAGTGTCGGGCGGGGTGGACTCAATGTTGTTGCTCGCGCAGGTGGCAGAACGGGCGGCGCGAGAGGGGTGGCTGGATGAAGTGGTGGTGGCGCAGTTTGACCACGGGACGCGGGAAAGCGCAAGGGCGGACCAGGAGTTGGTGGTGAGGAAGGCGAGGGAGCTGGGGGTGCGGTGTGAGGTGGGGAGAATTGGGGAGGGTTTGGGTGATGGGGGTTTGAATGAGGGGATTTTGAGTGAAGAAGGCGAGTTTTTGAGCGAAGCGGCGGCACGGGAGGCGCGGTATGAGTTTTTAGAGGCGGTGGCGCGGAAATATGCACCGGCGGAGATTTGGACGGCGCAGCATCTGGATGATTTGGTGGAGACGGTGGCGATTAACCTGCTCAGAGGGACGGGGTGGCGCGGGCTGGCGGTGATGGAGCGGGAGGGAGTGCGGCGGCCGTGGCTGGAGGGGGCGAGCGGGGAGAGGGCGGAGCAAGGACTGGAGGGAGCGAGCGGGGGGAGGGCGGAGCAGGGGCCGCCGGGACGGGCGGAGATTTGGCGGCAGGCAGGAGAGCGGGGGCTGGTGTTCCGGGAGGATCCGACCAACCAGGAGGCGATTTATCTGCGCAACCGAGTGCGGGCGCGGCTGGAGAACTGGCCACGGGCGCAGAAGTTGGAGCTGTGGCGGGGGTGGCGACAACAAAAGGAGCTGCGGCGAGAAATTGATCAGCTGGTAGCGGAGCTGCTGCCGGCACAGGGGGCGGAGTGGCGGCGCAGTTGGTTCTGGGAGCTGGAACCGGCGGTGGCGGGGGAGCTTTTGCGGGCGGGACTGCTACGAATCGGGGTGCGGGCGACACGGCCGCAATTAGAGGACTTCCGGCGGGCGATTCTAGGGTATGCGCCGGGGCGGAAGTTTAATTTGCCGGGAGGGAGACTGGTGCAACTGGGGCGGGATAGTTTTATCTTATAGATTGTATGGTATAATGGCGGTATAAATTAAGTGGAGTGAACTATGACCGCAAAGATTACGAAAGCAATTATCCCGGTGGCGGGTTGGGGGACGCGGCGGCTACCGATTACGAAGATTATTGAGAAGTCAATGCTGCCGGTGGGTAATCGACCGCTGGTGGATTATTCGGTGCAAGAGTTGATTGCGACGGGGGTGACGGATATTTATATGGTGACTTCAAACGCAGAGCCGTGCCAGGTGAAGGCGTTTTATCAGGATAATTTGGCGCTGAACCAGTATCTGACGGAACGGGGAAAGTTTGACCGGCTGGAGCTGGCGAAAACACTGCCGGAGAATGTACGCATTCATTATATTGCGCAGGACCCGGCGGGTAAATATGGGACGGCGGTGCCGATTGCGATGGTGGTGGAAGAGTTCAAGATTGATGAGCCGGTGCTGGTGTTTATGGGCGATGACTTTATCTGGAATCCAGAGGGTGAGTCGGCGAGCGAGAGCCTAATCGGGGCGTTACAAGGGGATGATGATTCGGCGATTTTAGGGGTGGAGATCCCGCGGGATCAGGTGGAAAAATACGGGGTGTTATCGGTGGAGGATGGGCGATTGACCCACGTGGTAGAGAAGCCGAAGGTAGCGGAGGCGCCGTCCAATCTGATTAACGTGAGTAAGTATATTATGTCGCCGGCGCTGCTCAAAGAGGTGGTGGAGTATGTGCGGACGCATAATTTTGGACCGTCGGACCAGGAATACGTGGTGACGGATCCGATTACGACTTATCTTCAGAAGGGCGGGGTGATGCGGGTGGCAGCAACGACGGGTGAGTATCTGGATGGGGGCAGCGTGGAAGGCTGGGTACACGCGAATCAAGTCGTTTGTGGTTAGATTTTATTCGTCTGGTGATATAAAAGCAAAAGCGATTATTCATCTGGTGATATAAAGCTAAAAATAATTATTCGTGTGGTGATATAATTCTATGCTATAATGGAGCTATGATGAGAAGGACGAAAAAGACGAATTACAAAGTGACAATCGGGCAAGTGGTGGAGCGGCTGCGGACCGAAAAGGGCTGGACGCAGGCGGAGCTGGCGGATGCGATTGGCAGCAGCCAGTCGGCAGTCCATCGGATTGAGAAGGGGACGCAGAACATCTCACTGGAGCTGGTGCAGAAGATTGCGCGGGCGCTGGGAAGTCAGATTCTCTCGGTAAACGACGCAACGGCGCAGAGTTATCGGATCCACGGGGGACGCGAACTGCGCGGCGAAGCGGTAATTAATACGAGTAAAAATGCGGCGGTGGCGCTGCTGTGTGCTTCCCTGCTGAATGCAGGGACGACGCGCCTGAAACACTTGGCACGGATTGAGGAAGTGTTCCGGATTATTGAAGTCTTGGAGTCAATCGGCGTGAAGTGCCGATGGATTAATGATAATCGTGATTTGGAGATCATATCACCACACGAATTAAAGCTTGAGCAGATAAACGTGGAGGCGGCGCGGCGAACGCGATCAATTTTGATGCTGATGGGACCACTGCTGCACCGCTACCGGAAATTCCGGCTGCCGTACGCGGGGGGCTGCACCCTGGGGACGCGGACGATTGAACCGCATCTCCGGGCATTAGCGACGTTTGGGCTGAAGGTGGATGCGACGAGCAATAGCGGGTTCTATGAGGCGACAGTAGAGGCCGTGCGGCCGCCGAAATGGCAGTTTAAGGAAGTGCCGATTGATCAGATTGAATCACCTTATCCGCCGAAGCGGATTGTGCTGATTGAGCGGGGGGATACGGTGACGGAGAATGTCTTGATGGCGGCGGCGCTGTATCCCGGGGAGACGACGATTGTGGGGGCATCCCCGAACTACATGGTGCAGGATTTGTGTTTCTTC
>CAMMXR010000023.1 GCA_946500965.1 uncultured Candidatus Saccharibacteria bacterium | reverse complement strand
GGGGGGGGCGTACTTATTAGCAACTAGTGGAGCGGCATTCGTTCTACTGGTTGGTTTGATGTTGTTTGCGCCTTCTATCTCTCAACCGGCAGCCTCGGCTACGGAGAATAACTCTAGCACTTCCACTTCCGCTACCGAGAATAGCTCCGGCATCTCTACCTATGCCACCACTCCCACCGTGGGGATTTCTCTCCCGACCTCCATTGATTTTGCTGATGTCTTGCCTACTCCTTCTGGTGCAACCACTACCGCTACTGCCGATCTCACTATCACTACGTCTGATAGCGCTGGTTATAGCCTTTATCTTTATTCTTCTGATGGCGATAACAGCCTCAGACCCAAAATCTCTTCTCTTGCCAACATCTCCCAAATCAACGCTACCGCAGGAGATGTTGGCCTAACCTTAAGTAGCCTCAAGCCAAACACTTGGGGCTACAACCTCGGCACAGAAGCACCAACAGACAGCACCACTTACTCTGCCGTTCCCACCGACAACTCCACACCGATCCAAACCAAGGATACTTCCGATACTAACTCTGCCAACGATACCTACACCCTTTCCTTTGGCGCAAAGGTGGACAGCACCATCGCTTCAGGGGCCTATTCTAACGCTCTCACCGTGGCAGTAGTCGCAGAACCACGAGTCATTATCTACATCCAAGACCTTACTCTTTCTGATTGCCAGTCACGAGCTTCCGACGCAGACTTTACAGTCACAGACCGTCGGGATGGTAACGACTATACTGTCCGCTATATCAACGGCGCTTGCTGGATGACGCAAAATCTAAGACTTGCTGGTGGGCAGACGCTAACTTCGGAAGAGTCCAATATCGTCGGCAGCTGGGAGTTCCCAAACAACAGTTTAACCTTGGGCAACTCCTACACGGAAGCCCGCTCCATTCTCAGTGACAATCCCAACCCCGATACGGCTCTTGAGTATGGCGGCTATTACAACTATTGTGCCGCTTCAGCCGGGACGGTCTGTAACGATACTACGGAGCAGGATGCCACCCAAGACATCTGTCCCAGGGGCTGGCGTCTGCCAACCAATAGCGAACAAAGCGGCATTACTAGCTACGTCTCCGCCTTCTCGCCTGTCTATAGTGGCTACTACGACAATGGCTCGCTCCGCAGTACCGGCTCCTACGGCCTCTGGTGGTCGGCTACCGCGAGCAATAGCAGCTACCAGTACAGCCTGTACTACAACAGTAGTAGCCTGGGTACCAACGGCTACAACAAGGGCCTCGGGTTCTCGGTGCGGTGTATCCGCTCCAATCCCGGCACACTCACTATCAACTTTGACGGCAACGGCTCCACTGGCGGCAGCACCGCTTCCCAGCAAATCGCAGCCGGAAACACCGCCTCCCTGAACGCCAACGACTTCACCCGTAGCGGATATGCGTTCACCGGCTGGAACACGGCGACAGATGGCTCCGGCACCAGCTATGCCGACGGTGACGACTACACCGTAACCCCTGCAACTGGTAATACTACGGTTACGCTCTACGCACAGTGGGAAGAACTCACTATGCAGACGTTTACCAACGCTCTTTGTCAAACACTCGCATCTTCCGCAAATTACACAGTAAAAGATGCTCGTGATAATAATGAGTACACCGTCCGCTACATCAACGGTGCTTGCTGGATGACGCAGAATCTGCGGCTCTCGGGCGGACGTACCCTTACCTCAGCCGATTCTAACGTGACCCGGGACTGGACTCTCCCCAGCAAAAGTCTAACCGCTGGTGACTCCTACACCGAAGCTCGCTCTACTATCAGCAGCATTACTTCCTACGGCGGCTATTACAACTATTGTGCCGCTTCAGCCGGGACGGTCTGCTCGCGACCTCAGGCTAACGCCACCCAAGACATCTGCCCCAAGGGCTGGCGGCTCCCAACCTTTAATGAGATGAGTGGCATTACTGGCTACGCCTCCGCTTTCTCGCCTGTCCTTAGTGGGAACTACTACAATGGCACGCTCGTCGGTACTGGCTCCCACGGCGTCTGGTGGTCGGCTACCGCGTACAGTAGCATCAGCCAGTACCGCCTGTACTACGATGGTAGTAGCTTGGATACCGGCGAGAACAGCAAGCCCCGCGGGTTCTCGGTGCGGTGTATCCGCAACAATAGCGGTACGAGTGGCGGCGGAGATAGCTCGGACAACGATTAGCGGCCGGCCAGAGTAAACTAAGCCGTCAACGCCACTACTCTTATTCAAGCTCCAAGCCACAGGCTACTAAAAAGCATCGTAGTTGGTAGCCCTCTGAAGTTTCAATACCAAGAGATCAATAGACTTTTGGGCAAGAAAAAGGCCCGCTGCAAACGGGAAGCGGGCCTTAAATCTTGGGGGTGAATAGCCGGAACTAAACAGAGCTTTCCGTACTATTCTGAATCAAGGATGAAAAACGCATGTTCGCGCCGGGGTCATTATAAAGAGACCTCCTTGTCGTAACTTGAGCTGCGCCCAGATCAACCGGGAGAGATTCCCTCAGTATAGATACTTACGACGCTGTTCATTGGCGACCTCTTCCGTATGCCGCTCTTGGGCAAGTATTTGCTCTTGCCGCGCGCGTATATTGGCTGCAAGGGCATCAGCTCTCCTTTGAGCCTCCTCGGTGCTAATATTGCCCCGTGCGCGCTCTTGCTCAATCATCCGAAAGCTCTCCCAATCCCCAAAACGGAAGAACCTTTTCTGCACTCCAGGGGGCGTGTCGTTCTGCTCTATGACTTCGCGATAATAACGAGCCTCGCAGGCGTCACAGCGCCAAAACACCCCAGTGTAGCGCAGAAATTCGCCGCAAATTGCGCATTTTGGAGCTGTGCACTCTATCACCTTAGTTCACCTTCCTCCCTTAATTTAGCGCCAGTCAATCAGTGTCACACAAGTTGCGCCTGTAGTGATTTCAGTCTGCACATCACCATGGCTATTCGCCGAAGCGGGCAGACTATTTGCTACACGCTCCGGATCGCCGCCATCCACGCCCATTACGAAGAGATCGGACGGCTCATTGCCGCCAATGGGCGCAGACATGAAGGCGATGTTCTGACCATCCGGGCTCATAACGCCGCCCCAGCTATGACGAGACGATCCGGGAACGTATTCAGTTGCCTCCTGCGTGGTGGTATCCACTAGGACGCTGACGGTACAGAGGGCAAAGTCTTTCCGGGTTTCGTAGTCAGCCAGAAGCTGAGTGTCGCTGATCCAGTCTGTGGGTATATAATTGTTGTTCAGCCAGCGCCACGTTGCTGAATCTTGATGGACGAAGCTGTCGGTTGCTGGCATCTCCTGGATATTCTCCGGTCTGACGTCATCTACCGGTACGGTGTAGTAAACCGGCTCACCGGGCGTGGTTAAGGCGCGGTCAGTATAGACGAATAAGCCGTCTTCCGTGAAACCAACCGGGAAGTATTGGGCAGGGTCGTCGAAGTCACTTTTTGCCTGTAAACCAAGAGCTTCCGTTACATCAAAGAAGTTGCCATCAGTATCCAACCATCCGGCATGGTTTTCTCCTGTTCTGAGGAACTGTTTGTGCACTGCAACCTTACTGTAGTCCGGGGAAAATATATCCCGATACGAGCTGTAGCAGAGGGCATACGTCCCCGGCCCCTTGAAATCGAAGGTGTAGAAATCGCCATCTTCTGTCAAGGGCAGAACGTCAAAATAGGAGATTGTCTGCTGCTCGCCAGTATCTGGGTCAATGCTGACAATGGTGAAATTCATGCCAGTTTTCCAGTCGGCAACGACGGCAGTAATCCCCGCAATCTCTTCCGGCTCTTCAGGTCCCTTGCCAGACTGGCTAGGTGTTTCCGTTGCCGGACCATTTTCATCCGGCTGGTTTTGGGCTTCTTCGTTCGATTCGTTGTTCTCCGCCGGGTCCGTCACGCTCGTGGACGGGTCGGGCGGGCCGTTGGCGGCTGCATCATCGCGAGACGCGCAACCACCCAGGGTGGATAGGATTATGGTCAAAACTAAGAACAATGCGAAACATTTTTTCATCTTGAATACCTCCTTTTTTAATGTGCGTTGTCCTAAAACGGGCAGTCTTACCGCAATTCTACAACACTCACCCCAGAAACGCAATCATAAACATTTTCTGTCATTTTTGTCAAAACCCGCCAAAACGCCTTGAATTAGTAAATGTTTATGGTAAGATAAAAATATGGATCAAAATCCCGAAGGTCAGGGTCAAAAATCTATCGTGGGCAACAATCAGCCAAATCCTACGCCCGCCGCTCCGTCTGGTGCGATTTTTTCGGGCAGCTCAGCGCCCACCGGTACCGCCCCTGTTGGTGCGCCCAGTCAGCCCACTTCGGGTAGCAGCCGCCCCTTCTTTTCTCACCACCCCGCCCATACTTTCTCGCGTGAGATGGGGGATATTGTAGTGGGTGGAACACCACAGCCCAAAAAGAGCAAAAAACCATTTATTATTGCGGGCGCGATTCTACTTTTGTTTGCAGTTATCGCAGTTGTGGCCCTCATAGTCGCATCATCTACCAACTCCCAAACTCCCGTGCTGCGGGCATTTAATGAATATGCGAATTATTTTCTCTACGGCCAGGATAGTACCCAAAATATTGAAGGCACATATCAGTATGGAGACACCTATTGGCTCTCTGACATGAACTTATCGGACGAGCAGATTGCAGAGCACTTTCAGGCTGCAGAAGTAAAGTACCAAGAGTTTTACGACCTGTATTCCCAGTCCATCGCTAGTTCTCCGGATAGCATCACCGAGGAAGTTCGCACCATGATTGATGACTATTATGAACAGCTCGACTTACTGAGTTACACCATACGCTTTCCCAATCTGGGTGCCAGCGAGTTACTTGAAGCCTACATGGAAGCTCCAGGTGAAGCCGAACAGCTAATTAAGGATTACTATAGCCACTTTTCTGATAGCTCTGTACAGAATACGCGCGATTTTGCTACCAGTTACATAACTGCCGCTACGTCCCTAATTAATACTTATCAAGTCTATGACGCCAACGGCTGCATTAGTGCATCTACGGCTTCCATCCGACGAGTGTGCCAACAGGACACGAGCAATCCGCAGATAGCCCAGGCAAACAACCAGTACAAGAGTTTTAATGACTTTTACCAAACACAATCCGCTTTAACGAGCGACATCCAAATCAACGTTTTTCAAAATATATGGCTAATTAGCCGGGAGCTACAATGAAACAGTTCCGCCGATGGTGCTTGGTTGTATTGGTCGCGTTCGCCGTATTGGCGCCAGTGACTTTCAGCCTTTTACATATAAATAATGTGTCTGCCGACACGGAGCTTGGCACAGAAGATCTTAATACGATTAAACAAAACGCATTGTATAAGGTTATCTATAGCAACCTAGCTAAGTGCTATGGCTCTATGCAGGGCACCATTACTGAATCTGCCCAAAATACGTGGGCGTCCTTTGATAGTTCAACGTATTTCACAGATGACGCACTTGCTGACAGCTATTTACAGTTCCCATATGGTGTCGGCAACCAGAATCAATCATCCTGCCCGGACATGATCACGGGCTGGAACACTAATTGGTTTATTAATCTATTTACAGGAACCGGAAGCTACGACGGTATCCTCAGTCTAAATGCGGATGCGGAAGTGCCTAACAGCGACTGGTATGACAGTAGCACCGCCAAAATGGGGAACTTCCTGAAAGATATTGGCTACGAAGAAACAACACAGGACGATGGAGACCTGTCCGATCGATCTTGTTTCCACCTGAGATTCAAGCTGAATCAGAGCACGTATGATAACTGGTGGCTTCTTGAACCTTCCAGTGGAGAATACTTTGAAACCGTTGATTACTGCGTAAAACTTAACGGTGACAATACATTACAACAGTACAATGACTCAATTATTGCGCTAAAAGGGAATAATGATTACTTTAGCAGCGATTATGACAATGGCCATCTAACAGATGACTCCAATATTGCTTTTATCTTCTTTAAGCGGACAGACAACGCACTAACTCCGCAGTTTAGACACGTGGACGACGCAAATGTCGATTTCTCAAACGAGAACTACCTGCAAGCGAATGTGGATTATGTCGCTCTCAGATATAATGCCTACGTCCCCGGCTTTGGCGCCGATGACCTTCAGGCCAATACACTCCTAGTTCAAAGTGTTACTTCCAAAACGACCGCAGAAGATTATTCGCTTTGTTCAGCACTCGGCTACGTACACTGCGGATGGTATGATGGTGGTATATTCTCTCCCACAATTTACATTGGCAGCCTTATGGACTTTGGCGGCAGCATCACCTACTCTCAGTTTAAGAGCAGGATGGTCACACTCGTCGACACCATGAAAGACGACGAGGGCTATGATCTGTTTGGCAGCGTCAGTGCTGTAGATTACAATCCAGTTGACCGAAGTTACAAAAAAGGAAGCAGTAATGCAAAGTTCATCCGCTATTTCCTAGGTGATACAAGTAATTATAATAGTGGCACCTTCACTGATGCAGAGAAGTACATGCTCTATTACACCTACCTCAAAAATAACTATAATGTTGCTACTTCCGATACGGCGGTAGGAGAAAACAGTGTACAAGTCTCCTGGCTCAATGAAGAGGACGGAACATTCTCTCGAGCTTACATTTATGATCCAGACGAGAACCTCAGTACTACACAGCTCGTCCTCAGCAGTGATGGAAAGTGGGACGGCACCAGCAGAGCTAACTGGCATGAAATCGCTGAGATGCTGGCCGCTATTGACGTTGAGACTGCTTTTTCCGATGCTGAACTGACAGACTCAGTTTTAGATCCGGATTTGGCTCCAGAAGACACTTCAGGCGAAACCGAAGATGTGACAGCTAATTGCTTTAATGCAGCTTCATCTTTAGGATGGATTATGTGTCCAGTCATCCAGGGGATAGGCGATGTCTTGACGGGTATTTACGACAATGTGATCGCCAGCCAATTTCTAGAAGTGGACGCAAGCCTCTTGGGCAGCGGTACTGGCTCTATCTATGCCGGTTGGTCCATATTCCGCAATATCGCGAATATTATCTTCGTCATTTTGTTTATTATAATTCTATTGTCGCAGGTCACCGGCATTGGTATTAGTAATTACGGCATTAAGAAAACCTTGCCGCGACTCATTGCGGTCGCCGTACTGGTGAACATATCGTTTGTTATATGCCAACTTGCTGTTGACCTGTCCAACATCCTGGGGTATGGACTGGAGTCGATGCTGGTTAATCTAGCCGACCAAACACGCGTGTATACGGTAGGCAGTTTCGCTGGCGATCTAATCACCGGCCTCTTCAGTACTGCACTCACAGCTGGGGCAACCGTCGGCGTAGTCGCTATAGCAGCGGTATCATGGGAATACTGGCTCTTCCCGCTCATTCTTTTCTTGCTCGGCTGTCTCATTAGTATTCTATTCTTCGCCATCATCCTTGGCGTACGCAGCGCTGGTATTCTCATCCTAATTACGGTTGCCCCCATTGCAATCGTCTGTTATGCGCTACCCAATACTAAGAAAATCTTTGACCGTTGGCTCAAGATTCTATCTGCGCTTCTCATGGTGTTCCCCATCTGTGGGCTATTGATGGGTGGGGGGATCTATGCCTCGAGCCTCCTCCTGTCCGTTAGCGCAAGCTCCGACGGCAATGTCGGGTTCTTCTTCCAGCTCGTCGCAATCCTCTTGCAGGTTGTCCCATTCTTCTTCATCCCTGGGTTGGTTAGAAGTTCAATGACCGCAATGGGCGCCCTCGGCATGAAAATCGCTAGTCTCGGCAGCCGTGCCAGCAAGGGCGCGACTGGCGCCATCCGTCGCACTGAGGGATATCAGGACAAGCAGAAGAGCCTCGCTATGCGTAATATGGGTCGTACTATTCGTCGCATTGATAGCGGCAAAGATATGCGTAACCGGATCGCTAAAGGGCTTAACCGTGTCGGTATGACCAAAGCTGGAGCTAAGATGCAGGATTCGGCTCAGCTCCGACATACACGCACTGTTAATCGGTTTAATAAACAGCTGAGCGATATGGCGGACGTTTATAAAAGTGAATATGACTATAATGGCCAAGCAGACGATATGGAGGCCATGAAGCTGGAGCATCAGCAAGCTCTAGCCGCCGTTATGGCAGACAGCAACGATACGCGAGCTAAGGCGAAACTAATGGCAACCCACAAGATCCTAGGCGAAACCGACGCTGGTCGTTCTGCAATGGAGGAGAATATGTTCGCAGCTATGAGTACTATTAAGGCTCCTGGTCACAGGCTTACTCAGAACGAAGAAGCGGGTATGCGTTTCGCTGCCAGCAGCCTCCATGGCTCACACGGTGGCGTCATCAAAGCCTCTAACCGTGGTTTTGAATCGTTCCTAGCCGATGCCGCACAGGGCACATCAAGGGTCAAGGGCGACTTTGGTAGCGCTACGATGCATACGGGTCCCAACAACAGAGAAGTTAGCACCATATCCTCTACGTACTATGATAAAGATAAGATTAGCAGCTACGATGCATCTAGTATCGCCAAAGCAGATGAAGGTGCGCTGGACCGCATTCAATATTCCATTGAGCAAGAGCGACTTTCCGGAGACGAAAAGGGCGCTCTAGATAGAATTACTCGTGATGCCCTTACCAACTCAAATATTCATGTTCAAGATAAGATTCGCAATAAGCTCAACCAAATCCGAACCGCAGCCGGACTTGAAGCCATTACCGAATCAGTCTCCTCCACCGACTCCGGCTCCCTTAATCCTCGCACTCAGACCACTGGCGACGTCCTGCGCACTGGCAACGACAGCCCCGCATCGCGCTCTCCCCAGCCGCCTATACCGGACGGCGCTAGCGTGACCGACAGCGGACTCGTCATCGCCCGCGGCGATATGAGCGGCGAGCAAATCCGTGATTTCGCGCGGCAGATGGATGACTATAATCGTCGTCAGGGTAATAATGGTCAAAAATAACAGCTCAAACGGACAAAACAACCGCAACCGCTAGCCATCAGCTAGCTAAGATCATACAAAAGATCATATCCTTAGCCGTCAACCGTTGCCACTTATGCTATAATACACCTATGACCACCCCCACCCTCTCCGACCTTCTCCCTGACTTCCTTGAACACCTGGAAGTTGAGCGCGGCCGTTCTCAGCGCACCATCAAAGATTACGAACACTACCTCACGCGCTTCATTGAGCTAGCCGGGGAGATTTCCGGCCAAGATTACGACCTTAAGCCCGGCGACCTCACCCGCGAACTCATCCGCAAGTACCGCCTCCGTCTCAACCGTATTGCCGACGCCAGAGGCCACACCCTCGCCCCCATCACCCAGGCCTACCACCTCATCGCTCTGCGCGGCTTCCTCAAATACCTCGCCCAGCGCGACATCGCCACCCTTGACCCCAGCCTCATTGAACTCCCCCGCGTCGTTCGCAAGCAGGTCACCTTCCTAAACTATGACGAAGTAGAACGCCTGCTCGCCGAAATCCCTACCGACACCGAAATCGGTCTCCGTGACCGCGCCATCATTGAGCTGCTCTTTTCCGGCGGCCTCCGCGTCTCCGAGCTCGCCGGCCTCAACCGTGGCTCCATCAACCTTGAACGCCGCGAATTTATGGTCCGCGGCAAGGGAAGTAAAGACCGCCCCACCTTCATTTCCGAGTCCGCCGCCGACCACATCCAAGCCTATCTGGACGCCCGCAGCGACCGCCTCGCCCCGCTCTTCTTGAGCTACAGTCGCCGCCAGGGCGACACCGACACCTCTGGCAACTTCCGCCGCCTCACCACCCGCTCCATTGAGCGCATCGTCCAAAAATACGCCCGTGCCGCCGGCATCACGAAGCACGTCTCGCCCCACACTCTCCGTCACAGTTTCGCCACCGACCTACTTATGAATGGCGCCGACCTCCGCTCCGTCCAGGCTCTGCTCGGCCACGCCGACATCTCCACCACCCAAGTCTACACTCACGTCACCGACCAGCATCTCAAAGAAGTCCATCAGCGCTTCCATACCGACACCGATTAGCGTGTTATAATAAGTCTAGCATGAGCAATACCCGCACCAAATTGCGCCAATTCCGCTATTGGTTGAAACATGACCTACTGGTTTTTGATAACGTCGTGCTGCTGGTCGCACTCGCTTTTTGTCTGGCCTGGACCTGGGGCTCCATCTCTGCCATGTCACGCAACTGGTCGCTCGCCCAGGAAATCCAAAACCGCCGCCGCGAACTCGCCCTGCTGGAGCTTGAGGTGGAAACGCTTGAGCTTGAAAACGAATACTACGCCTCCGCCGAATACCAAGAACTTGCCGCCCGCAAGTATCAGAACAAGATCCTCCCCGGCGAGACCCTCGTCTATCTCCCCGAAAACTCCTTCGCTGCCCGCACCAAGCACGCGAACGATGCCACTACCGAGACCGCCGTCGCCGAGACCAGCAACATTCAGCAGTGGCTCCAATTCCTCTTCGGTAGCTAAGTTTCACATTTTTCTCAACTTATGCTAATATATAACCATGAGCGAGTCGGCCAATCAATCACAACCTTCAAATACTACCCCTAAAACTCCCCCCAATCCTCCCAAGGGACCGGATGCGGTGCAGTTTAAGTCTAAGGACATCGGCGTTGAGACCGCCAAGCCCCAGGACATCTTCGCCAAGCAGCGCAAAGAGGCCGAGAAGCAAAAACAGGCCGAGAAAAAGACTCGCAAAATCCTCATCATCGTCTTCAGCATCCTCGGTGGCCTCATCGTCATCGGGTTGCTGATTTGGTTGATCGTCTGGCTGGTTCAAATCAATACCACTCCAGCCGAGGATGACCCGGTGGTCGTTGATCCTACCGTCCTAACAACCGGCTCCACCGAAGAGCTTTCCAATCTCAGCAATGCTGCCCAATCAGCCTTTGAAAACGCGGCTAATAACGGTGGCGACGCCGAGGCTGCCGCGGATGCAATCTTTGAGTCTGCCACTCAAAACGACGCCGATGCAGCCTATGCGAATCAGATTCTGCTCTCTAAGATCATGTTCTACGGCGTAAACGGTGACTATGCCAGCGTCCGTGAGATCTTTGACGAGGTTGACCCCGATCAGCTCCCGCTCGATCAGCAGATCATCTATTACAACGTCGGGTCAAATGCCTATCAGGAAGGCGGTGACTACGCCCGGGCCGAAGAATATATCAATCTAGTTTATGAGTTAAGTCGTGCTGAAGGTAATGGACAAGGAGGTAGCAGTGAGTAGGCTAAGAAAAGCTTTAGGACTTCTATGCGGGTCGCTCGGCGCCGTTTGCTTGCTGACCATCTCTGCGCAGATCGTCTTTGCAGCGGCAGGCGACGAGGGTGGCGTTCACGGCGGCGGCTGCGCCCCAGATGGCTACACCGGGACATATTGGGACACCTGTTATGGCGCCACTTGGCGTTATTACTCTATCCCGCGCGATACCGGAGATGTTTATATTCCTGGCACTAGTTCTGGTACCGTGACGGGAGGAACTGTTTCCGGATGTGGTCAGCACGGCGGTTACTACCGCCTCGCCCTAGAAAAATACAATGCCGGCACCGGCGCCAGCCTCGGCGAACAAATTGGACTTCTCCAGGTCAATAAACTCCGCTCCCCCTACGGTAGCGGCATTGCTACCTTCCGAGTAGTGAACGGTTCTGTCGGCTATGACGAAGCGAAAATAGCATTCCAGGAGGCACTTGATCATCAGGCTACCAACGGTTTTGAGTGGCAGGACGTCAGCTGGTTCTGCTACGATCAAGAATGGAATCCTCCCGATCCCGAGCCCGATCCCGATCCAACACCCGAAACCGGCGCCGGCGATGCTCACTTTGAATCCGAATCCAAAGCCACGGTCTCAGGGCTTAGCGACGGACCAACGATGTCCACCACTTCTCCCCGCGATGGCTACTCAGAGCTAAAATTTAGTACTGATGACGAGACAGTTAATATTGATTTCGCTCATACCATGTTCTATATCAACAATGGTAGCTATGACGCCAAGGACACCTTCCCTACAGTATCTACTAACTGGAAAGTAACCACTACGGGCGCAAACTATTCTAATAGCGGCACCTATTCTGTCTATGGAAAGTATAGCGCCAGTTCTACAGTCGATACTAATACTATTAGTATAAAACTTAACCCTGGCGAGACCAAAACAGTGTGTCAGACCAATGCCTATAGCCCAAAATACATTAGCTTTGGGCGGATAGAACACAAAAAGAGAGTGGGTAGATGGCCCAATTATAGGTGGGTTCATGACTATTGGGAGTATTACGAGTCCGGCTCTAGCGGCTCCAACTATTCCAAAGTCTGCGTAGAAGTCACTCGCCCAGCTGACCCCTCCGGTAGTCCCTACTCAACCGGCACCATGAATGGCACGCTTATGTATACCGGCGAGAATGCTGACTCCATCGGCTGGAATATTTCTGGCAAAACCTATGACACGCGACGTCTAGTTGAGTGGCAGCCCATTATCTATCAAGTCAACAACACTAATCCATACAGCGCCGACAATACTAAGGGTGAGCGCCGATACCAAGGTGGAGGCGTCTGCAATTATTACAACAATAAAACCAATAACCGCAATTGTAGTACCTTCTCTTCCGCCAAAGACTCCGACAATAATAATCCGGGAGCAACTGGCTATGACGAGAGCGACAGCGGCAAAACCCACAATGTCGGCTCTAACCATGCAGTAGTTGTACCAGATTATGTGGGTGACAAATACTGCAACAGCTTTGGCTACCGCTATGAGTATTGGTACTATACCACCGAAAGCGGCTGGCAGCCCGCAGGGAGATCTTACTGGCACATCTTTGATTCGGTGTGTCGCACCATCGCCAAAAAACCTTCCATGTCCACCTGGAACAATAGCATCCTCACCAACGGCGGCGTCCAGACCTCCATCTCGCCTCGCCATGTCCCCGCTAATATGGGCGATCTCGCCAGTAACCACGTCACCCTCTACGGCTCCTGGACCGAATACCTCAACGTCATCGGTGGCACCGTCAATGGTCTCACCTCCGGCGCCGCCCTCGCCCTTGGCTCTAGCTACCAAGACGTCTACAACAACTCCCCGCTCACCATCGCCAACAACACCACTAACCTCGGTAGCTCCGGCGTCCAGTCCAGCACCGCCCTCCGCACCCGCCTAGACACTTACCTCAAGAATCAAGGCGCCACCGACCCC
>CAMMXR010000022.1 GCA_946500965.1 uncultured Candidatus Saccharibacteria bacterium | reverse complement strand
GCGGAGCGGAAGGAGTTGGGTTTGGGACGGGGCATAGGGGTCGGGGCGGGCTTGGCGGAGAGTGAGGGCTGGTTGGCGGGAGCGGACTTGGGGCGGCTACTTGGCATACTCAACGGCGCGGGTCTCGCGAATCACATTGACTTTGATAACGCCGGGGTAAGACATGGTAGCTTCAATTTTGTTGGCAATGTCGCGCGCGAGCTTGAGGGCGGAGAGGTCGTCAATTTGCTTGGGCTCAACGATAACGCGGATTTCGCGGCCGGCGGAGATGGCGTAGGCTTTGTCAATGCCGGGGAAGCTGGTGGCGATATTTTCAAGGTCGCGCATCCGCTCAGCGAAGTTTTCGGCGGAGATGTTGCGGGCGCCGGGGCGAGCAGCGGAGAGAGCGTCAACGATTTTGACGATGACGGCTTCGGGGGTGGTGGGTTCAATATCGTTGTGGTGGGCGGCCATGGCATGGACGACGGCATCGGACATACCGTATTTTTTGGCGAGCTCGGCGCCGATTTCGGCGTGTTTGCCTTCAATTTTGTGGGTGACGGCCTTACCGATGTCGTGGAGCAGGGTGGCGGTCTTGGTGACGCGCTTGTCGGCGCCAACTTCGTCGGCAATCATGCCGGCGATGTGGGCCATCTCAACCGAGTGGAGCAGGACGTTCTGGCCGTAGCTAGTGCGGAACTTGAGTTCGCCCAGGAGATGGATGAGCTCGCGGGGAATACCAACCACGCCGACTTCGCGGGCGGCGTCTTCGCCGGCGCGGACAACTTCTTTCTCAATTTCGCGTTCGGCTTTGGCGACGGCTTCCTCAATGGAGGCGGGATTGATGCGGCCGTCTTTCATGAGACGTTCAAGGGCATAGCGGGCGACTTGGCGGCGGATGGGATCAAAGCTAGAGAGGACGACCATACCAGGTGTGTCATCAACCAGAATGTCAACACCGGTGGCGCGCTGGAGGGCCTGGATGTTGCGACCTTCTTTACCGATGATGCGGCCTTTCATATCGTCGTCGGGGAGCTTCAAGGCGGTGACGGTGCGGTCAGCGGTAACTTCAGAGGACATACGCTCCATGGCGGTAAGCAGCATGGCTTGGGCGGTTTCGTCAATCTCGTGGCGGAGTTCTTTCTGCTCCTTGACAACGAGGTTGGCGAGGTCTTGCTTGATGTCGCGCTCGGTCATCTGCATTAGTTTGTCGCGGGCAGCTTCCTTGGAGAGACCGGCGATCTTTTCCAGTTTGGCTTGCTGGCGGTCGCGGATGTCGCGGACTTCGGCCTTGAGGTCGTCAAGCTGTTTTTCTTGCTGGGTGAGCCGCTCGGACTTCTGTTCAAGCTGGTCTAGTTTGTTGTCAAGGTTGGCTTCGCGCTCATTGAGACGGGATTCAGTCTTTTTCCACTCACGGCGGCGTTCGGATTCTTCCTGCTGGGACTTGGCGGCGAGGTCGGCAGCGGCGTTCTTAGCCTGGAGGACGATGTCGGAGGCTTCGTTCTTGGCGCGGCGCACCAAGTCATCGGCCTTGGTCTTGCCGCCGTTTTCGTTTTTCTTGTTGTAAGCCAAGATGCCACCAGCACCGGCGCCCACACCGAGCACGAGGGCGATGACAATTGCGATAATTTCCATATTGTGCCTTTCTAATTGTCGTGTCGGTATTTTTCTCTATACCGACGGGGTAACAAAAATATAAAATTAATAAGTTTCCGAGTATATTATAACACGAAAAATCTTTCTGGGGCTATTTCTTGGGGGTGGAAATGCGGGCAGGGCGGCCGTAGTTGGGAATGATGATGGGGCGTGGCTGGCCGGTGTGGTCGTAGAGGGGGATATGGAGCTGGTCGGCGAGGGCGTTAACAACGGCAGCACCGATGCGGAGACCGGTGAAGGAGCCGGGGCCGGAGAAGAAGGTAATGGACGTGAGGTCGGACCAGTCGTAGCCGAGTGATTGGAGGTGGTCATGAATGAACGCCAGGAGGTGTTCGGCGAGGGAATGACCGGCTTCCCAGGTGTAGGTATGGTCGTCAAGCTTGAGGACGCAGGTGGGAGTGGAGGTGTCTAGGTAAAGTCTCATGGGCGGGACTCCCGATGAACTGGAGTAATGACAACTTCGCGGCTGCCGTCGTCGGTGAGGGTGAGGTTGAGGCGGATGCGGCGGTCGGGCAGGAGGTCGGCGACGTCCTCACCCCATTCAACAACTACGACGGTGTTGGGGCGACTGAGCGTTTCGGCAAGTTCGTCTGACATAATGCCGGGGTCGGGTAGGCGATAGAAGTCGTAGTGGACGAGTTCGCTGGGCTGACCGTCGGCGCTAGTGAAATAGTAGCGCTTGGAAATGGTGAAGCTAGGGCTGGTGATAGGTTCAGTCACACCCAAGCCAGCGGCAAGACCGCGGGTGAAGGTGGTTTTGCCGGTGCCAACATCACCCACCAGCTCAAAAACCGCTGGCAGGGCTAGGTCAAGAGCGAGGCAGCGCCCGAGTTCAAGCATCTCGGATTCGGAACGGACTTTCATGAGGTTTATTATAACAGCTTTTGAGGAATTGGCGAAGCTTAGTCCAGATGGAGGCGGGGAGGCAAAGGGGAAGGATGGGGAGATAGACGAGAAAAACGCGGGGATCGGCGGTCGGAAGGGTTAGAAGTAGGCTGGAAAATTGGCTGAGAAAATCCATAAACCAGAGGTGAAAGGAGAGCAGGAGATGGGCGAGTTGACCGAGAAGGGTGGCGAGGAAGGGGAGGAAGCTGGTGACACCAGTAAGAAGAACGAGTAGCATAATGGCGGGGAGAGTGGGGAGGATGACGAGATTGGCGACGATGGAGAGTAGGGAGAGGTTGCCGAAGGTGTAAATTAGGAGCGGGGCGCAGAGCAGGAGAGTGGCGAAGCTGGTGATGAGGGAACTGGCGAGCCAAGAGGGGCGTTTGCCGCCGTAGAAGAGGGTCTGGAGGCGCGGAGCGAGGACGAGGATGCCGGCGAAGGAGGCGAAGGAGAGCTGCCAACCGAGATTGAGGCAACTGAGAGGGTCAAGGACGAGAGTGATGAATGCAGCCAGCAGGAGTAGGCGCCAAGGCGCAATGCGGCGGCCGAGATAGCCGAAGATGAGGGTGAGGACGGTGACGCAGGCGGCCCGTAGCATAGAGGGGGTGAAGCCAACCACGACTAGGAAAGCGCCTACCAGCAATAGCGAAAAGAGGAGGCTGGCGAACTTGGAGAGGCGACCGAACAGCTTGCGGGCGGCGCCAACTAAGATACCGAGGTGGGAGCCAGAGGCAACAACGACGTGGGTCATACCGACGATTTGGAGGGTGTCGCTGAGTTCGTCGGAGAGACCGGCTTTGTAGCCTAAGAGATAGCTTAGTCCAAGGTCGGATGCGGGGCTGGAAATATAGGTCTGGACGAGGCCGGCAAACCAAAGTTTGAACTGGGCTGCGAGATCGCCGGGCGAGGCGCGCGACCAACCGGTGACGGTGGGGCGGTAGAGAGTGGCGGCGAAAGTGCCGAAACCTGCCTGGAGGGTACCGGTGAGAGTGAGGTGGTCGGAGCGCAGCAAATCATCGGTGGTGAGACCGTCGGAGCCGGAGAGAGTGACGTAGAGGGTGCCAGGGAGAGAGGTCGGGGTGCTAGTTCCCTCCCTGGAGTTTTCCACAGGGTTATCCACAGGGTTTTCCACAGGCTGCGATGGTGGCGGGTCGGGTGCGTCGGTGGCAGGGTGGATTTGGAGGTTGCCGAGTTGGAGGGCGATTTGGCCGGAGGTGAGCGAGGGGTCTTCGGTGAGAGTGCCGGAAATAGTAATGGTCTGACCGACGAGGGCGCGCCACTGTTCAAGGGCGATGAGATCGGGGGCGAGGCGACATTCGGCGAGCATGAAACCGAGCGCGAGAGCGAAGATGGCGCTGAAGCGGGTGGGTAGGAGTAGGCTGAGGATGATGGCGCTGAGTGCTGCGATGAGGACGGAGGTGCCGAGATAAATATACTGACCGCTGAGGGCGCTCCAGAAGCAGCCGACGAGAAAGCCGACCATAGCGGCAACGAGACACCAAGAGTGGTGGATAGAGCGGAGGCAGAAAGTGAATAGGCGGCGCAGGTGGGTCATACTTCCAGCCTAGCAAAAATTGCGGGGCACTACCAAGCATAAGCGAAAAGGCAATAGGGAAGGGCGGGAAAAATTGTAATTCCCTGTCGGGAGATGGTCATGTCAAAGCCGCTCGGGGCGGAGCGGCTTTAACTGGAAGTAGTTTGATGCCGACGGCTTAGGCCCGCTTGTCAGAGCGGCGGCAGGTGACGATGATGGCACCAGCAACCGTAAGGACGGCAACACCGGCCCAGATGGCGGAGGCGTTGGTGAAGTAGGTGTGCTGGGCAGCGCTGATGGCACCGGAGTCTGGAGCGACGACATCGACGCCTTCGTTCCCTGCTTCTTCGCCAGGGGCTGCGCCTTCATCAGGATTAGCAGGAGCATCGATCCCGGGGTCAAAGACACCGTTGGCGACATACCAAATGGAGTTGCCGGCATCGTCGGTCCCCGCGACTAGGGTTTTTCCGTCGACAACATATGCGGCGACTTTGGAAGTGAATTGACCGTCCGTGATTGTAATAATATCCTGATCCGGCACAGTGCCGACGGTGGGGTCTTCGGGTTGATAAACTTGAATGACCGGTCGGTCAGTTTGGGCGGCGAAGCTGCCACCGTTAATGGCAACTGCCTGGAGTTTACTGAGGGAATCCGCAGTACCGTCGGTATAGACTAGGAGCGCACTGTTGTTGAGGCTAGAATAGTTACCGCTGTTGATGGTGAGATTGATGTTGCCAGCATAACCCTTGTTTTGTTCAATCTGGATGGCGGCACCAATCGCATAGATACCGCTACCTTCGGGCTTGGGATTGGCGTCTTCACCGTCAGCCGTGACGCTCGTGTTGGTTAGGGTGAAATCACCCGATTTGATACTTAGGCCGGTACCGCCGTTGAGATTAGCGGCACCAAGATTCCATTTGGCGTAGCCAGCGGCATAGAGTCCAGTGACACGAGTATCGATAACGGCGTTGTCATTGATGTTGATGACTGGGAAATTGCCAGCAAGATCTTTGATGGTCCCGTGAACATAGATGCCGGACATGGTATTGGAAATCTGGCCAGAATGGTTGACTACTACTCCATAGGCATGATTATTGCTAGTCTGCATGACGGCGATTGCGTAGTTCTGGATGGCGGAATCTTCGCTCGCATCTTTCTGGGTGAGGACAACGTCGGGGCCGATATTGACGACGGTGTAATTCTCGGCAGCGGGATCGTCGGAGCCATAGACGGTGAGGATGGCGGGGACACCGTTTGTAGTCTGGGAAATAATGCGGCCAGTACCTGTAAAAGTAACGGTGCCACTTTTAATAACGATAGCATCTAATGCCCTAGCTGGAGCCGTAATATCGTGCCCATTAAGATCAATGGTAAGTTCGCGGTCTTTAATATCAATGGTCCAGCCAACACCACCAAGTGCGAGAAATGAACTGATGTCTTGATCTAGAATAATATGGGCGACGTCTGGATTATTGATAGCCTTAGTGAATTCTGTACCATTTTGAACATGGGTAGCTTCAGTCTGGGCCACAACGGAGCTAGCTGCTTCGGTATCGCCTGCGGTTGCTGAAGTGGCAACTGGAGCGACGGCACCAAAAGACACCGCTAGTGCCAGAGCGGTTAATAGTTGATATTTTCTCATTCACACTCTCCTTATTAAGTTTGGAGCTATTATAGGCTGTTATTGGGGAGATTGTCAACTATGAAATTAGCCATAACAGGTTAGGTAGTGTCCGAAAAAGCAAGTGCTTATTGGGCAAAAAACAATGGGAAAGAAGAGTTAGCTAGGTAGCGGTCGCTAACTACTAAACTGGGAGCAAGAAGTCACGGGGTTAGGCGCCGACTTTGTCTTTGGAGTTTTTGCGGCTGGCGTTGTGTTCAACGTAGTCAATGATTTTCTCGGCAACGTTGCGGCCGGTGATGCGCTCAATGCCGAAACCAGGCGAGGCGTTGACCTCAAGCACCAGCGGGCCACGGCTGGAGCGCATTAGATCAACACCGGCAACGTGGAGACCCATGGCCTTGGCGGCTTTAACGGCGATGCGACTTTCTTCGGTGGTGAGTTTGACGCTGGTGCCTTCGCCGCCCTTGTGGAGGTTGCTGCGGAAATCGTCGTCAAGGGATTGGCGTTTCATACTGGCGACCACGCGGGAGCCGACCACGAAAGCCCGGATGTCGGTGCCGGCGGATTCCTTGACGTATTCTTGGAGGAGGATGTTGGTGCCGTCTTCGTTGTAGAGGTAGAAGGCTTGGAGAGCGGACTTGGCGGCTTTCTTGGTCTCGGCGAGAACAACGCCGTTGCCGTGGGTGCCGGAGGCGAGCTTGATGATGACGGGGAGACCAATCTGCTCCAGGAGGTCGTCAATGTCGGCGGTGTTGCGGGAGACGAGGGTTTTCGGGGTATCAATGCCGGCTTTGGTGAGGATCTGCTGAGAGCGGAGCTTGTCGCGAGCGCGAGTAATCGCGATGGAACTAGAGGCGGTCCAGAGGCCCTGCATCTCAAACTGGCGGACGACGGCGCAACCGTAGCGGGTCATATTGTTGGAAATGCGGGGGATGATGGCATCAAAGCCAGAGAGAATCTTGCCGTGGTAATAAACACGAGGGTGCTTCTCGTCCAGCGAGAGATAACAGTTCTTGTATTTGATGACGCGAACGGTGTGACCGCGCTGCTCGGCTTCGGCGACCAGGCGCTTGGTGGAGTAGTTGGCGTTGCCGTTGGAGAGAATAGCGATTTTCATGGGGCTATTTTACCACTTTACGTTTAATATGTCAATGCTTATGGATATATTTCTGGTGGAACTTTTGAGGGTTATTTAGGAGTTCGCGGGTGAGTTTGGCGTCGCGGATACGAGATTTATAAGGGACGTCAAGGCGCGAGACGTCAACTAGGAACTTGTTCTTGAGGGTGCGGCGGCCGATCAGGACGGGGAAATCGTTGCGATGGCGGTCGGCGAGGGTGAAACGGACGCGGATGCGCTTGCCGTTGATGAGGGCGGAGAGGGGGACGGAATAGCGGATGCTTTCCTGGCCGGTAGAGTTGCGGACGCGGACGGCGCGATAGCGGCGGGTCCGGAGGCGTTCGCCAGTGTAAAGGGGGCTTTTCGGAGCGAAAAGCGTAAACTCTAGTTCCCCGCTGGGGAGCATCTGGATGTCGCTGGCCCAGATGGAAGAATAGGAGGCGCCGGTATCAATCTTGGCCGGGACGGACTGAATGCCGGCGACCTCAATCAGGGCGCTGTTGCCGATGAGAGGGAGAGATTTGGGGCTGGGGGCTGGCAGGGCTGGCTTTTTGGGGGTAGAAGTCTTCATATTTTATATGATAGCACAGATTTTGTCAAATGTCAAGCGTAAGAGGTGGCTCCTGATGGCGCCAGGGGTCGGCGGCAGGGTCTAGGAGCGGGCATGGGCGGGTTAGTTCCAGAAACCGCGCTTTTTGTTCTTGGGGTTGCGGAACTCTTCCAGCAGCTCCTTCTGCTTGCGGGAGAGGTTGCGAGGGGTTTCAACCAGGACGGTGACGATGTGGGGACCGCGGTCGCCGTCGCTGCGCATCAGGGGAACGCCGTGGCCGGAGAGCTTAAAGGGGGTGCCGGATTGGGTGCCGGCGGGGACGCGCATGCGGACGTTGCCGTCCACGGTCTCAACATCAACTTCGGTGCCAAGGGCGGCGTCAACCATGGGGATAGTGACTTCGGAGAGAATAATGCTGCCTTCACGGGTGAGGTGCTTGTGGGGGCGAACGCGGATAGCGACGTAGAGGTCGCCTTTCTGGCCGCCTTTGGGAGCGGGGCCGCCCTTACCAGCGAGGCGGATGGACATACCGTCGTCAATGCCGGCGGGGATTTTGACCTTGATGTCTTTGCCGTCGGCTTCCACGACCTTGGTGGTGCCGAAAACGGCTTCTTCAAAACTGAGGACAACGGTGGTGCGATAGTCGGCACCGCGAGCAGGGCGACGGGCGCCGCCGAAGCCGAAGATGGAGCCGAGGAAATCGTCGAGACCGCCGCTACCACCGAAGTCAAAGTTGAAACCTTGGGTGGAGTAGCGGTAGTTCCCTTGTCCGCCGAAGGGATTGGGGCCGCCGTTGCCGCCGACGCCAGCGTGGCCGAATTGGTCGTAGCGGGCGCGCTTCTGCTTGTCGGAGAGGACGGCGTGGGCTTCGGAGATTTCCTTGAACTTCTCTTCGGCTTCCTTGTTGCCGGGGTTTTTGTCGGGGTGATACTTGAGGGCGAGCTTGCGGTAGGCCTTCTTAATCTCATCATCAGAGGCGTTCTTAGAGACGCCGAGGATTTCGTAATAATCACGTTTTGCCATAGTAGTATTATACCATTATTGCTAGAGAATGTCTAACGGTGAGGGTGCGGGGGTGGGTGCGGAGAAACTCGTCCACAGCGCGGGCGGCGCCGGGGAGTTCGGGGTTGTTGTAGTCATGGACGACGAGACGGGCGCCGGGGACCAGGCGGGGTGCGACGAGGCGGAGGCTGGTTTTGATGGAATCATAGAGGTCGCCGTCCAAGAAGGCGAAGGCGATTTGGTCGGGGAGGTCGGCAGGGGTGAGATCGGAGAACCAGGCTTTTTTGACGATGGTGTTCTTGAGGCCGGCGCGGCGGAGTTTGGTGGTGACCTCGTGCTTGGTGACGGTGAGGGCGCCGGCTTGGAAATGCTGGCCGGCGCCGGAGAGGTCCTGGGGGGATTTCTCGGGGAGACCAGCGAAGGAGTCGTAGATCCAGAGGTGAGGGGCGGGAGCGGAAGCGGCAGGGGTGGAGGTGGTGGCGGAGTGGGTGGAGTTGGTGGGGGCGGGTGAAATGGGATGGTGCTGCTGGAGGAGACGGCCGAGCAGGACAGAGGTGTCGCCTTTGTAGCAGCCGAGTTCAACCCAGTCGCCGGGGAGATGGAGGCAGGCGGCGGCGAGGTCAAGCAGGACGGCAGTCTCGGCGGGAGTGACTTGGTCGTTGGGAGGATAGGGGGACTTGGGGGATTTCATAGGGGTCTTAGGAGGGTGGTTAGCGGTCAAGCAGGGTGCGGGCGCGACGGATCATTTCGCCGGTTTCGTCGGTGAGAATGACATAGATTGGATTAGAAGTGCGGCCAGAGATGAGGCAATGTGATTGGTCGCCGAGACCGTCGGCGTTCTTGGTGTCGTTGACTTTGAAGTTGAGGTAGCTGAGGCCGGAGATGATGTCGCGGCGGATGGCGGCGTTGCGCTCGCCGATGGTGGCGGTGAAAACGAGGACGTCGGCGCCGTTCAGGCTGGCAGCCATTTGACCGATGGCGCGCTGGACGCGGTAGATAAAGAGGTCGTAGGCGAGTTTGGCCTTGGGGTCGCCGTCGTCACGGAGGCTGATGACCTCGCGGAGATCATCGGTGGTGCCGGTGACGCCGAGGAAACCGCATTTTTTGTTGAGGTAGGCCTCAAGGTCGTCGCCTTGGAGTTTGAGTTCGCGACCGATGGCGAGGGCGGCGGCGGGGTCAATGTCACCGCAGCGGGTGGCCATCATTAGGCCTTCAAGCGGAGTGTAGCCCATGGTGGTGTCAAAGGATTGGCCGGATTTCAGAGCGGTGACGGAGCTGCCAGAACCGAGGTGACAGACGATGACCTTGTCGGCGGCGAGTTGGTGCTGGTCAAGGTAGTGAGCGATGGAGCCAACGGAGAGGCCGTGGAAGCCGTAGCGCTTGATTTCGGCGCGGCGGGCGAGGTCTTGGTCAATGGCGTAGTTGGTATGGACAGCGTCGCGGGTGGCGTGGAAGGCAGAGTCGGAGATGATGATAACTGGGGTGCCCTGGAAAACCTTGAGGCAGGCGGAGATTTCGGCGGCGACCACGGGGACGTGAAGCGGAGTGCGGGCTTTGGCAATTTCAAGCTGGCGGAGACATTCGTCGTCAACCAGGTGGTCGGCGGTGAAATATTCGCCGGCGGCAACGACCCGGGCGAGGATGGCGGAGAGTTCGGACTGGGCGCTGAGGTAACCTTGGTCGGTAAGGATGCGCTGGACGTATTCTACGGTATCGGTGAGTTTCTTGAAACCAGTGAGTTTCTGTTTGGCGCCGTCGGGGGTTTTGAGGGTGCAGACGACGTCTTTGCCTTCAAATTCAAAATGCAGCGAGCAGACAAGAGCATCGTCACGGTAGAGGGCGTATTTGCGCGAGGACGAACCAGGGTTGGTGACAAGAAAAAGTTTTGACATAGATAACTCCTTTGGGGTGGTTTTGGGATTATTATAGCACAAATCACCCCTTGCGGGGTGATTTGGAGCGGTGGGTCGGGCCGTGGCCGCCTCGGGCGTGAGCGGGCGCGCGGGCGGGTGAGGCTCTGACCGTTGAGGTCGTGGACTATTTATCAACCACTTCGCCTTCAACGGCGTCGGCGTCGTCGCCAGGCTTGGCGTCACTAGACTGGGCGTCAGTCTTAGCGTCGGTCGAAGAGCCAGACTGGTAGAGCTTGGCGCCAATCGGCATTAGGACTTGGTCAAGC
Source organism: uncultured Candidatus Saccharibacteria bacterium (assembly GCA_946500965.1). GTDB lineage: Bacteria > Patescibacteriota > Saccharimonadia > Saccharimonadales > Saccharimonadaceae > Nanosyncoccus. Next base: position 3,361 of record CAMMXR010000022.1, on the reverse strand, counting down.
GCTTTCTTAGCGGACTCATATTGGTCCTTGTCGGCGGAAGTGTCGCTCAAGGTCTTCTTAGCAGTCTCAACGGCTTCCTTGATGGCCTTGGCATCATCGTCAGAAATCTTGTCCTTGTGATCCTCGGGGAGCTTCTCAGCTTGGTAGATGGTGTTCTCCAGGAGGTTCTTGGCATCAATGGCTTCGCGCTTCTTTTTGTCCTCTTCGGCGTGGGCTTCAGCTTCGGCCTGGGCCTTGGCGATGTCATCCTTGGACATATTGCCGGAGTTTTGGATGGTGATGGATTGTTCCTTGCCGGTGCCCTTGTCCTTGGCGGTGACGTTCAGGATGCCGTTGGCGTCAATGTTGAAGGTGACTTCAATCTGAGGGATGCCGCGAGGAGCCGGAGCGATACCATCCAAGATGAAGCGGCCGAGGGATTTATTGTCGGCGGCCATTTCGCGCTCACCCTGGAGGACGTGGATCTCAACCTGGGGTTGGTTATCGGAAGCGGTAGAGAAAACTTCGGACTTGGAAGTCGGAATGGTGGTGTTGCGCTCAATCAGCTTGGTGGAGACGCCGCCCATAGTCTCAATGCCGAGTGAGAGCGGAGTGACATCTAGGAGCAGCACGTCCTTGACGTCGCCTTGGAGGACGCCGCCCTGAATGGCAGCACCGACGGCAACCACCTCGTCCGGGTTGACGCCCTGCATGGGGTCTTTACCGAAGATTTTCTTGACTTCGGCGACCACGGCGGGCATCCGAGTCATACCACCGACCATCACAACTTCGTCAATATCCTTAGCGGAGAGCTTGGCGTCTTTTAGGGCCTTCTCTACCGGGCCAGCAAGACGCTTTAAGAGCGGCTCCACCAGCTCTTCCAGCTTGGCGCGAGTGAGGGTGTATTCAAAATGCTTGGGGCCGTCAGCATCAGCGCTGAGGAATGGGAGGTTAATCTCAACCGAGGTGGTAGAAGAAAGTTCCTTCTTAGCCTTCTCGGCTTCGTCCTTGACGCGCTGCATAGCGGCGGCGTCGTTCTTGATATCAATGCCGGATTCCTGCTTGAACTGGTCAATCAGGAAGTTGACGAGGATGTTATCAAAGTCTTCACCGCCGAGGTGGGTGTCGCCGTTGGTGGATTTCACTTCAAAGACACCGTCGCCAATTTCCAGGATGGAGACATCAAAGGTGCCACCACCAAGGTCAAAGACGGCGATTTGTTCGTCTTTCTTGCTTTCCAGGCCGTAGGCGAGGGCGGCAGCGGTGGGCTCGTTGATGATGCGCTTAACCTCAAGACCAGCGATTTTACCGGCGTCTTTGGTAGCCTGGCGCTGAGAGTCGTCAAAGTAGGCCGGGACGGTGATGATAGCTTCGGTGACTTTCTCGCCGAGGAAGGCTTCGGCATCAGCCTTAATCTTGGAGAGAATCATCGCGGAGATTTCTTCAGGGGTGTAGTCCTTGCCGTCAAGTTCCACGGCGACGCCGCTGCCCTTCTTGACGATTTTGTAGGGCATAATATCTAGGTCGCGCTGGACCTCTTTGTCGTCAAACTTGCGGCCGATTAGGCGCTTGATGCCGTAGATGGTGTTCTTGGGGTTGGTGACGCGTTGGCGCTGGGCAACCTTGCCGATCAGGCGGTCGCCTTTTTTGGTGACGGCGACGACGGACGGCGTGGTGCGATCGCCTTCGCTGTTGGTGATCACTTCGGGTTTGCCGGCGACCATGTAGGCAAAGGCTGAGTTGGTGGTGCCAAGGTCAATACCAATGATTTTTGACATAGTTTCCTCCATTTCTTGGTTTACGATTGATGGGAATCTTGATTTGATTGTAGTTCATTAGCACTCGTGTGTCAATAGTGCTAACTTGGTTTGATTATAGCGCGTTGGCACTCGGGTGTCAAGAGTGCTAAAAAAAAGACCCCGCCGGTGGGGCAGGGTCGGGGCGGGAGACTGGGCAGGACCGAGAGCGGTCCGGCAGAGTCAGCGCGGGGTGTACAAGGCGGCGAGGCTGAGGGGCGCGACGAGACGCTGGCGGACGTTATCAATGGCCCCGAGTAGAAAATCAGGGTTACGGATAAGGTCGGCGGCTTGGAGATGCCGGATCTCGTCGTAGGTCAGCCACTTGACGGACTGGATTTCTTCCGGGTCAAAATCGGTGAGATCGTGAGCGGAAGGGACCGCGGTGAAAACCACCAGGAGATAGGGGTTGCTGGCTTCGGCGCGCTGGCCTAACTGACAGATACCAGTAAGGGTGACGCTGTAACCGGTTTCTTCCCTGATCTCGCGGAGGACGCCTTGGGTGAGGGTCTCGCCGAGTTTGAGGTGGCCGGCTGGGAGATTCCAGAGGCCGCGCACTGAGGGATGATTCTCCTGGACCAGGAGATAGCGGTTGCCCTGCGTAACGACGGCGCCGACGCGCAAGGTGCGCAGATCGGGCGGGCCGAGATGATCCGAGGGCTTGGTGGGACGGTGGACGGGCGAATGGTCGGAGTGAACAGAATACATATATACCCCTCCTTCGGAGTTTCGGTAGTGGATAGGGACGAGCCGGGGAGTTGTGCCAGGGCGGCTGGACCTACTGGGGGTTGCCCTGTGTCGCCGGGGCGACTGGGGCTAACTGGGGTCGCCTTGGACGGTAAGATGCGCGATAGCTGGCGGGGCGGATGCCCGGAAAAGGCCATAACTATTCGTGATTATACGTTATACACTATCTATTGTCAAAAGTCAAGAAGGGAGAGGGAGAAAAGGGGGTTGACGGGGTGGAAAAAGTGCGGTAGGATAGAGGTAGACAGATAGCGGCCGACCCGAAGAGGGGCGGTTTTTAGTTTGTCGGAGATAAAAGAAAGGATAATAATATGGAAAGTTTAGATTTGAAACAGCTAGCTGCGATGGTGCAAGTGATTGCGGATGAGAAGGGGCTGCCGGAAGAGACGGTGCTGGACATTGTACAGATGGCGATTGCGGCGGCGTGGCGGAAAGACCACGGGGACCGCGAGATGAACGTGCGCGCGATTCTAGATATGAACTCGGGGAAGGCGACGGTGTTCGTGGGGCGCGAAGTGGTGGAAGACGGGGTGGCGTATAACCCGGCGACGGAGATGCCGCTCGCGGAAGCACGGAAACTGAAGGCGGATGCGGAAGTGGGGGAGACGGTGGAAGAGTCCATGGAGGTGTCAGACTTCGGGCGGGTGGCAGCGATGACGGCCAAGCAGGTGGTGGTGCAGCGGCTGCGGGAGGCGGAGCGCGATGCGGTGCTGGCGGCGTTTGAAGATAAGATTGGGACGGTGATGACGGGGGTGGTGTCACGGGTGGAGCCGAAACTAGTGCGGGTGGACCTGGGGAAGGCGACGTGGGTCATGACGCGATGGGAACAGATTGAGGGG
>CAMMXR010000021.1 GCA_946500965.1 uncultured Candidatus Saccharibacteria bacterium | reverse complement strand
GCGCCGCGGCTGCCGGTGGCCCAGCCGCCACCGGCAGCGCAACCACCAGCGTCAGCTGCTCCGCCGCCACCACCTTCCCGGCCGTCTTCTTGGCGGTCGTGGTTTTAGTGCTGGTTTTCTTTGTCGTTGCCATTCTTATTTATCCTTAATTTTTCGGGGCGCCGCTCCCCCAGGTCGCGGCGCACGCTCTCCGTGGAGGTCGGGAGAAAGGCACAAGAGCTAACTAGCTAGAGCGGATACACCGCACCGAGAACCCGTGGTGCCTGTCGCCGTCGCTGTCGATAGTATACAAGCTACTACCATTGTAGTACAGGAAGTACTGGAGGCTGCTATCGACCGCGGTAGCCGACCACCAGTTGCCGTTGGAGCCGGTATTGAGGAGCGTGCCACGGAAGTAGCGCCCACTAAGGACAGGCGAGAAAGCGGAGGTGTAGCTAGTAATGCCCTCTTGTTCAGCACGAGTGGGTAGTCTCCAGCCTTTCGGACAGATGTCTTGGTCGGCATTTGCCTGAGTTTGGGAGCAGACTGTTCCGGCTGATGCGGCGCAATAGTTGTAATAGCCGCCGTAGGAAGTGTTGCTACTGATGGTAGTCTGCGGCGCAGTATAGGAATGGCTGTTACCGGCAAGCTGCGTGGTCGGCAAGGTGTAATCCCGAGTTACGTTAGAGTCAGACGTGGTGAGCTTAGTGCCGCCAGCCAGCCGTAGATTCTGCGTCATCCAACAAGCGCCGTTGATATAGCGGACGGTGTAGGAGTTATTATCCCGTGAGTCTACCACTGCCACATTACCGTTAGAAGCTTGCGATTGGCAGTCCGCCAGCGTGAAGTTCTGGATGTAGTTCACCTGCGATTTCCACTGCGCATAGAGCGTAATCGTCTGCCCCGCCTGTGCCGTGGTCGTCGTCAGCGTCGCGCCGTTGCTGTAGCTCGTCCCACTCCCATTCGCCGCCGTGTTCCAACCCGTAAAGTCATAGCCCGACCGCACGAAAGTATTGCCAGGCAGCGCTTGCGAATCCCCCGCCGGGATCTTGATTGACGACATACTGCCACTAGTGGCACCGTTCCCATTGAACGCCACCGTCACCATTGCCGGTTCCGCCACCACCGCAAAGGTCAAGGTATTAGAATACGCCCCCGACGCAATCGTCGTATCCACCTTCGCCGCCAAGGTCAGCACATAAGTATCATCCGCCGCGTTGGTCGCCGACGTGTCCTTTGTCTGGACCGGCGCCGACGCATCCTTCGGCACCGCCCGATAAGTCGCATCACTCCCCGCAGCGCTAGTTCCAAGGGTGTAGCCCCAAGTATTAGACTCAAGACTACTTAGGCCAACATCTCCGGCGATTGCATTGATAACGGAGATGTTGGCAAGAGAAGAGATTTTCGGGCGGAGCGTATTGTCGCCGTCCGCCGCATAGATATAGAGCTCATAGCTCGCACTGTTAGAAGTCGTCACATTCACATCCGCCGTCGCCTGGGTGGTCGCGCCCGTCATCGTCGGCGTCACATCTGCAAAGTTAATTGAAGCCGGCACGCTCACCCCCACCGTGCTATTCGCCAGTGTCGCAACCCCCGGCTCCGTCTCGCCTTCCACGGCCTGCGCCGCTTCCGGCAGCGCCGGGAAAATCATCGCCGCAAGTAAAATTACTAAGGCTGCCGCTGACATTCCCGCCAGCGCCCGCAATTTCCCAAAACAGAGCCCCCGCGTCAGCCGCCCCGCCCGCCGGCTAAATCCTAATAAGTGACTCCCCCCCCCTGACTATTTTGCTGCCCATTTCGCTGCCTAACCTCATTCTTAACTTAAACGTTTTCTTATCCCCAGTTTACACGAGCGTTTTCGTCCTGTCAAGCCCTTTCCGCTCCCGCTTTTTCACCAGTGACAATTTGCCAAACGCCAGTCTTCCGGTATAATATAGCTATGGATTATTCACGCTTCCAGACTATTTACGCTAATCTCCCAGAGAAGATTCGTAATGAGATTGTAGCTGTCATTGATGATAAGCCTTACTCCTGGAATGCAGCCTACTTGGAAATTGCCGGCGACACCGCCCTTGGTCGCAAAATCTATCAAAAACTAATTAATATGGAGATTATATGACCGATTTCCAGCAGCTCGTTTACACTCGCCTTCAGTCACTCCCGCGCGACTTTGTGATTTCCGCTGGCGATTTTGGCGACATCACAAAGGACGAGGCACTTTCCCACGTCAAGGCCAATGATGAGATAGGGCAAATCATCATCGCGATTGACCGCGAATATTTCAATGCCCTCAAATCTGGGGAACTCTATGCGCATCTTAGTCACTAGTCCCGAAACTGACAACATCACCCGCTATCTCAGGGCTTGGACTAAGCAATTGCTTGAGAAAGCGTATCACCAACATCAGGTGTTTCACCTTGACAGAGAAAAAGTCACTCGCAAACATTTTTGTGGCATACTACGTAAGAAATCTATTAATGTTGTTTGCCTGAATGGCCACGGCGCAGATGATCGGATTTTAGGACACAGGCAGGAAACTCTGTTGGACACCCAAAATATAGAACTATTGTCAGGCACGACGGCACACGTTTTGGCTTGCAATACCGCTAAGACTCTTGGTCCATCCGCAATGGCGATCGGCACTCGCGGATACATTGGCTACGACGAGCGTTTTATTATGCTTTCTCGCCCCACTAAAATTTCCCAACCGCTCCAAGACGATGTGGCGCGGCTGTTCCTTGACGCTGCGTTTACCGCACCAAAAGCCCTCCTGGATGGGAAGTCCTGCCAAGAGGCAGTAAAACTCACCCAAAACGCCTACCGCCGCAGCATCCAAGAAGCTCTCAATAGTGACATCCAATCCGACCAGGACCGTTGTGTTGGTTTCTTACTCTGGAATCTCAAACACCTCAAATCCTGCCAATAAAAGCAATTTTTGCGAGGGAACCCGGAGGAGGTAACGTAGCCCTGGCGCCCAACGCCTCGCGCGGAGAACTCTGCTCTTTGTCCGAGTCTGTTACTAGGCTGGCGCGGGTCTGAAGCAAAAATGCACAGCATTTTTGCTGAAGAGAGCGCCACCTACGAGGACAAAGAGCAGGTTCGGAAGCGCAGGGTGGTGGCGCCAGGCGCTTATGCCACCTTCTCCAGCGAAATCGTCACATTCTCTCCCCCCACCTTCGCAATCTCGTCATATCCATAGTTCCCCTCCTGTCCCAGCTCCGTCGCCAGCACCTCATTCATCAGCACCCCCCGCCACTGCTCCGACACCTCCACACTGAGGCTCAGCCGAATCCGGTCATCCACCTGCAGCCCCGCCTTCTTCCGCGCCGCCTGCACCGCCCGAATCAGATCCCGCACCCGACCCTCCTCGCGCAGCTCCGCCGTCAGCTCCTTATCCAGCCACGTCTCCGCCCCGTTCTCTACCACCTTCACATTCACTTCCTCAGCAATAATCTGCTCGTACATCTCCGGTAGCTTCTCCCCCGCATACACCAGCCGATTCAGCGGCTGCCGCACCTTGATCTGCTCTTCGGTCTCCGACTTCTGCATCCGCAGCGCCAGCCCGTCCGCAATCACCTTCCGCGCCCGCGCCATCTCATCCAGCACCTTTTCGTCCACCTCCGTCTCCATCGGATAATCCAGCAAATGCACGCTCTCCCCACTCCCCGTCATCTGTTGATACAATTCCTCGGCCAGGAACGGCGTAAACGGCGCCAGCAGCATCGCCAGCTGCGTCAACACTGTATAGAGCGTCAAATACGCCTCCGCCTTATCGCCGTCGTCCTCCGATTTCCAGAACCGCCGCCGACTCCGCCGCACAAACCAGTTGGAAAGATCATCCACAAACGGCAGCACCCCAGAAAGCGCCTTCGGCAGATTATACTCTTCCATCCCTTCGCTAATCGCCTGATTCAACTCATGCAGTCGCGACACCACCCACCGATCCAACGGATTCTTCAGCGTGGAGAGGCTCACCGGCTCCGAAGAGAACAGCTTCTCGGGCGCTTCCCACCCATCTACCTCCGCATAAGTCACGAAGAAATCATATACATTCCAAATCATCGCCAGCTTCCGCTGCACATCACTCACATCCTTATCCGTCAGTGCAAAGTCCTCCCCCGACAGCACCGGCGAACTCAGCAGCAAGAACCGCAGCGCATCCGCCGAATACTTATCCATCAGCTCATTCGGATCGGTATAATTCCCCAGCGACTTGCTCATCTTCCGCCCGTCGTTCCCCGCCAGCGTCCCGGTCGTGATCACATTTTTGTACGCATTCCGCCCGAACAGCGCCGTGTTCACACAATGCACATAGTAAAACCACGCCCGCACCTGCCCCACATATTCCACAATGAAATCCGCCGGATAATTCCGCTCAAACTTCTCCTTATTCTCAAACGGATAGTGCAGCTGCGCAAACGGCATTGACCCACTCTCAAACCAACAGTCCAGCACTTTCGGAATCCGCCGAAAATGCTCCCCATCAATCTCAAACTCAATCTCATCCACCCACGGCCGGTGATAATCCTCCAGCCGCACCCCTGACAGTTCAAACAGCTCATCATAGCTCCCCACCACTTTCACCGTCCCCTTATCGCCCTTCCACACCGGCATCGCCGTCGCCCAAAACCGATCCCGCGACAGGTTCCAGTCCGGTGCCTGCTCAATGTTCTTCGCAAACCGCCCGTGCTTCAAATACCCCGGGAACCAGTTAATCTTCTCGTTCTCCTCCAGCATCAGCGGCTTGCTGCCCTGCACGTCAAAGAACCAGCTCGGAAACGCCCGGTAGATAATCCGCTGCTTAGACCGCGGGTTGAACGGATATTCGTGCTGAATATACTCAATCTTCCACACCACTCCCGCCTCTTCCAGACACTTTGCGATAAATTTATTCGCCGCCCACACTTCAATTCCGTGCTCATCCGTATCCCGCACCCCCAGCTGATGCAGCTGCTCCGCCATCTCTGGCAGATAATAGCCATTCTCATCCAGCACATCGGCAAACCCCACCTGATGCCCCTGCGCCAAAGCATAATCATCTTCCCCATACGCCGGCGCAATGTGTACAATCCCCGTCCCCTCCGTGTCCGACACAAACTCCGCCGCCAGTACGTGATAACTTTCCGGCTCAGCCTGTTCCAGATTTTTGAACAGCGGCTCATATTCCAACCCCGCTAGCTCCGCACCCTCAATCCCCGTGCGCACCACCTCGTATTCAGCACCCTTCAAAACCTTCTCCAGCAAACTCGCCGCGAGAATCATCACCCCCTCTTCCCCACTCACCCGCACCGCCGCATATTCCATCCCCGGCTTCACCGCCAGCGCCAAGTTCGCCGGCAGCGTCCACGGCGTCGTCGTCCACGCCAGCAAATACACCGGTTGAGCTTGCGCAAGGTCCGCAGCGGCATTTTGCTCGGACCCTAGGCTTGGCCGAGCGGCCTTGAGCGTGTCCGAGCAAAATTGTCGCGCGGACACTTCCGTAAGCTTAAATCGTGTATACGCGCTCGGGTCCGTCACGGTTTGATACGCATCATTATCCATCGTCACTTCCGACTTCGACACCGGCGTCGCAAACTTCGTATCATACATCAAAACCTTCCGCCCCTCGTAAATCTTCCCCTTCTCATACAAGGTCTTGAACGCCCACCACACGCTCTCCATAAAATCCTTATCCATCGTCCGATACGCCCCCCGGAAGTTCACCCAGCGCCCAATCCGTTCAATCGTCCCCTCCCACGTCTCCGAATTCGCCACCATTGATTCCCGCGCCTTCAGAATATAATCCTCCAGCGACCACTTCGTGCCAATCTCCCGCCGGTCCGTAATCCCCAGCTGCTTCTCCACAAAGTTCTCCGCCGGCAGCCCGTGACAATCCCAGCCCCAGCGCCGCTCCACCCGCTTCCCCCGCATCGTCCAGTAGCGCGGCACCGCATCCTTCACGATGGACGACAGCAGCGTCCCGTGGTGCGGCATCCCCGTAATGAATGGCGGCCCATCATAAAACACATACGACTGATCAATCGGTCGCTGCTCCACCGACCGTTCAAAAGTTTTATTCTTTTTCCACCATTCCACCAGCGCTTTTTCGTATTCAACTGCCCGCCGGCGACTCCCTGCTTTGTATTTCATTCCTCAATTATACCATAAAAGCTGCCTCGCGGCAGCCCAAAAGCCTCATAACCCCCTATAATACATTATATTAGCATAAGAAGTAAAATCTGTCAATCCCTACTTCATCAGCCACAGCAGCACTTCATCAAACGTCGGCAGATTCTGCCCCCGCCACATCGCCAGCGGCGACCCGCTCTCATCCACCACCATCATGGTCGGATATTCCACAATATCATACGCCCGGCACACGCTCTCCCCCTCCGGCTCGTCCGGATTCAGGCTCGTGAGCGTCCGCCCCGTCCGCCGCTCAAACTCGTGCAGCCATTCCTCCACGCTCCGCCCATAATCACTTTCCCGCCGCCACACACAAATCCCTCTCATCTCCGCTCCTTCTCGTTTATGCTTTCATCGTCCCCGCTTATGCTTTCCGCCCTTCCCACTTACGCTTTCCTTTCTCGTTGCTTCCGCAAAATCCGCTCAAAATCATCCAGCGTCCGGAACTGCAAAAACACGCTCGCAAACCGCACATACGCCACCTCGTTCCGCTCCGCCAGCACTTCCAGCACCGCATTCCCCACCTGCTGCGACGTCACTTCATCCTCGCCCCATCCCCGCAGCAGATCCTCCACCCGGTTCACTACCTCTTCCACTTCCAGCTCGGAATCCATAAACTTCCCCACGCTCCGCCGCACCGCCACCGCCAGCTTATCCCGATCAAACAATTCCCGGTTCCCACTCCGCTTGCGCACATAAAGCTGCGGCAGTTCAATCCGCTCGTAAGTCGTAAACCGCTTGCCGTCCGCACTTACCCGCCGCCGTCGGATCGTGGTCCCATCTTCGGTCTCGCGGCTTTCCAAAACCTTACTGTCGCCAATCCGCGGAAAGCTCATCCTTCGTCCCCCCGCTCACCGCCCCGACTCTCGCGCGGGAGCCTCACCATCTACGCTCCCTTATTGCCTTTCTTCCCCCGGAGACGCTCCCGCAAGGTCGGCGGCACATCCAAATCTTCTTCCGGTTCCGGCGTCCGAATTGCATCCCACATATTCGCCCGGTTCTCCGCCGTGAAATCCCCACTCGCCGCATCCAGCGGTTCCCTTGCTGGCTCCGCCACCGGCTCTACCTGCTCAATTTTCTCGGCTTCCTGTTTCATCGCTTCTACCGCCGCCAGCTGTTCTTGCGCTTGCCGCTCCGCGTCTAGCTGCCGGTAATATTCCGAATCAAAGCCCGTCGCTACCACCGTCACCACAATCTCATCACCCAGCTCCGGCCGAATTGACGCCCCGAAGATAATGTTCGCATCCGGCGAAACCGCCCCAGTAATCACTTCCGCCGCCTCTTGGATCTCGCTCATCGCCATATTGTCACCGCCCGCCACCGAGAACAGCACTCCGCGCGCCCCGTCAATCTTCACTTCAATCAGCGGTGATTCAATCGCTTGCTGCGCCGCTAAGGTCGCCCGGTTCTCACCCGAAGCCCGGCCAATCCCCATCAGTGCCGAACCCGCATTCTTCATCACCGCCTTCACGTCCGCAAAATCCAGATTAATCAGCGCGTGTTCCGTAATCAGCTCCGAAATCCCCTGTACACCTTGCCGCAGCACATCATCCGCAATCCGGAAAGTTTCTAAGAGCGGCGTCCGCGGGTCAATCGTCTGCAGTAACCGGTCGTTCGGAATCGTAATCAACGCGTCCACCTGGCGCGACAAGTTCTCAATCGCCTCTTCAGCATTCTGGCGCCGCTTCGCCCCCTCAAACGTAAACGGCTTCGTCGCCACCCCCACCGTCAGAATGTCCTTATTCCGGGCTTCCTCCGCCACAATCGGGCCCGCACCAGAACCGGTCCCACCACCAGCCCCCAGCGTAATAAACACCATATCGGCGCCGTCCAGCGATTTCGCAATCGCCTCCCGCGCTTCCTCGGCTGCCGCCCGACCCTTTTCCGGATCGCCACCCGCGCCCAAACCGTGACCGATATGGACCTTCGTCTCGGCGGCTGAATGATGCAGTGCCTGAGCGTCCGTGTTAATCGCTACAAACTCCACCCCCGACAGCCCGACCTCCTTCATCCGATCAATCGCTGAACCACCAGCGCCGCCAACGCCGACCACCTTAATGCTTGCTGAACTTTCTACCTCTGTTGGCTTAATTTCGGGCATAACTTTTACCTCGCTTATTTATATCTAATTCTAGTATAACACATTTTCAGAACTTACTGATAATTTTTCGCAGCCAGCCCCCTTTTGCGGCCTTTTTCGGCTTCTTCGCCGCCCGCTTTCCGCCCTGATGACGCTCATTTTCGGTCGCCAGCAGCATCAACCCCACCGCCGCCGCGTATTCCGGTTTCTGCACCGCTTCTGCCACCCCCTTCAGCCCCGACGGCACCCCAATCTTCACCGACACCGCCAGCGTCTCCCGCACAAACTGCTCAATTCCCCGCATCTTCGCGCCCCCGCCCGTCAGCACAATCCCTTCCGGCAGCCGCTGTTCATACCGCGCCCGCCTTAGTTCCTTGCGCACCATTTCCATAATCTCCTTCAGCCGCGCCTGTACCACTTCATCAATCTGCGCCCGCTCAAACTCCAAATCCTGCCCGTGCCACTTCAGCATCACCGGCTTCTCCGTCTCCACCGCCACCCCACTCGCGAACCGCCGCTTGATTTCCTCTGCCACCTCTGTATCTACTGCCAACATCACCGCCAGGTCATTCGTGATGTTATTAGAACCCAGCGGCACCACCCCAACATACTGCAAATCATTCTCTTCGTAAATCGCCACCCCCGTGGTCGCCGCCCCAATATCTACCACCGCCACCCCGTTCTCACGCTGCCGCTCCGACAGCACCGCTCGCGCCGCCGCCACCACGCTCGGCACCAGCGCCTCCGTCGTCACGTTCGCCGCCTCCGCCGCCCGCCGCAGATTCTCACAATTCGGCGCCATCGTTGACACCACATTCGCCCGCATCTCCAGCCGCGAACCCGTCATTCCTAGCGGATTCTTAATCCCCGCCTGACCGTCCAACACAAATTGCAGCGGCACCACCTGCAAAACTTCCTGATTCGCCGGCAGCCGCCCTTGCAGCGCCACCGCCTCCACTCGCGCCAGGTCTTCTTCATTTACTTCGTGTTCCACCGCCCCCACCGCAATCATCCCCTCCGTCCGGGTTGTGGCAATCTGCGCTCCGTTCACACTCAGCACCGCTGAGTTCACCTCATAGCCGCTCATCCGTTCCACTTCCCCCAGCATCGCATCCATCGCCTGCGCTGGCCCGTTCAAATTCGCCACCACCCCCTTGCGCATCCCTTGATTCGGTGCCTCGCCATACCCCACCACATTCAAGCCCCCATCGCTCGTAATGCCAGTCACTACTGCCCGCACATTGCCCGTGCCGACATCCAGCCCGACTGCATACCGCGATATTTCATCCATAAGCTTATTATAACGTTTTTCCTGGCAGCGTCAAGACCTCACACCCGTCTTCCGTAATCAAAATCGTATGCTCGCAGTGGCAGCCAATTGACCCGTCCTTCATCTCCACCCTCCAGCTACTCTCCCGGTCAATGTAATTCGCCGGCTTCCCCAGACACGACATCGGCTCAATACAAATCGCATCCCCCACCTTCAACTGATAGCCGTGCCCCCGCACCCCGTAATTCGGCACGTCCGGCGCCTGGTGCATCTCTTTACCAATCCCGTGCCCCACATAATTCTCAATCACCCCCAGTTTCCCCTTCCGCAGCACCTTCTCCACCGCATAACCAATATCCCCAATCCGCGCCCCCGCTCGCGCCACCTCAATCCCCGCCCACATCGCTCGCTCCGTGGTCGCAATCATCTGCTTCACTGCCGGCGACCCCTTACCGCCCACCAGCATCGTAAACGCCGAATCCACATAATATCCGTCATACCAAATATCCAAATCGAACGACACCTTGTCCCCCTCTTCCAACACCTCATCGGTCGGCGCCCCGTGTACCAACTCGTCATTCACCGAAATGCAAATCGCCCCCGGAAACGGATCCTCTACCAGGTCATCATACGCCACCCGCGCCCCGCGCCGTTCAATCTCCCGCCGCACCCACGAGTCAATCTCCTTCCCCGTCATCCCCGGCTGCACATATTCCTTCAAATCTCTCAATAGGTCCCCCAAAATCCGTCCCCCCTTCCGCATCGCGGCAATCTTCCGCTCCAGCTCCGCTGGCGATTCTTTCTGAACACATTTTTTACTCATTCTCTATCTCCTTTTGTACAGTTTCCCAAACCCGTTCCGTCACTTCCTCCGGCGTCCCCAACCCATCCACCGCCAGAATCCGCACCCCTTTCTGCGCCAGAATATGGCACACCTCATCTGCATTCTCTTTCACGATTTTCAGCCTTTCCTCAATCGCCGCCGCATCTTGGTCATCCGACCGTCCCCGCAGCTGTAGCCGCCGAATCAGCTCCTCCTTTGGCACTTCCAGCCAAATCACCGCCCGCACTCCCGCCGCTCTGCTCGCCTCTACTCCACTTGTCGCCTCTGCTCCCTCCGCTCCGTCAGACACCGCTGGCCGCGCCGCCACCCACTTCGCCTGCCGCACTGTCCGCGGATAACCGTCCAGAATCACCGGCTTCCCCGCCGCCTCCGCCTGCGCCATCCGCGCCTCCATCAGCCGAATCACCAGCTCATCATCCACCAATTCCCCCCCATCCATTACTTCCCCCATCGCCGGACCCTGCGTCTCCCGCCGCACCCGCCCCGCCCACAGCCACTCGGCCCCCTCCCGCTCCGCCCGAATCCGCCCCTGTGTACTCTTCCCCGACCCCGCGAGGCCCATCAATATAATCATATTTGCTCCTTTCCCCCATTATACAATAGTTTCTCCAAAAATCAGACTTGTCATTCCGCCCCATTTTTGGTATAATGCTCTCAATATGGCAATCAAAGTTACTAGAAAAGACCAGAACGAGGCCAACGAAAACCTCATCCGTCGTTTCAACCGCAAGGTCCTTCAGAGTGGAATTATGCCCCTCAAGAAATCTCAGATGCGTTTTTCCAAGCCGATTTCTAAGCGCGAGCGCCGCAACAAGGCCATCATCCGCGAAGCCCGCCGCGCCGAAAAAGCCGAACGCATGCGCCTCGGCCTCAAATAGGTCTCCCCACAAAAAATCCGCCCCTCGGGGCGGATTTTTGCTGCGGATTGAGCGACCGGCGAGCTTACGCTCGCTCCAACCGCTCAATCCGCCCCTCCACGCTTCGCGTCCCCCTAAACACATTCTCCTCCACCGTCACCCATACGCTCACCCTCTCCCCCACTCGCGTCGTGAGCTCCGCCTCCGGCGCAAAAAAACGCATCAGCTTCAAACGTCCGCCCCGCTCATCCTCCACCACCAGCCTGAGATGCTGCCCTTCCGCCCCCAACCGTGCCGCTTCCACCACCCGCATCCCTGGCAGCAAAAACCGCGGTTCCCCATTCCCCTCCCCAAACGGCTCCAACTGCCGCAACTCTTCCGCAAGCTCCAGTGACAGCTCCGCCAAGTTCTCCACCACCAAATCCTCCTTCAACTCCAAAAACCGCTCCTGCTCCCGTAGCCCCAGCCCCTCATAATAACGGTTAATTGCCTCTGTGAAGCCTTCTAAGCCTCCTAGCGGCACTTTCACCCCACAGGCGGCTGCATGCCCACCTCCGCCGATCACCCACTTCTCCGTGGCTCGTAGCGCCTCCGCCAAGTTAAAATCCCCAAAACTCCGCCCCGACCCCTTATAACAATCCCCCACCTGCGCCAGCACAAACGCCGGCCTCTGATATTCCTCCACTAATCGCCCTGCTATAATCCCTAGAATCCCCTCGTGCCACTCCCCCGCCTCCACAATCACCGGCGCCGCCCCCACCCCGCGCCGCCCAATTTCCCGCACCGCTGCCTGTTGCTGCGCCCGCCGCTCCTGGTTCAACCTTTCTAGCTCCATCGCCAGCGCCGCCGCCTCCGTCCGCCGCCGCGTCATCAAAAGTCGCAGCGCCTTCTCCGCCGTCTCCATGCGCCCCGCCGCATTCAGCCGCGGCCCAACCTGAAACCCAATCGCACTCCCTCCCAGCCGCTTCACCCCCGCCGTCCGCAACAGCTCCTGTAGCCCCACCCGCCGCGTTTTCTCCAGCACCTTCATCCCATAATACACCAGCCGCCGATTCTCCCCCCGAAGCCGCATACTATCGCAAATCGTCCCAATCAACACCAAATCCAGCAGCCATTTCTCCTGCCCCGCCGATATCATTCCCGCCTCCACCAGCGCCTGCGCCAGCTTGAACACCACCCCCACTCCCGCCAACTCCCGCAGCTCCACACCACCCGTCTCCATCCCCGCCGCACCAAGGCCGCTCTTTCCTGCCCCGCCGCCCGCCGCACCAACATCCCACCGCTTCGGATTCACCACCGCCACCGCCGCCGGCAGCGTCTCCCCGCATTCGTGATGATCCGTCACCACCGTCTCCACCCCTGCCTCCAGCAGCTCCTGCACAATCTCCTGATTCCGGCTCCCACAATCCACCGTCACCACCAGCTTCGCCCCCGTCTCCCGCGCCCGCTCCACCACCTTCCGACTCATCCCGTATCCGTCCGTAAACCGATTCGGCAGCATCACCTCCGCCACCTCAATCCCCGCCAGCCGCAGCGCCTCGTCTAGCGCCGTGCTCGCCGTCACCCCATCCACGTCATAATCCCCATAAATCAGCACTTTCTCCCCCCGCGCCTTCGCCTGCCCCAGCCGCTGTACCGCCGCCGCCATATCCGGTAGCTCCCCCGGCGCCGCGCACTTCTCATACCGCGGCTCCAAAAACTCCCGCGTCAACCCCCGTTTCTCCACCAGCTGTTCAAAAATCTTACTCATCTTTCATTATTCTCTTGTTCAACTCCCCGCTCAACCTCGCCGCCCCGCCCCCCAGCCAGCCGACTGCGCCCTTATCCAATCGTCTTATCCACCCGCCCGCTCTTTGACATCTGCTGCGACTTAATCACCATACTTTGCAGCTCCTTGAGCAGCGGAAATTGCTTATTCATCTGATAAATCCGCGTGTTCCCCTTCTGCGTCATAATCAAAAACCCGCCCCGTTCCAGCCGCTGCAACTCCCGCTGAATGTTCCCCGGGTCCTCCTTAATCAGCTTCGCCAGCGCCCGCACGTGCGTCTTAAAATCCGGATACTTCGCAAACACCACCACAATCTTCCTCCGTACCCGCGACGTAATAAAAATATCTAACATTTTACCTCACTTTTCCCCTATTATACTCCCCTCGCCCCGCCCCCGCAAGTATTTTTCACAACACCCCGCCAACCCCGCCGCCACAAAAAAGAGACACGCTATGTGGCAGCGTGTCTCAGTGCAGGTTCGCGTCAGGCAGCTTCACTGCGTTCGGTTCTTCCCTGCGTCGGGATTTGTAACTCCATTCTATCAAATGACCACCAAACCGTCAATCTCTACCTCACCTCCCTCATCTCCTTCTCCGGAATCCGCCCCACATACACCTTCCCCAGCACCCCCACCGGCAGCGCAAACGTCCCCAAAAGCTCCTCCACGTGCCCCCGGAACCCCTGTTTGAACTTATACACCCCGTCTCCTGCCACCGGCCGCACCCCGTAAAAGTTATACCGCTCGCACCCCGTCGCCAGCGCCTTCTGAATCATCTTCCACTGAATCAGATGCGCCCCACCATACTTCTGATACTTCCGCGCCGACCCACTATAGAGATACACCATCTCCCGCCCATCATTCACAAACATCGCCGCCGCCAGCGGCACCATCGCCCCGTCCTCCACTGTTACCTCTGGCCCCTCAGCCTTTTCTCGTTCTTGCCTGAGCTTCGCCGCTGGTATCTCCGCCACCACAAACTTCACCTGCTCCCCAAAATACTCCTTCATTGACCGATAATACTCCAGTTCCGGATCCAAAAACCCGTGTCGCTCCCCCGCCTCCGCTGCGATCGCCTTCAGAATCCCCAGCTCCTCCTCCCCCAACTCCCGCACCCGCACCCCGTCCTTCTCCGCCCGCCGAATCTGCCACCGATGTCCCGACCGAAACTCATTAAACAGCCCCTCCGCCGTCTGCCCCTTCAATTCCAGCACATACTGCCACTTCGCCTGCTCATACTCCCCCAGATATTTATACCCCAGCCGCCCCAACTCCCCCTTCACCGCCAAATGGTCCTTCCCCGCCACCACCCGGCACTCGGCATCCCGCGGCTGCGCCTCCACGTTCGGAGAAATCATTACGGCAATCGCCCCCTTCTCGCGCGCCAGCTTCCCCACCCCCTCCGT
>CAMMXR010000020.1 GCA_946500965.1 uncultured Candidatus Saccharibacteria bacterium | reverse complement strand
TGAGCCTCTCCTCAGCGAAGCTTCGCCCTGCTTCGGACCCGGCTCAGCCGGAACATGCTCCTCAAAAGAGGAGTTGCTTGATCGTTCCAGCTCCCAGTAAAGTCAGGTATGGTATAATATAGGTATGAAAAAAATCAATACTTCACCCATCAGCGGCACGCAAGAGCTCTTGCCAAGTCTGCAGGCCGAGTTTAATCGCTTAAAGTCCGGCATTGCGGAGGCGTTCCATCGCCATGGGTTCCAGAACATTGAGACGCCGATGATTGAACGGACGGAAGTATTGTTGGCGAAGGCGGGGGGCGAGACAGAGAAGCAGATTTATAAGGTGGTGAAAACGGCGGAGACGGCGGACGAGGCGGACCAGGCGCTGCGGTTTGATCACACGGTGCCGCTGGCGCGCTATACGGTGGAGCATATGAATGAGCTGGCGTTTCCGTTTAAGGTGTCGCAAATTGGGCGGAACTTCCGCGGCGAACGGGCGCAGAAGGGGCGGTTCCGGGAGTTCTATCAATGTGATGCGGATATTATCGGCTGGGGGACGCTGCCGCTGGCTTATGATGCGGAGGCGATTGCGACGCTGGGGGAGGCGATTCGGGTGCTACCCTTGCCGGCGGATTTCTATTTCCGGGTGAGCAACCGGAAGATTTTGACAGGGATGCTGGAAGAGCTGAACCTGGAGAATCTGGCGGAAGAGATTTTTGGGATCGTGGACCACGCGGAGAAGGTGACGCCGGAGGCGACGCTGGCGGCGTTGGAAGAACTGGGGATTGGCAGCGAGAAAATTGAGAAACTCCAAGCGCTGATGGCGATTCGGGGCGGGCGGAAAGAGATAAGCGAGCAGCTGGCGGCGCTGGGACTGAGTGGCGAAAAGTTCCGAGCGGGAGTGGCGGAGCTTGATGAAGCGATGCGGCTGCTGACGGAGGTGTTGGGAACGCCGAATGCAGTGGCGGATCTGAAGATTGTGCGAGGACTGGATTACTATACCGGAACGGTGTTTGAGACTTTGGTGTATGGCTATGAGGGGATTGGCTCAATTTGCTCGGGCGGGCGGTATGAGAATCTGGCCGGGAATTATAGTCCGCAGAGTCTGCCGGGAGTGGGCGGGTCAATTGGCCTGACGCGATTGTTTTACGTGCTACAGGATTGTGGGGCGGTAAAAGCGACCGAGATGAAGGCGGTGGAGGTCTGCGTGCTGCCGATGGCGCCGGAATTATACGGGGCGGCGGCGAAAGTGGCGGAGCAGCTGCGGGCGCAGGGGCGGAGTGTGGACTTGGTGCTAAGCGGTAAGCGGCTGGGGGATCAGCTGCGCTATGCGGCGAAAGTGGCAGAGTTCGCGCTGGTGGTGGGAGAAAATGAAGTGAAAAGTGGAAAGTTCGGTTTGAAGAACTTGCAGACGGGGGAGACGACGGAGATTGAGCTGGGTTAAGGGGGCGACTGAAGGTCGGGTTTTGGGCGGTTGGGGGGGTCGGCGTCGTTATTTGAGGCTTGACGGTCGGCTAGAGGCCGGCGTCAAGATACATAAGGACATAGTCCCAGCCCCAGGTTTCGCCGAAGCCGGAGGTGACAAAGTCGTTGAATTGGAAGCTGGGGAGACCCTGGGCAGAGCGGGGGGCGCGGAGGGTGTTTTCCTCAATGTCGGCGACGGATTCGTGGTTCGTGACACAGTTCGTGAAGTCGTCGCCGAGACCGATTTCAGAGCCGATTTCTAGCCAGTAGTCGTCGGGCATATCGGTGATGGGGTCGGCAGTTTTGCTGTTGCCGATACCCTTGGAGTGGTAGTCGTCCCAGAGGGCGGCGAGGGCGGCGTGGTAGTAATCCCAGAAGCGGCCGGCGCGGGTGGCGCAGAAGGCGGCTTCAGCGGCGTCGCGCGAGTAGTCAATGTCATTCCCCTCGTAGAGCATATCGGTGAGGCGGATTTCAAAGAGGATGTCGTGCTCGTCAAGATAGGCGAGGAATTCGTCCCAGTGGTCCATGACGGCGCGCGAGAAGACGTCGCAATAGGGGCACATGAGGTCGGTATACATGATATAGTGGTTCTTGGCGTCAAGATTGCCGACGGCGGTGGCTTCATCCCAGACCTGCTCGCGGGCGGCGGGGGCGTGGGTGAGACTGGCGAAAATGACGGCGAAGATCAGGACAATGACGGCGATGATGCCGGTGGTGCGTAGGGTGGCGGTGACTTTGCTCATTTGGCTTTCGTCCCCTCCTGGGTGGGGTTGGCTTTACGGCGAGTTGGGGTGTGGGCTTGGGGTTGGGTCTTGGCTTGGGGCTCGGTTTGGGCTTGGTGGCGGGTTTGGGTTTGGTGGCGGCGCAGGAAGCGCTCGCTGACGATGAGGGCGTAAGCTTCGTGGCCGACGCGTTTGAGGGCAAAGAGGGCGATGAGCAGGGAGGCGGCGGTGAGCAGACCGGAGACGAAGCCGGCGAGGGCGTAGCCGCTAGTACTAAAGAGGGTGCCGATGATGGGCATCAGTAGGGTGGTGCCGCAGGTGGGGCAACCGGTGCCAAGAACGGCGAGACCGGCGGCGAGGCCGGCGGATTGGAGGTTGTCGGCGTTGGAAGCGGCTTGAGCTACGGAATGGCGGCGTTTGTGCCAGACGAGGGCGACGAGACCGATTAAGATGGACTGGAGGATAGTGACGACGAAGATGAAGAGCCAGTCCCAGAAGTTTTGACCGACGCCGAAGTTGGCGAGGAAGCCGTCGGCGAGGATTTTGAGCTTGCCAGAGAGATCAGCGGAGCCGAGCAGACTGAAGGCGGCGGTGCCGCCGGCGAGCAGGTGCATAAGGGTGCCGAAGAAGATGAAACTAACGAGCGCGACAATGATGAAGCGGCGTTCGCGGGTGGCGAGTAGGATGCCCGAGCAAGCCAGGCGCCACTCATCGCACCAGCGACGCCAGTTAAAACGTTTTTTACCTCCAGATGTCATGGCTTTATTGTAGCACAAATGATGCGGGCGGGGCAAGTTTTTGGGGTTGGTAGGGGTTCGGCGGAGTTAGGATGGGCAGGGCGAGATTTTGAGTTGATGGAGGCTCTGGTGTTTAGTCCTGCGATGTTTTGCGGATTTTGTCAAGGCGGAGTTGTTCGGTTTTTGACTTTTGTTCCCTGTTGGGCGGGGTGTCTGGGCGAGTTATATTAGAACATCAACAATTTTGAAAAACAAGGTTGACATAGATTTCGCTCGTGCTAAAATAGAATCAGGAACTCGGACGGATCTGACGTTGAGAGACGCCTGCAGTTCTTAGGTCAATATAGCATCGGGTGTTTGAGATGCATTAAATAAGCCCTGTTTGGGGCTTTATTTTTGGGGCGGCGGTGGCTTGGGCTTTACTATTGGGGGTGAGCTGTGGTATAATTGAAGTATGGTTCTGTAGCTCAGTTGGTAGAGCAGAGGCCTGAAGAGCCTTGTGTCGCTGGTTCAAGTCCAGCCGGAACCACCATTTTTGTAGGTTTGTACGCAAATAAAGCTGTGCCCCGGCGCAGCTTTATGGTTAGTCAAAGCGAAGTCCGACTCAGCCGAAATACACTCCTCGGAGGACGAATTCCGGTCTTATTTGAGGTAATCTGGATCGAACTCCAGTCTTAAATCAGATAGTTTTTTGCCATTATATGTAAAATATTCATAACCGTTTCTACTACCTCCCAAATAGCGGGTAGCCATTCTAGAAATCGGCATAACTTCCCCATCGCTTAGGTCCTTAAGATTATTTTTGTCATCCATTGTTTGGAAGCGAAGATTGGGATTAAAAGTGGCATTCAAGATTGAGCCGACCGGAACACCCAGCATTTGAAAGCTACTGTGTGGTGATTTCTGAGATGGCCTATTTTGTATACTAGTATAGTTACGACTTGGTATTGGAGAGAAGCGATAATTTGGAGTACGCGGGGTCGGCGCCGGGGTGCCCAGTGGCTTATTAGCCTGGTTGATCAGCTGGTTAAGATAATCGAAAACTGCTGTTTTTTCGGGCGATACGCCGCTGATATCAGCCACTTTTTCGCTTAATAGCCTACAGAGCTCATCATCTTCGCTTTCAATGAGCTGCTTAAACGCCGGGGCAAGACTTTCTTTGGCTTTGCGCTTAATACTGCTGCTACGGTAGGTCTTTTCCGCCGCAATGGCTGCCTCACCCCGAATTACAGCTTCTTTGCCGATATATTTTTGCATTTCGTTGTAGATATCTTCACTTTTACGATCGGAAAGGTCTATCTTATAGAAGCGCCGCTCACTCATGGGGACGTTACCGGCAGCCGTATAGAAAAAATGCCACTCCTTACCATCCGTTAGGATAATGATTGGTACGCCTGTGCCGTAGGCATACCGCACTAGTTGTTCGGTTACGCCATCATTGAGTAGGCCCACCGCTTTTACCTCAATGAGGATCATGGGGCGACCACTTTCATCTAAAAGCGCATAGTCTACACGGCCACCAATACCGCAGTTATACTCAGGATACACGATGGTTGGATTATCGATATCCCAACCAAGAAAGCCTATGATTCGGCGTACAATGCTTTGCGATACCGCAGTTTCGTTTTTATAGATCGCATTGTCAAGTCCTTGCTTAATTTCCTTGATGGCTTTATTCCAGGCATCCATTTTCTTACTCCCATTTATAGCTTCTATTAAAATTGATAATGCGTTAATAACTGAGCTTAGCGAGAAGCTTAGAGCCTAGGTTCTAAATACGCAAGAGTTTCTAAGCTCTCTTTATTATAACATAAAAATCTTATTCTGAATATCGGAACAGCGGCATCCAATCTGGCAAAGTGTTAGTGTCACATGCAACGTTTTTGGGTTTTTCTAGATTTGTTACTAGCAGACTTGGACAAATTATGCTCTTTTCTAATTTTTCGCAAGACATTATCAGATCATATCTAGATTTTTGTGAATCCTCATCTTACCTCTTCAGGCGTACAATCTTTACCATAATATCGAACAATATAATTAAGGTGGGTTACATTATAATGTTCATGATTTTGTAATTGTTGCTCTTGCGTAGTGCTCGCTGACAAAATTACGCTAATTAAGTAATTAATAATTTTAAGGAGGCTATCATGAAGAATAAGCCAAAAAAAACATCATATCGTGCCTCGTGCCTATCTCAAGAGATTTACCCCTGACAGAGAGCACGCCTATGTACTTCTCAAACCTAGCAACGAGATCATTGGCAAACCAATCAACATTAGAAACCTGTGTGTCGAAAAGGGGTTTTACTCGTCATATGACCGCTATGGAGCAAACGAGGTCTGGGCTGAAACTACTCTAGCAAGTCTTGAGGATCGTATACCAAATTGGATTTTGCCGCAAATTCCGCCCAATTTGTTATTTCCATGCCAGAACATGGGCAGGATATTAGATACAAAACAAAAAATTGCCCTAGTAGACACAGTGCTGCTTCAGTTTTGGAGAGGGCGGTCGGCAAGGAACTTCTTTGCTACAGTAGACGAACTTTATGATGAGATATTAGAGGAAGCCGAAGAGTCTCTGACGGGTGGTTCTGAGAGGGGTGCTACGATTGCCCTCTTGAAGAAACATAAGGATACTAGAAGACGCAATGTGACAGTGCGTGGCCCGATTGTTGCATTAAAGGAGGATGCTCTCAATTACGATGGAATACGGTGCAATCTTCAGAATCGTACCTGCTACATTCTTATAAATATGACCGGCATTGACTTTGTCACCTCCGATGACCCTGTGATATTTTATAATTTGAGAACCAATAGACATGGACTAATGAAATGCCCGTTGGCAGACCCAGATTCGGCTGTGTTTTACCCTCTGGATGCTAAGCATATGGTGGCACTCTATACACAGGAGTCCTGCTTGGGCGACTCTTTTTCTGCTCTCGCCATGATACTTGATCACACTGACGTGCGGTTCGTTCGAGAATTTAATCTGCTACAATACAACCAATGCACTCACTGTGTCGTTGCACAAAGAAAAGAAAGCCTAGAAGCTATACGCAGAGAATTAAAAGCCTGACTATTGTCCCTTACATGATTTTTATTAAGGTTCAACATTTTGTGAACTTACTCTGCAGTAGTATTGATATAATAGTCCTATGCACCACGAAATTGAGGCGCAGTTTTTGGAAATCAACAAAGACGAGATGCGCCAGAAACTAAGGGCGGTGGGGGCGAAACTGACAAAACCAGAAATTTTGATGAAGCGGACGGTGTTCTACACTGGTGAGCATTCGTTTGCGCGAGTGCGCGATGAGGGCGACAAGATCGTCATGACTTATAAAAACGTGACCGATGACGACTCGATTCTGGGAACTAAGGAAGTTAATCTGACCGTAGATGACTACGAAAAAGCCGTTTCGTTCCTCAAGGGGTGTGGGCTACAGGTTAAGGCCGTGCAGGAAACTCTACGCGAAGAGTGGCGGCTTGGTGAAATTGAGTTTTGTATTGACACGTGGCCGTGGCTGCCGACGTTTCTAGAAATTGAAGGGCCAAGCGAAGCCGAAGTCTGGCGGGTGGCGGAGCAACTGGGGCTTGAGAAATCTCGGGCAAAGTTTGGTTCGGTGGATACGACCTACCAGCATTATTACGGGATTGATACAGATGTAGTAAACTTGCACACGCCGGTGATTAATTTTGAGATAGAGCCGCCGGAGTGGGCAAGGCGGCGCATTGATTTGAAAAAGGCATGAGTTATGTACTCGAAGAGGAGAGACAGCTGGTGAACCGCGAAAAAGATTTAATTGATACAGAACGAACTCGGGATGAGCCCTATGGGGAGCGCTGCGTGCGCCACGGGGTTTACCGCCATTTTAAGGGCGGGTTATATGTGCTGGAAGAAATTGCTTATGATGCCGACACGCAGGAGCGGGTGGTGCTGTATCGGGCGCTTTATGGCGAACATCGTCTGTGGGCGCGGTCGTTTGAGGATTTCTTTGCGGAGCTGGACCGCGCGAAATATCCGCAGGCACAGCAGAAATACCGGTTTGAGCTGCAAGACCTAGGGGTAACAGACGCGGCACGAAAATGAGCTGAGCTAGGCGCGGAGCGACCGCAGTTTGACATTTCGCTTGTGGTTTGCGATAATAAGGGCGTAGAGAGGAGAAAAAATGCAAATTGACGAACAATTTATGACCGAAGTGGGGTTGGGACAGATGCCGGCCGCCGAGAAACGGGCGTTTATGGACCACGCCACTGAGGAGCTTGAAGTGCGGGTGGGGCAGAAAATCGGTTCCCAGCTGTCACCTTCGCAGATTAACGATTTTAACCGCGCGGCCGAGGCGGGGACGCTGGGGGCGTGGCTGGAGCGGCACATCCCGGATTATCGCGCCCAGACTAAGGCAGTCTTTCAGGAGTTTAAGCGCGAGTTGCACGCCGAGCGTCAGTCTATTCTGGCAGCTTAAAAGATTATTCTGATAGCGAGCGACGGCTAGCGAGTTCTAGGTGTCGCTTTTTGACGGACTGAATAAGCTTCGGTAGGTACGTCTCGTCCGATTGGTACTTCTGACGATCAACTTGAAAGACTTCAAGCGGACGACGAAAGTCCGAACGCTGATTAAACTGTACGAGATCATCCATCAAGATGAAGGCCGTGGGTTCATAGTCTTGGGCTGGGATTTCTCCTGGAGTGGTATATTCGCGTTGTTGCTTGAGAAAATAGCCATCAATCTCGTCATCGGAGGACATACCAAGGTGATTATCACGGTTATCAATACGATAAATGACGCCGATGGGGATTTCTTCAGCACTTAAAGGTTGATCATAAAACTTGACCCCGTCAGTACCGATGGCATAGGTGTAGGCGAGATACTTATCGCGGCTGGTGGAGAGTCGCTGACCGTGACGATTCCCTGCCCGCTCGTGACCTGCGGTTGTCAGAGGGCGCTGTCCAACTTGGTCAATGTTGCCGAGATAGGCGCGCTCGCCACGCCAGAGGATCTGGGGAGTTTCGTCAGGCAAATCTGGGAGCAAATCTTGCACATCATAACCATAGGCGTCGTCCTTGAGATGTGCCGCAAACTCGGAGCCTTCAAATGGTTTAGGGGTAAAACTTTGCTCCTCGCGGAATTGTTCGAAACTGGGCATCTGTGCGAGAGTGTCAAAGCTAGACGGAGCAGGCGCGTCTTCTGAGTTATGCGTTTTTTCCATATGTTTATTATACCAGAGATTGTCTTTGTATAACAAAAAGCACCAGCGCTTTAATGCTGGCACAATAACAGAGGTCGATGTGTGGTGGAGTGCGCCGGACTTGAACCGGCCACCTCGGCAATGCGAATGCCGCGCTCTACCAGATGAGCTAGCACCCCGTGGCTAAAATTATAGCACACGGGGCGAAAAATGGGAAGGGTGAGGCTAGAGCTCAGCAATCTTCACCCGGGTCTGCTGGGCGGTGTCGCGGTCGCGAACCGTGACGGTGTCATCCTCTAGAGTATCAAAGTCAATCACCACGCAGGCCGGCGTCCCGATCTCATCTTGTTTGCGGTAACGTTTACCAATGTTGCCGGAGTCGTCCCAGGTGACGTTGGTATATTTCTGGCGCAGCTGCTGATAAACCGTGCGAGCTTTCTCAACCAGCTCGGGCTTGTTCTTGAGCAGCGGTGAGACGCAGAAACGATAGGGCGCCAGCTGAGCTGGCAGTTTCAGGACGATCCGCGGGCTACCATCAATCTCGTCCTCGGTGTAGGCCGCCGAAAGCACCGCAAGCAACAGCCGCTCCACTCCGATGGAAGGTTCAATCACGTGCGGAATGAAGCTCTCACCGGTATGCTTGTCGCGGTAAGACATATTCTTACCAGAAGCGCGCTGGATGTTCATGAGGTCAAAGTCGGTGCGATAGGCAATCCCCATCAGTTCTTCGCGACCATTGGGGTAATCAAACTCAATATCCACCGTGCGCTGACTGTAATGCGCGCGGTCGGTAGCGGGAACTTCGTAATCGTGGATGCGTTCCTTGGGCAGGCCAATCACTTCTTCTAGGAAGCGATGCTGTTCGGCGAGTAGCTGTTCAAAGATTCCCTGCCAAGTATCGGGATGAACAAAATACTCAATCTCCATCTGGGAACACTCGCGGTCACGCAGAATGAAGTCGCGCGGCGAAATCTCGTTGCGGAAGGCCTTACCCTGCTGAGCAATCCCGAACGGCAGGTCGGGATAAATCGTATCCACCACGTTCTTGAAGTTGGTGAAAATACCCTGGGCGGTCTCGGGACGAAGGTAGGCGATAGAGGTATCGTCGCTGACGGGACCGACGTGGGTCTGGAACATCATATTAAACTTACGGATTTCGCTCCAGTCGGACTGGCCGCAGGTGGGGCACTTGACCCCAAGCTTCTGGAACTCTTCGGAGGTGATGCTCTCGGGGATGTCGGAGCCAAGTTTGTCAGCACGGAAGCGGCCGTGGCAATGTTTACACTCCACCAACGGATCGGCAAAGGTGGCGACGTGGCCGGAGGCTTCCCAGGTGCGGGGGTTCATCAAAATGGCAGCGTCCACGCCATACATATCGTCGCGCTGCTCCACCCAGAACTGCCACCAGGCGGCGGTAATTTTGTTTTTCAGCATCACGCCGAGCGGCCCAAAATCCCAGGTCCCGGCCATCCCCCCATAGACTTCAGACCCCGGGAAGATAAACCCGCGGCGTTTGCAAAGGCTTACAATATCTTCCAGTTTACTCATAATAGTTTATTATAGCATATCTATTCGTATTTGAGGCCGGAGATGATGCTCTCACGGGTCTTGAGGACAATGGCGGGTAAGGTGACGAGCAGCGGGATCAGTAGCATCAGGGCGCAGAGCAGGAGATAGAGCAAGGGATCAGGCGTAAAGAGCTGAGCGGAGAGTGGTGCGGTAGTCAGGAAGGTGGCGCGGAGAAAATCGGTGAGCCAGGACGAGAGCCAAGGATCCAGAAGACCGCCAAGCAGGAAGGCGACCAGCAGAGCGCCGACGATGATGATGGCGGTGAGCAGTAAAGCATAGGCGAGGTAAACTTGGAGGACGTGGCTGCGACGGAAACCGATGGCGCGGAAGATGGCGATTTCTTTGCGATCGCTGGCGATAGAGCGCACTACGGTGAGGGCGACCAAGACGACGGTAATGATGAGGACGACAGCAACGGCAATGATGATGGCGGTGGTGAAGGTCTGTGAGAGATCGGAGATGACCAGGCTGTGGTTGTTGTCGGAGGTGAGCAGGAAGAGGTGGTCAGGCGTAGCGCAACCTTGACTGAGATCGCCGCGCGGCTGACAGCTTTGTTCGTTAATGAAGCGGCGGGCGGTGTCGGCGCTGGGGAACTCTATGAGATACTGGCGGTCCAGCCCGAGATAGCTGAGGCTAAGATCGGGTTCGGTATAGACAGCGGCGAGGTCGGCTGCGTGGGCGTCATAGTAGGAAGTGGAAATGAGCGGAGTAACAATGGAGACACCGCCGAGAGATTGGATGGTACTCAGGAGATCGTTAGCCGAGGCAGGCTGGGTATCGGTGGGGATCAGCCCCACAATCTGGAAACGCAGGAGCTGCTGGAAGGGTTCGGTATAGGTGCCGAGAGCGGTTTGGTAGGCGCGCTGGCGGTCGGCCTGTTCCAGCTCGGCGGCGGTGCGGGTGTCGGACTGGATGGTGACCGGTCCGCAGGGGGTGGTGGGCAGAGCATAGATGAGGCTGGGCGAAGTGAAACCGGGCTCGTCTTGATAGCGGTCAATTTGGTCAAGGATTTGGAGAGCGGTGTAGATTTGCTCTTGGGAAGCAGAGTTGCGATAGCAAGCCGCAACAATCTGACCAGCGGCGGCGGCGCGAAGCTCGGTGAAGTGCTGGAGTTTTTCGGTACTGCTGGCATTGGCGCTGAGGCTGCTAAGACCGAGCAGGGCTTCGGCATCACTAACAGAGAGCACTACCGGAATCGCATCCGGGTCAAGCTCTAGATCGGTGAAGAGGTAGTCGGCGTAGAGGTCATCGTCTAATACATAGAGGCCACTAAAAGTCTGGACAGGCTGATTGCCGGAAGAGGAAGAATAGCGACTGAGATCCTCCTGACCATTCTGAAGATTAACCACGCTGCCGTCGGCATTGAGTTGCTGCTGTAAGTAGATAGCGGTGTAGTCGTAACTCTGGAGCGCCGCTTCCAGGTCGGCTTGGTCAGCTAAGAGATAATCGGACATCCGCTGGTTGATGGCCTGCTGGGCGTAGGGAGAATAGACGACAAGGGCGCGCTGACCGTCAATATATTCGGTGGGAGCAATCTCGGAGTCGGGCGAATAGGGGAGACCAAGCTGCTCGGCGAGGGCTTGATGTTCGGTGAGAGCAGCTTGGTAGAGTTGCTCGGCGAGATCCATCACGTCCGGGTCGGTCTCAAGATCAGGGTTGCTGCGTACGTTGGCGGCAGTGACGAGATATTTGCCGTTCAGACCTTGGCTGTTGAAGGTCTCAAGACCCTCGGTAAAACCGCGGACGCCGGCGGTGAAGACGAGAACGGCGGCGAAAAGCAGGATTTCCAGAGTCAGAAAGAGACTGGTCCAGAGTTTGCGGCTGCGGAGTTTGGTCCAGGCCAGGGTGAAGGTGTCGCGGAGAGTTAGCATACGGTGAGTCTCCCGTCGGACATATGGAGGACGCGGTCGGCGCGGGCGGCCACCTGCTCGTCATGGGTGACGACGATGAGGGCGGTATGCTGTTCACGCTTAATTCGGAGGAGGAGATCCAAGATGTGTTCGGTGTTGGCGCGGTCTAGGTTGCCGGTGGGTTCGTCGGCAAGCAGGATTTTGGGGCGGTTGATGAGAGCGCGAGCGATCGCAGCCCGTTGGAGCTGTCCGCCGGAGAGGGTGGCAGGTTTTTGGCGGAGCTGGTCAGCGATGCCGACGAGTTCGGCAGCGGCGCGGACGCGGGTCTGGCGGTCGCGGGGCGGGACCCGGAGTGGCATCAGCGGCACCTCCAGGTTCTTGGCGACGGTGAGATGAGGCTCAAAGTAGAAGAATTGGAAGACAAAGCCGAGGGTGCGGTTGCGCAAGTTGGCGAGAGCGGCGGGGCGGAGGCGGCGGAGATCTTGGCCGTTTAATGTGAGGTCGCCGGCGTCAGGGCGTTCCACGCAGCCGAGGATGTGGAGCAGGGTGCTTTTGCCGCTGCCGCTGGGACCGACGATAGCCAAAAACTCGCCTGGGGCAACGGAGAGGGTGGCGTCGCTGAGGATACGAGTAGAACCGTAGGATTTTGCAAGCTTGTTAGCCGACAATATGGCGTCTAGAGAATTAGGTGCACCCATAGCTAGCATGCTTTTTGCCATATGTTTGCCCTCCTAGGCCGATTATTAATGTTATGCTTATATTTTATGTTAGATTTTAGGTTTTAGCAATCATCTTTCATAATGTCGCTTATGCTTGACAAATTGCCGGAAGTGTGCTAATATGATAGTATATGGAGGTATGTGGCTAAAAATCAGAAAATCTAGAAAATCCGCTGGTCTTTGACTTCGTCGGGGAGGTAGCTTTTGTCAAGGTGGAAGCCAGCTTCCCATTTCTGACCTTCCCCGAAGCCGAGGTCTTTCATAAGTTTGGTGGGGGCGTTACGGAGCCAGGTGGGGACGGGGCAGCCGAGGGATTTGTGGGCGACGGCTTGGGCGCGGGTCCAGGCATCGTAGGAGTCGCGGTTTTTCTTGGCTTTGGCGAGGACTACGGCGACGTGGGAGAGGATGATACCGCTTTCGGGCATACCGACGCGTTCAACGGCTTGAAAGCAGCTGACGGCGAGATTGAGAGCGCCGTTGCCGGCGAGGCCGATGTCTTCGGAGGCAAAAATCACCATCCGGCGGGCGATAAACTTGGGATCTTCCCCGCTCTCCACCATGCGGGCGAGATAATAGAGGGTGGCGTCCACGTCGGAGCCGCGCATGGACTTGATGAAGGCGGAGATGTTGTCGTAGTGGTAGTCGCCGGATTTGTCGTAGAGGGGCATTTTTTGGCCGACGGCGGTCTCAACCACCTCGGGGGTGACTTGGTCAGCGAGACCGAGGGAGAGCTCAAGGTCGCCGAGGGCGGAGCGGGCGTCGCCGCCGGAGAGTTCGGCGATGTAATCTAGGGCTTCGGGGGTGACGCGCGACTCGGCGTGTTCGGCGGCGAGGGCGCGGCGGAGGACTTTTAAGATGTCGGATTTTTTGAGGGCGGAGACAAGGACCACGCGCGAGCGAGAGAGTAACGGGGAGATGATTTCAAAACTGGGGTTTTCGGTGGTGGCGCCGATGAGGATGATGAGGCCGGATTCAACGTGAGGGAGGAAGGCGTCTTGCTGGGCTTTATTGAAGCGGTGGATTTCGTCCACGAAGAGGACGGTGCGAACCTTGAGATTCCAGTTGGTTTTGGCGCGCTCCACGACGGTTTCAATGTCTTTTTTGCCGGCGGTGACGGCGGAGAGTTCCACGAAGTCAGCGTGGAACTCGTGGGCGAGGATGCGGGCGAGGGTGGTTTTGCCGGTGCCGGGCGGGCCCCAGAAGATGAGGTTGACGGGCTCGCCGTTTTTGACGATTTGGGTGAGAATCTTGCCTTCACCAATGATCGCTTCCTGGCCAACGACCTCGTCAAGCGAGGTGGGGCGCATACGTTCGGCCAGGGGGATGCGGTTGGTGGTCATAAGAAAATTATACCACAAAATGGCGGGGAGCGCCAGGGAGAGGCTGCCGTTGGTGGGGGCTAGTGGAAGGTGCGGGCGAGGGGGAGCAGGGCGGGGAGGGAGTGGTCAAGTTGGGTGATTTTGGTGGCGTGGGCGAGGGGGCGAGCGAGCAGGAAGCGGGCGAGCTTGATTTCGCGGGCGGTGAGGGGGCCAGCGGGGTCAGGGCGGAGGACGGCGGCGGTGGCGTCCCAGCGATAGGGCTGCTCAGGGGCGAGGGGGGCGCCGCTGGCGTCACAGATGAGGTTGATCTCTTCGCCGCTGATGCGGGCGAGGTTGAGCTGGAACCAGATTTGGACGAGGTCGGTGGAGTAGGCGTGGTTAAGGCCGGCGAGGGCTTGGGTGAGCAGGGAGAAATACTCGGGGCTGGTGGTCTGCTCGGTAGCGCGGGCGAGCTGGCGGAGGAAACCGGAGGCGAGTTCCAGGCGTGAGAGGTCGCCGAGCAGCTGGCCGTAGAATTGGAGCATTTTGGCGCTGGTGAGGGCGCCAAGGTCGCCGCGGCCCTGATGGATGACGACTTCGGCGAGAGTGAAAAGTTCAATGCCGCCGGCGAGGCGGGACTTGGCTTTGCGGACGCCGCGGGCGATGACGGCTTGCTTCCCTTCGGGGGTGAGGAGGTCAAGAATGCGGTCGGATTCGCGGTAGTTGGTGCGGCGGAGGACGATGGCCTGAGTGCGGAGGTCAGGCATGGGCGGCCTCGGGTGATGGAGCGGTGGCGGTCTCGGGTGGCTGGTCAGCGGTGGGTGGAGTGGCAGAGGTTGGGGCGTTAGATG
>CAMMXR010000019.1 GCA_946500965.1 uncultured Candidatus Saccharibacteria bacterium | reverse complement strand
GTCCCGGCGAAAAGTTCGCCGACGCCGAACTCATCGGCCTCCCCACCCAAATCGTGATCAGCGACAAAACCCTAGCCACTTCCCAAATTGAAATCAAGGACCGCCGCACCGGCGACACCTCCCTGAAACCCCTCGCCGACTTTCGCTCCCAGCTTCTCTAAACCACCAGCATTTTCCTATTGACAATCCTATCAAACTTTAATAAACTACATCTAGCTATGAAAAAGACTGTAAACCTCACACCGGCTGGCAAAGCCGAACTTGAACAAGAATTAGCCGAACTAATCGCCGAGCGACCCGCGATTGCCGAACGCATCGCCACCGCCCGCGCCTTCGGCGATCTCTCTGAGAACCAAGAATACACCGACGCCCGCGCCGAGCAAAAAACCGTTGAGAACCGTATCCTGGAAATCCAAGACATTCTTAAAAACGCCACCCTGATTAAGGCCCGCAAAACCACCAAGGTCAACGTCGGCTCCACCGTAGAAATCACCATGTCCGGCAAACCCTTTACCTACACCATCGTCGGCCCCGTGGAAGCTAACCCTCTGGAAGGCAAAATCTCCAACGAATCTCCCATCGGCAAAGAACTCCTTGGCCGCAAAGTCGGTGACGAGTTCAAGTTCAACGGTAAAACCGTTGTCATCAAAAATATGTTATAATATACATATGACAACTTTGAATGATTATCGCGCTGAGCGCCTCCGCAAACTTGAACAAATCCGAGCCCTTGGTATTGACCCTTATCCGGCCAAGTCTCATCGCGACACCAAAATCATCACCATCCTTAATCATTTTGACGAAAAAGCCGACCAGACCGTCTGCGTCGCCGGCCGCATCGTCGCCATTCGTTCCTTCGGCAAGCTTGCCTTTCTCAAACTCCGCGACTACACCGGTGAAATTCAGATTTTTATGCAGCAAGCCACCGACCTCCCCGCCGGAGAATTCGGCATAAAACAGCTCAAACTCCTGGACACCGGCGATTTCGTGGAAGCCAAGGGCACCGTCGGTAAGTCCAGCACCGGCGAAATCTCCGTTTTTGCTAACTCCGTGCGCCTGCTCACCAAGAGCCTGCGCCCGCTTCCCGGCTACGATGGCTTCACCAACAAGGAGGAACGCTACCGCCGCCGCTACGTTGATATGAACGTCAACCCCGAAGTCCGCGCTCGCCTCGTCCGCCGCTCCAAATTCTGGCAAGCCACCCGCGACTTTATGAACCAGCACGGCTTCATTGAAATCAACACCCCCGTCCTTGAACACACCACCGGCGGCGCCGACGCCAATCCCTTTGTCACCCATATGGACGCCTTAGACGAAGATTACTACCTCCGCATTTCCCAAGAACTGCCTCTAAAACGCCTGTTGGGCGGTGGTTTTGAGAAAGTTTACGACATCGGCCCCCGCTTCCGTAACGAAGGCGTAGACGACGAGCACCTCCCCGAGCATATCGCCTTTGAGGCTTACGCCGCCTACGAAGATTACCAGGACGGCATGGCTTTTTACGAAGAAATGATCAAAACCGTCGCCCTCGCCACCTGGGATACCCTCAAGTTCCGCGTTGGTGAGTTTGAGGTGGACCTTGACCAGACCTGGCCCCGCATCAAATATGCCGACCTGCTCCAGGAAAAGTTCGGCATTGATGTTTTTCATCCCGACCGCGACCGCGCCTTTGCGATTCTAAAGCAGCACGGCGTCTCCCTTGACCCTAACACCTCCGATGCCCGCCTGCTTGACCATCTCTGGAAGCAAATCCGCAAAACCTCCGCCGGTCCCTACTGGCTAATTGAAGAACCGCTCAGCCTCAGCCCCCTCGCCAAGATCGTCCCCGAACGCCCGCTCGTCACCCAACGTTTCCACCCCATCATCGCCGGCACCGAAATGGGCAATGGCTACAGCGAGCTCAACGACCCGCTGGATCAGCTCGCCCGCTTTGAAGAACAGCAGGCGATGCGCGACGCCGGCGACCAAGAAGCTCAAATGCTAGACCTTGACTTCGTAGAAATGCTGGAATACGGTATGCCGCCCGCCTGTGGCTGGGGCAACTCCGAACGCAACTTCTGGCTCTTAGAGGGCGTCTCTGGGCGCGAAGCCGTCCCCTTCCCCATCATTAAGACCAAAAAGGACTAAAATGCCGCTGGACCTCCAACACGCCTGGAACCGCGCTCGCCTCACCGAGCCCTTCACCGTCACCAGCCCCACCACCGGCGCCGAAATTGGCGTGTTTATGTTAGATGCCGACTCCATCCAGATCTTCTCCCTTGACCCCGCCAAAGATTTCCCCGACCTCAAAGTCTCCGCCTGGAGCATGGGTTTTCGTTTTGGCGGTCAAATCCTCGGCCTCGCCTCCTATTTTGGCGCCCTAGAGCAGCTTCGCCCCTACGTTATGGATCTCCAAAACGGCAACCTCCTGGTGCGCGGTCTGGATCCCGACGAGTTCACCGCTGTTTTCAAGGCCGCCGAAGGCGTCCCCGCCGACCAGCTCTAGCCACCATCCCCCTCCCGTGCTATAATCATAACCAAGATGAGTGGAAAAGTTATGATTGTGGGAACGGGCAACGTCGGCGCGAGCATTGCCTTCGCCCTACTCAACCAGCGCACCCCTGTAAACGAAATCATCCTCACCGACATCGACACCGACGATGCCGAAGGTGAAGCTATGGACCTCTGCGACGCCCTCGCCGTCGCCCCCAGCTGGCTCAAAATCCGCGCCGGCAGCTACCGCGAGGCGAGGGGCTGTGACATCTGCGTCCTCACCGCCGGCGCCAACCAAAAACCCGGTGAAACCCGCATTGACTTGCTCCAGAAAAACGCCGCCATCACCAAAAGCGTGGTCGGCGACATTATGGAATCCGGCTTTGACGGCATCTTTCTCGTGGTCGCAAACCCCATGGACACCTTGAGCTACCTCACCTACCGCTACTCCGGTCTCCCCGCCGAGCGCGTAATCGGCAGCGGCACCGTCCTAGACTCCGCCCGGCTCCGCTTCAAAATCGCCGAATATCTCTCCGTCCACCCCAAATCCGTCCATGCCTACCAAATCGGCGAACATGGCGACAGCGAATTCACAGTTTGGTCCAGCGCCAATCTCGGTGGCGAAAGCCTGCTCCGTCTGCTCACCGACCGCGAACGCCACGAAATTGAGCATTACGTCCGCGACGAAGCCTACCTCATCATTGAGAAAAAAGGCGCCACCCACTACGGCATCGGAGTCTGCGCCGTCCAAATCATCAACTGTATTCTAAACGACGAACGCCGCGTGATGCCCGTTTCCTCCCTTGACGAAGCCACCGGCGTCTACAACGGCTATCCCGCCGTGGTCGGTCGCCAAGGTATCCTCCGCCGCCTTGACCTCCAACTCACCGAGCAAGAGGGAATTAAGTTCCAGCAGTCAGTCAATATCCTAAAACAAACCTTGCGGCAGGTTGAGGACTTCTAATGTTCTGCCATCCTCGCCCCTTCCGACTTTTTCGCCCCATAGCAAGACCAGGCCACTTGCGCAGTAGCTTATACTTATATGCTATCATACTTACGCTTTTTTGTCAAGCCTTCACCGGCTTCACCTCTGTTTCCGCCGCCACCAACTCCGCTGACGACCTCAATCGCGCCTCTATCGCCAGTACCACCCCCGTCTCCGCCGCCCAAAACGCCAATAATTTCTACTTCACCAATTTTGAAGCCGACTATTACCTCAGCCGCGCCGCCGACGGCACCAGCCGCCTCCGCGTCGTTGAACGCCTCACCGCCGTCTTCCCCGACACCGACCAAAACCACGGCATAACCCGTGTCATCCCCTACACTAACCAAGACGGTCACAATCTCACCATCGCCGACGACCGCGCCTTTAACCCCGTTGTCCGCCATAATGGCGAGACCGAGGCTCCTGCCGAAATTGAGCGCAGCGACGACGGTTACTATGTCGTTTACCTCGGTGACGCCGACACTTATCTGCACGGCACCCACACCTACGAACTAGAATACGAGTTCCAGCACGTCATCACTGCCTTCAGTGACCAAAATCACGCCTGGCAGGAACTCTATTGGGACACCAACGGCAACGATTGGCAGCAATCCTTCGGTGAGGTCACCGCCCGCGTTCATTTTGCCGACCCCGACCTCGCCGCCGCCTTTACTGGTCAAGCTTGGTGCTATGTCGGTCGCTACGGCAGCAACAACCAGCAACGCTGCACTACTACGACTTTAAGCGACGGCCTCAGCTTCACCGCCACCAACCTCACCGCCGGCGAAAATCTTACCTTTGACCTTGAGTTCGCTCCCGATACCTTCGCCATCCCCGCTCCCGCCGCCGACTATCGCCCACTCATCGTCCTGATTGCCGAAGTTATCATCCTCGTCGCCCTCAGCCTCTACCTCGTCTCACTCTACCGCCGCGTCCAGGACAAGCGCGCCGCCTACCGCGACATCTTTGTAAAACCCGAATACACCCCGCCTCGCGGCTTCAAGGTCGCCGACCTAGCCGAGAACTACCTTCACTCCAGCCAGCTTGGTTCCAGCTCCGTCGCCACCCTGCTGGAAATGGCCGTCCACCACCAAGTCACGCTCATCCAACACCAAACCGACGGCCTCCTCGGTCGCAAACAAAACACCTGGACCGTCAAAATCAACTCCCTTGACCTCACTGCCGCCGAGGTTGCCACCCTCAAAATCCTCGCCGGCAGCACCAACCCGCTCACACGCGGTCAAGAAATCACCATCAAATCCCACCGTGCCACCAACAGCCTCATTCAGCTCGGACGCGACTTCCACCGCTTCACCCGCGACCATCTGCGTACCCTCGGCTGTCTGGAAACCAGCGACCAAATCAGCTCCACTAAAGAGCCCAAAATCAAAAACCCCTGCACCACCCTCAGTCTGCTCCTGGTCGCCTGGATCTTTCTCGGTGGCATCGGCTTCGTTCTCATCTTCGACACCGCCGCCCCCTACCGCCCAGTTTATCCGGGTGAATGGATTTTTATCGCCATCTTCGCCCTCTTCTTGCTCGTCTTCTTCGTCGGACTCATCAGTACCATCAAACTCCACCCCTATTTCACGCACACCATCAAGGGTCTCCAGTATTCTCGCTACCTTGACGGCCTCAAACTCTACATCAAAATGGCCGAAGCCGACCGCCTTCAGTTCCTCCAAAGCGTCCAGGGTGCCGACACCTCACCCGCCGGCGTAGTCAAACTCTACGAAAAGCTACTCCCCTATGCCGTACTCTTCCGCCTGGAAGAATCCTGGCTCCAAGAACTCGCCCACTACTACGAACAGCCAGACCTCACGCCGCCCACCTGGTATGTCGGCGTCGGCGTATTCTCCGCCCGCGAATTCAGCCGTGCCATCACCGCCGCCAGTCGCAGTATCGGCACCGCCGCTACCCATTCCACCGCTTCCAGCTCCAGCTCTGGCTCATCTGGTGGCGGTGGTGGGGGCTTCTCCGGCGGCGGAGGTGGCGGTGGTGGGGGTGGTGGCTGGTAGACCTACCGCCTGACCCAACCTTCGCCTTTACTTCGTGGCTCCGACCAATCCCGCCCAACTCCGCCAAACTATGTTATACTTAAACTATGTTAGACATTAATTTTATCCGGCAAAACCAACCTTTAGTTGAGCGCTCGGCGCGCGAGAAAGGTTATTCCGTGGATATTTCTGCACTTCTCAAGCTTGATGACCAGCGCAAACAGCTCCTGCGCCAAGTAGACGAACTGCGCCAGCAACGCAATCGGCTCTCGTCCCAAATGAAGGGCGGCAAACCCGCCCCCGAGATTCTCGCCCAGGCCAAAACCGTCAAAACCGATTTGGCTCAGCTGGAGCCGCAGCTCACCGAGGTTGAAGCTGACCTCACACAAAAGCTCAAGCAAGTCCCCAACATCATCTTTGACGACGTCCCCCTGGGTGGGGAAGAATGCAGCGTTGAAGTCGCCAGCTGGGGCGGCCAAAAATCCACCGGCGTTGACCATCTCGACTATGCCCTCAGTCGCGACTGGGTGGACTTTGAGCGTGGTGCCAAAGTCGCCGGCGCCAAGTTCTACTATCTCAAGAACGGCCTCGCCCTGCTAGAAAACGCCCTGCTCCAATTCGGCCTCCAAAAAGTCACTGCCCACGGCTTCCAGTTTATGACCGTTCCCGATATGGTTTCCAGCAAAATCCTGGAAGGCTGCGGATTTAATCCTCGCAGCAGCGAACAAAGCGACGAATACTATATTGAAGGCGAAGACCTCGCCATGATTGCTACCGCCGAGATGCCGCTCACCGGATATCATATGGACGAGATCATTGACGAAAAGGATCTCCCGCTCTGCTACGCCGGCTACTCCGCCTGCTTCCGCAAAGAAGCTGGCGCCTACGGTAAACACACCCGCGGCCTCTTCCGCGTCCATCAGTTCAACAAGCTAGAAATGTACGTCTTCTGTCTGCCCGAAAACTCCCCCGCCATGCACGAACAAATCCGTGCCATTGAAGAAGAAATCTGGCAGGAACTCGGCATCCCCTATCGCGTTATCAATATCGCCGCCGGTGATCTTGGCGCACCTGCCGCCAAGAAATACGACATTGAATACTGGTCGCCCGTGGATCAAAAATACCGCGAACTCACCAGCTGTTCCAACTGTACCGACTTCCAGGCCCGCAGCCTCAATATCCGCGTGCGCCGCCAAGATGGCAGCGTGGAAGTTCTCCATACCCTGAATGGCACCGCCATCTCACTCGCTCGCACCATGGTCGCCGTGATTGAGAATTACGCCGTCGCCGGTGGCAAACTCCAAGTTCCCGCCGCCTTGCAACCATACCTGGGTGGAGCCACCGAACTCTAGATGTCAACTGCCGCCGACCAAACCGCCCCGACTACGGCGCCAGAAACCACGCC
Source organism: uncultured Candidatus Saccharibacteria bacterium (assembly GCA_946500965.1). Classification (GTDB taxonomy): domain Bacteria; phylum Patescibacteriota; class Saccharimonadia; order Saccharimonadales; family Saccharimonadaceae; genus Nanosyncoccus. The sequence goes on along the minus strand of CAMMXR010000019.1, from coordinate 8,025 downwards.
CGAGACTGCACCCAAGTCCACGCCGAACTCCAAGTCTTCCCAGCGCCCCAAATCGCGCTCCCGCTTCCGCTCGGTCGTCGCTCTCGCCAACCGCACTCTTCCCGTGCGCACCGCCGCCATCGTCCTCGCGAGCTCCACCCTAGTTTCCGCCTTGCTCGGTATCTTCCGCGATCGCCTGCTCAACTCCTACTACCTTGATACCTACCCCACCGGCATTGACGCCTACACCGCCGCCTTCACCATCCCCGACTTCCTCTTTTTCATCCTCACTTCCGGCGCCCTCGCCGTCTCTTTCATCCCCGTTTTTAATCAGCGCCTCGCCTCCGGCAACAAAAAGTCCGCCTGGGAGCTTTCCTCCAGCCTACTAAACCTCATGGCCATCCTCACCCTCATCGCCTCCATCCTGATTATGATTTTCGCCGACCCTCTGGTACGCTACATCGTCGGTCCCGGCCTGGACGAATCTGGTATGATTCTCGCTATCAATATGATGCGCGTGATCGCTATCAATCCTTTCCTCTTCTCTATCGCCACCATCCTTTCCAGCATCCAGCAAGCCCTTGGCCGCTTCATCCTTTACGCCGCCGCCCCCGCCCTCTACAACGTCGGCATCCTCATCGGCATCGTCTGGTTCACCGGCGGCATCAACCTCTTCGGCTGGCAGATTTTTGAAGGCGGCATTATGGGCGTCGCACTCGGGGTAGTGCTCGGTGCCGTCCTCCAAGTCCTAGTTAGTCTCATCGGTCTCTTCGGCCTCGGCTTTGATTACGAATTCAAAATCCGCTGGCGCAACCAAGGCTTCCGTTCTGTCCTCAAACTCCTGCCCGCCCGTTCGCTTGACCAAGGTATGGACTACCTCAACACCATCGTCACCACCAACCTTTCTTCCCGCATGGGCGCTGGCGCTCTTCGTTCCTACCAACAAGCCTACAACCTCTCCACCATGCCAATTAACCTCATCGGCGTCGCCATCTCCACCGCCTTCTTCCCCCAACTCACCCAAGAAGTCGGGGAAGGGAAGGAAGCTAAGTTTGAGCAGACCTTCCGCACCGCCCTCGGCACCATTATCTGGATTGCTCTCCCCATCGCCACCGTCGCCTTCTTCGCCCGCGGCTACGTCGTCAGCTTCATCAAAAACGGCGGCGACCCCACCATCTCGTCCGTCCTCGGCACCCTGATCATCTCCATTCTCGCCGGCTCCATCTTCCACATCGCCGCCCGCGGCTTCTATGCCCGTCAAGACACCAAAACTCCTTTCATCGTCTCTATTATCACCGTCGGCCTCACTATCCTCATCTCCGTCGGTTTCACCTTGCTCGGTTGCGGTCCCGACGGTCTCGGCTGGGCCCAATCCATCGGCGCCCTCGTTGAGGTCATCATCTTACTTTCTCTGCTTAACCGCCGCTCCCACTATCGCCTCTTCAACCGTGAGTTTTGGACCAACACCCTCCGCACCCTTTTCGCCACCTTCATCACCGCCTGCGTCGCCTACTCTCTCACCAAGTTCTTCCCCCTCATGGCCACCGACGACTCCTTCTTCATCGTCTTCCCTAAGTTCTGCCTTATCACCGCCGGCTCCCTACTCACCTATATCATCGCCGGCTACTTCCTAGAAATTGAACAAGTCCGCCCCATCCTAGAACGCGTCAAGACCGCCGTCTTCCGTCCGCCCAAGGCCAACCCGCATAGCTAACGCCCCACCGCCCGCCCATCTTCGCGTCACCCTCGCCCACAAAAGCCATAAGCATTACTCAATTTATGCTATAATAATCCTATGAATCTTTGGCAAGCCTTATTACTTGGCCTCGTGCAGGGGCTCACCGAGTTTATCCCGGTTTCTTCGTCCGGCCACCTTGAATTGGTAGAATATCTATTCAACTTCCAAGCCGACAATTTCCATATCTTCCTTGAATGCATTAACCTCGGCACGCTGCTGGCTCTGTTAATCTACTTCCGCCGCCGCATCTGGAAAATCCTCTGTGATATTTTCCGCGAACGCAACTACCGTCTCGCCATCAATCTCGTCATCACCACCATCCCCGCTGGCCTAGCCGGCCTCCTGCTCGGCGATCTCATCTCCGAAAATCCCTTCTTCTCATCTATCATCACCGTCTGCGCCGCCATGGGCATCGTCGGTCTACTTATGATGGTGATTGACTACCTCCCCCACCTCAAATCCCTCAAAAACGAAGACCAACTCACCCCCGTACGCGCCCTCATCATCGGTATTCTCCAAGTTTTCGCTCTCATTCCCGGCACCTCACGTTCCGGCACCACCATCATCGCCGGCCGCTTGATGGGTCTAGACTCTGAATCGGCCGCCGAATACTCCTTCCTCGCCTCCATCCCAATTATGGGCGCCGTCTGCCTGCGCCTCTTTCTTAGCGACACTAGTCGCGCCTACCTCGCCGCTAACCTTGGCACTCTCATCCCGGCTAATCTCGTTGCCTTCTTAGTCGGTCTCATCGCCCTCCGCTTCCTGCTGCGCTACCTCAAAAAGCCCAAATCCCTCCAAACCTTCGGCCGCTACCGCGTCATCGTCGCCTGTCTCGTCCTCGGCGCTACCTTAATCTTTGCGAGTCTCTAATGTATCGGCTATCTCTTATCATTAGCGAGGTCTTCAATAAATATCTCCCCCTTGCCGACCAGGCCAAGGTCCAGCTCAATCTAGATTTCTCCGATACTACCCAGCAGGTCGCCCATCCCGAAGCCGTCAAGCACGACCTTGACCAGCAGCTCAGCTCCGCCCTCCAGCATACGGTCGGCGGCGAAATCTCCGTTGCTGTCACCAACCGCGCCATCACCATCACCGATGCCGCCACCGTCCTCTCGCCCGCCGCCTGCGCCTTGCTTTCTAATCGCCGAGTCACCGTCAAATCCCGCACCGGTTTCGGCACTACCATCACCATCCAACTCTCCACCCCTGACCGCACAGAATCTCCAGCCTCCACCGACCCGCAGCCTGCCCCTAAGCCCCAATCTCGCTCCCGATCCACCCCTACCAAAACGTTGTAATTTTTACAACACTATCTCACCCAAATGTTGTAAAAATTACAACACGCACATCAACCTGCTCGTGCTATAATAAAACCAAATATGGTAGGTGTTCGGAGTATTAAACCGCGTCATTTTGGGATCTATTGCCATCCCCGGCTCTGGTCCACTCGGGTCCTGCGCTGGTTTTTTACGCTCATCTTCATCATCCTGCTCCCGGTTTACCTCTACATCGGCTTCCAGCCCGCCGCCTCCCTAGATTTCACCAGCCTCCCCGAACTCAGCATCGCCGACCTTAACCTCAGCACCCCCGTCCAGCCCCTAGAACTCACCGCCGAGCACGAACTTATCGCCCCCGCCAATCTCGCCGGCAGCTACCAGCAGTCTCCGAACACCACTCTCATCATCGGCCACTCCTCCACCGTCTTCCAAAATCTCCACGAGGCTGCCGTTGGCGACCAGCTCACCTACGCTGGTCAAACCTACCGCATCACCCACCTAGAAACCCTGCCCAAATCCGACATCAAAATGTCTCGCTTGCTCGCACCCAGTGCCGAGCCCACTCTTGTCCTAATGACCTGCGCCGGTCAGCCGCTCCCGGATCAAGATGCCACCCACCGCCTTATCCTTACCGCTACCCTAATCACCGACCAGAAATAAAATGCCCGCCGTTTCACTCCCTCAACCCAAGTCCACTGTTACCCCTCGCCATCATCACCTCGTCCCCATCATTATCTTCGCCGCTCTCGCCGGCACTCTGATTGGCTGGGGCGCCATTAGCCTGATCGTCCACGCTAACACTCCTCACGGCTCACTCCACTTTGACGCTTCCATCCCGGCGACCACCCAAACCGAACTCGCCGATCTACTCTCCGACCTAGACCTCTGGCAAGATCTCACCGTCTCCACCACCCGCACCACTGAAACCCAGGACGCCCCCTTACTGAGTCTCTATCTCCCGGTGACCGGCTTCTACAACTCAGTTTCCGACCTCACCACCGAACAGTTTACCGAACTCCAGTCCACCTTTAGCCCCGATAATCTCACCCTTCCCGCCCCCGACTCCACCGACCTCGTCCTGGTCCCGCTCCAGGACCTCACCGCCGACCTCAAATTGCTCTCCGTTGACGGTGCTTATTACCTAGACACCTTAAACTCCGGCGCCCTTTTTGAATATCTTACTTTCAGCGGTGACCCCGAGACCGTCTCCGCCGCTCAGGAACGCGCCCAGGCGCTCAGCCTCGCTACTCCCACCGCCGACACCACTTTAAGCCTCGCCCAAACCGGCGTCACCGCCCTCTCTCGCGGTATGTATACCAAACTCCAGCAAGTCGGCGACGCCAGCTACTTCGCCACCAACCTCGCCGATTATCTCAGCCAATTTGACCTCACCCATACCAGCAACGAAGCCTCCTTCACTAACTACGCCAACTCCGAAAACATCTGCTCCGACCCCGCGATGCTTAGCGCCCTCACCGCCATCGGCCTAGACATCGTTGAGCTCACCGGCAACCACAACCAAGATTGCGGCGATGAAGCCGCTCTCACCACTCTTGACCTCTACCACTCTCTCGGCATCTATACCGTAGGCGGCGGCGCCACCGCCGCTGAAGCCTCCGAGCCGCTCACTCTTTCCGTTGATGGCACCGGTTTCACACTGCTCGCCTACAACCTTTCCACCGGCGGCTACACCACCGACTCCACCCCCGGCGCCAATCTCTACGTAGAAGAAACCGCCGCAAACGACATCGCCGCCGCCAAAGCCCGTGGTGATTTCGTGATCGTTGATGTGCAATACTACGAATGCAATGAATACGTCAATACTGCCGAGGATGCCACCTGCGACTATGCCGACTCCGCCGCCGGCGACCAAATCGGCTTCTTCCGCCATCTCATTGACCTCGGCGCCGATCTCGTCGTTGGCACCTCCGCCCATCAGCCCCAAACCTACGAACTCTACGGCGACGGCGCCATCTATTACGGCCTCGGCAACCTCTTCTTTGACCAGTATTGGTGGCCCGGCACCACCCGCAGCCTCATCCTCGTTCACTACTTCTGGCAGGGTCAGCATCTCCAAACCCGTCTCGTCCCCACGGTCTATGATAGTAACTTCCAAACCACCCTCATGAACCCCGCCTCCGCTGCCGAGTTCCTGGACCGTCTTAACTCCGCCCGTCCCCGCCTATGAAACCTACCGCCCCACCACCTGCTGCACCAACTCCCGCCAATCAGCCACCGCTGCCCCCTCGTGCCGTCATCAAACGCTACCTCATCCCCCTCATCCTACTCTTCGTGCTGGTGGTCGCTGCCGTCATCGGCCTCGGCCTGCTCCACCGCTCCCTGCAATCCGACGACCATACCACCTCCATCTTTCCCGACCAGTCGGACGGTACCTCCGACCAGTCCACCGCCGCTTCCGACTCTGACACCGCCGATCAACCCACCACCCCCGCGCTGATTGACTTCCAGCCTCTCCTGGACCAATGGGTCGCCGACACCCGCGGAAGCTCCCAAATTGACCTCGGAGTAATGATTTACGACCTTGACCACCAAACTGTCGTCGGTAGCTACCAGCCCGACACCGTCTTTAACTCCGCCTCCATCTACAAGCTATTCTACGCCTACGACGGCTACCGCGAAATCGCCGCCGGTCGCGACTCCGCCGACGCCTACTTCATCACCACCGCCGACAAAGGCGACCTCACTCTCGGCGCCTGCCTTGACCTCATCATCCGTGAGTCCTACAACGGCTGCGCCGACCCTCTGCGCAGCGACCCTGACCGCACTGCCCGCGTTGAAGCTCTCATCTCTGACCTCGGTCTCACCAACACCACTAACGCCGGGCTCTATTCTTCCGCCCGCGATCTCACCCGCCTACTCCAACTCTACTGGGAACATCCCGACCTCACCACCGACCAATGGACGACCATCCAAGACTCTCTGCTCAACCAACCGCCCACCGCCTACGACTGGCGTCAGGGTCTCCCCGCCGGTTTCACCACCGCCGAGGTTTATAACAAAGTTGGCTGGGCCTGGAACGGCTCCTATTGGTCCGTCTATAACGACGCCGCCATCGTTGTCTTCCCCGAACAGCACCGTCACTATCTTGTTGTGGTCCTCACCGAGGGCATTAGTAGCGCCGTCCCCGCCCCCATCATCCAACTCGGACAAGCCATTGAAGCTGCCGTCCTTTCTGCCAGCTAGCTCTAATCACCAGGGAAGCAAACTTACGGCCCCCTCAAGCCAGAACCATTCTTTAGCCGTCCTCTACTCCCACCACCGTCTGATTCGGGCACGCGGTCAACACTCGCGCCATCGCCTCCTTCTCCGCCTCCGTCACCCAAAGACCATATTTATATTTCACCGCAATCTGCCGCGCCACGTATTGACACCGAAAAGCTTTATTCGCCGGCAACCAGGTCGCTGCATCACCATCCGACTTCTGCTGATTCGCCGCCGCGTCCACCGCAATCAAATTCAACGGATCGGTCGCAATCTCTCGCCGCGTTTCCGCATCCAAATACTGCGCCCCCTTCTGCCACGCATCCGACAACGCCACAATATGATCAATCTGCACCCCCTCCGAAATCTCTTCTCGCTCCCGGAATACCTTATGCTCCCCCGTATAGGGTTCGTCATACTCACCCGCCACTACCGTACACCGATTTTCGCTATCTAACACCGCTGCCTCCCCAAACTCCCGTTTGATAATCCGCTGTCGCAGATTACACTCGTCAATCACCGGCCAATCACTATAAAACTCCTCCCGGTCATAACCGGTTTTCGGGGCCCGCCCCTTCACTTCCAGTCGTTCCAAAATCTCCGTCGCCAGCGGCCCATCCGCCTCCCCAGTCACATCCCCGCCAGCCTCACCGCCTCCATTCGCCGCCCCCTCTGCTTCCACCCCCGCCTCCATCGGCTCCCACACCGCCTCATAGCTCGCTGGATTCAGGCAAATCGCCCCCACCACCAACGCCACCAGCGCCGTCACCCCCAGCAACCTCCGTTTCCGATACCGCTTCAGCCATTTCATAATTCCATTATATCGCCCTACTCCGCTCAAATAAAGCATAAGCACGCTAAATCACCAATTTCGTCCGCCACCTCTATCCCTAACTCGCCCCTGCATCAAACCTCAAACCTCACCCCTCCCGATGTGTTATAATAACTACAAACAAGGAGGAAATCATGATCAAAGACCTACTGAAAGACAAAGTCGCCGTCATCACCGGCGGCACCCGCGGCATCGGCTACGCTATCGCCGAAACCTTCCTAGAACAGGGCGCCCGCGTCATTATTTGCGGCTCTAAACCTGCCAGCGCCGCAAAAGCCGTCCAAAAGCTCCAATCCGCCCACCCCGGCTGCCCCGTCTCCGGCATCGCCCCCCAGCTCTCCAGCGTCCAGGCCATGACCGCCGCCTTCCAAGATCTCGTTGACCACTACGGCCACCTTGACATCCTAGTCAACAACGCCGGCATCTCTGCCCGCGAATCCCTCTACGACTACGACGAGGCTGCCTTTGATGCCATCGTAGACCTCAACTTCAAAGCCATTTTTGCCTGCTCCAAGGCTGCCGCACCCTTCATGAAAGCCCAAGGTGGCGGCGTCATCTTAAACACCAGTTCTATGGTCAGCCTTTACGGCCAGGCCGCCGGCTGCGGCTATCCTGCCACCAAGTTCGCCGTCAACGGCCTCACCAAGTCCCTCGCCCGCGAACTCGGCCCTGACCACATCCGCGTCAACGCCGTCGCCCCTGGCGTCACCCGCACCGATATGCTCGCCGCCCTCCCCCAGAAGATGATTGACGCTGTCTCCGCCGGCATCCCCCTCGGCCGCGTCGGCGAACCCCAAGAAGTCGCCAACGTCTTCCTCTTCCTCGCCTCCGATCTCGCCAGCTATGTCACCGGCGCCGTGGTCTCAGTGGACGGCGCCACCCAGGTCTAACCGCGGCCACACCCCCGCCACCCAGAGACCAAAAACCACAAAAAATGACCCCGTGCTCCGGCACGAGGTCAAATTGTGGACGAGTGA
>CAMMXR010000018.1 GCA_946500965.1 uncultured Candidatus Saccharibacteria bacterium | reverse complement strand
CGGTTGGACCGATCGCACCGGCACCAGCATCTACCACCGCCAGGGCGATCTCAATATCACCGGCAATATCACCCTCTCCGCCGGCAACTATGACAACATCTATCAGCTTCCCCAGATCGTCATCTTCGTTGATGGCAACGTCAACATCTCCAGTAACGTCACCCAAATTGACGCCTGGATCATCGCTAGTAGCAGTAGCATTATCAACACTTGCAGCGACTTTCAAGTCGGCGTCACCGAAGCCGACGCGGTCGGCCGCAGCAGCAACACCTGTACCAACCAGCTCGTCTTCAACGGTCCCGTGATGGCTGGCCGCCTCGCGCTTAATCGCTCCTTCGGCTCCGACCCCCTCATCAGCTACCGCAAGGGTACCTTCGGCGCCAACAGCGACCGCCAAACCCCCGCGGAAGTCTTCAACTACCGCGCCGACGCCTACCTCTGGGCCTACGCCCAAGCCGGCCGCTACGAATCCAGCTACACCGAAACCTATACCCGCGAGCTCGCCCCCCGCTACTAATCTATGGCTCGCTCCAATATCAACTTTAACCAGGAAAGGATCACCAAAGTCAGCCTATGAAGCACCTCCACCGCCAGGCTCAACCTTGCCGCCAGGCTCACTCCCACTCTCAGGCTCAGCCCCGCACTCAGACCCATTGCGCCAAGGCTCAGCCCCACGCTCATGCCGGCTTCACTTTGATTGAAGTAATGCTTTTCCTGGCCGTTACCGGGATGATTCTGATCGGCGTGCTCGGCGGCACCTACGCCAACATCGCCACCCAGCGCTACAACGACTCTGTCCGCTCCTTCGCCGAGTTCCTCCGTCAAGTCTATTCCGAAGTCATCAGCCCCGAGTCCATCGGCAGCTCCGACCCCGACAGCCAAGATGTCGGTAGTTCCAACGACCAAGCCATCTACGGCAAGCTCATCGTCTTTGGCCTAGAAGACGAAGCCGCCACCGACCGCATCTACACCGCCACCATCGTTGGCGACGTTACTCCGCCCACCACCTCCAACGGTTTCATCGCTGACCTCGGCGCCGCCAACGTTCGTCTCTTCTGTGGTACCGATGATGGCTCCTTCGCCTCCACCGTCGCCAGCTACACAATGCTCTGGGACGCCCAAATCCGCAACACAAGTCTCAACCAGTTCCAGGGTTCCGTCCTCATCGCACGCTCGCCCACTTCCGGCACCATCCACACCGCCTTCACGAACCAAACTTTCAACATTCGCGATTACTGCCAGCCCGGTTCTAACTCCGCCAGCAGCAACTTCACCACCGCTCTCAAAGATACCCCCGGTGATTTCTCCACCACCGACGACGTCAACTTCTGTGTTCTCTCCGACAACAGCACCATCGTCCGCAACGTCCGCCTTGCCGCTGATGGTCGCAATACTTCCGCCGTTAACATTCTCACCGCAGACGATCCGGAGGCCGCATGCCAACGCTAAACCTTCGCACCCTCCATCAACGCACCAAGCGCGGCGACACCATCATTGAAATTATGTTTGCCATTGCCGTTTTCGCCCTGGTCGCCGTCATTTCCGTCTCTGTTATGAACCTCGGCACCGCCACGGCCGAGAATGCCCTGGAGGTCGTCACCGCTCGCAACGAACTCAACGCCCAAGCCGAAGCCCTCCGCTTCGTCCATAGCTCTTACATCTCCGAAAAAACTCTCCCCCTCCGCAGCGACCTCACCAACACGCAGGTCGCAAACGGCGAAAAATACCAGCAATACGCCAGCCTCTGGGATGCCATCGTCAAAAACGCCATCAACCCCAACAGCAACGAAGCTGCCAGCTTCCTCAACATCTCCGACACCACTGTCAGCCAAAGCGACGTCACCGCCTCCGGCTGCGCCCGGATGTATAATGCCAGCACCCCTGGCGGTCGCAGCCCGCTCACTCAGGCCAATGCCTTTGTCCTCAACGCCCGCAACCTCCGCAGCCGCACTCTTAATGGCACCGCCAACGTGGACCTCTCCTACGTCAGCATCCGCAACCAGCCTGACGTCTTCCGCGAAGCCGAACTCAACGCCCGCATCATCTACGAAGCCGACGAAGCTTTCGTTACAGAAGATTCCGACTCGCAATTCCACGAAGGCGACATCGCCGAAGGTATCATTTACGACCAGGTTCGCTGGGCCGAGGGTATTTGGGTAGTCGCCATGACCGACGGCACCAGCAGCGACCCCTACGCCTCCGCCTACTACGACTTCTACATCCAAACCTGTTGGTATGGCCCCAACACCACCGCTCCCACCTCACTTGACACCGTTATTCGCTTATATAATCCGGAGGGCGCCTAATGTCACATCACAACCACCAACCTAAGCTCACCCACCGCACCCAGTCCGGCTTCACCATGGTTGAGCTGTCCATTACTCTTGCCTTCCTCGCCCTTCTCCTGATCTCCATCGCCGTCATCACCACCAACATCATCGCCATCTACCAAAAGGGAATGACGCTCAAGGCCGTCAACAGCGTCGGCCGCGGCTTGGTGGAAGAACTTACCACCGCGATTAACACCGCCCCCTCAGTTGATACCACCAGCCTCTGCAACAGTCTCGCCGGCGACGATGCCGCCGCCTGTCGCTCCGACAACGCCTTCAAATACGTCTACCAAGCCAACTACAACTCCGCCGGCCAGCAATACAACGGCGTCTTCTGCACCGGCTATTATTCCTACATCTGGAACACCTACTACGGCGTAGACAGCGGCAACACTCTCAGTCTGCGCTACCTCTCCAACACTGACGGCTCCACTCCCACCATTGACACCCCCCGCCTCATCCGTGTTGAAGACCGCACCTACCGCGTTTGTTCAGCTGTCATGGTCCCCAACAGCTACACCTCTACCTTCGCCTCCACTTCCTCCGCCACCATTGACATTACCAAACTCGCCGGCAGCACCAACGTCACCAATCCCATCCCCGAGCCCCAATCCGGTATGCTGAACGAGTTTGACCTTGACCTGATGCTCTACGAGTTTACAATTTTCCCCATCTCCCAAGACGCCGTCACCCTCCGCACCTATATGGCCGGCACCTTCATTCTCGCCACCCTCCGCGGCGACGTGGACATCACTCGCTCCGGTGACTACTGCACCCTTGGCGGCACCGCCGAAGACGGCACCGGCGACACCAGCAGCTTGGGCAACCTCGGCGCCGAATATAACTATTGCGCAATCAATAAATTTAATTTCGCCGCTCGCACGGCAGGAGTTTAGGAGTATAATATAACCATGAGCCACATCAATTATCATTCCACCAAAAAAGGCGTCGCCTCCTTCTATGTCGTGATTTTCGCCACCATCCTCTTCGGCGTCATTACCCTCAGCTTCGTCCGCATCATCCTCTCCGAATCCGGCCAAAGCAGCAATGACGACCTCTCCCAATCCGCCTACGACTCCGCCCTGGTTGGCGTTGAAGATGCCAAGCGCGCCGTGGACGAATACTACGCCTGCATTGACCGCACCGGCAGCGCCGAGTTATGCGTCCAAGAACACAACGGCAACCCACTTTTCGGCGGTGACTGCGACGACTTTTATCTCCGCGAATGGCTCTATCCGAACGCCCCCGACGGCGAAGTTCTCGTTGAAGAAAGCACCACCAACAACTCCAACCAGGCCTACACCTGCGTCATTCTCTCCAACTCCGTCCCCGATTACCGCTCCACTCTCACCGCTGACACTCCTACCCGCGTCGTCCCCATCGGCATCGGCAGCTCCAGCCTAGGCGACGTCAAATCCATCAAGTTCCAGTGGTATTCCGAAGTCAACGGTACCGAGTTCTACAATCTTGACCACAACGGCCGCCTTGACCCCAAGAGCACCTCCACCACTCCCCCCACCATCTCCCTCACTCTTATCCAAACTGACAGTCAAATCAACCTCAACGATTTCAACAACAGCACCAGCACTCGCTACAGCACCATGGTCCTGCTCCCCAGCCAGAACGGCACCAATACCATCAGCTCCAACGAAATCGCCGCCGCTGGCAACTCCGACGCCGGCGCCAACAACCCCTTCCAGATCAAATGTGAGCACAACGAATTCGCCTGCGAGGTCAACCTCACCGGCCTCAGCCTCCCCGCCGACGGCAACGCCATGCTGGTCGTCTCTATGCCCTACGGCGACCTCGTCACTGACTTCGCCGTCACCCTTCAAAAATCCGACGGCAGCTCCATCAACTTTGAAAACGTCCAGGTCAGCGTTGACTCCACCGGGCGCGCTAACCAACTTCTGCGCCGCGTTGAGACCCGCCTTGACCCCGCCGACATCTTCTTCCCCTACCCCCAATACGAAATTGAACTCGGCGACACCGGCGACGACACCCTCTCCAAATACTTCTGGATCACCGCCAACTGCTGGACCGAGCGAGGCACTTGCGCCAACAACGGCTCCCTCTAGTCAAATTTCTCCTTCTGTGTTATAATTAAGGTAATAACAAAGGAGGAATATGCAGTCAAAACTTTCAAAATCTAGCAAAACCTGGAAAAACCTTGAGCAAGCCTTCGCTGGCGAGTCCCAAGCCGCCATCAAGTACCAATACTACGCTTCCCAAGCCAAAAAAGACGGTTTTGAGCAAATCAGCGCCATCTTTGACGAAACTTCTCACAACGAGAAAGAACACGCCAAGATTTGGTACAAATTGATGCACGACGGTAAGGTTGATGGCACTTCTCGGAACCTGGAGCTGGCCGCCGCCGGTGAAAACTACGAGTGGACCGATATGTATAAGCACTTCGCCGAAGAGGCTCGCGCCGAGGGCTACGACGACATCGCCGAAAAGTTTGAGCAAGTCGCCGCCATTGAAAAAGAGCACGAGCACCGCTATCTCACCCTCAAGGAAAAAGTTGACCAAGACATCGTCTTCAAGAGCGACAAGGTGACCGTTTGGAAGTGCCGCAACTGTGGCTACATCTACGTTGGCGAAACTGCCCCCGAGACCTGCCCTGTCTGCGCCCACCCCAAAGCTTTCTTTGAGGTCCGCGCTGAGAACTATTAATCATGAGCATTGAGCGTTCCGCCGCTCCCGCTGATGCTGGGCCAACCCCCCAGCATCGGTTGGTGGATGGCAGCCTAGATGATAACTCCGCCGAGCAAGCCGAAGAGGCATCGCTCCGGCCGACTAGTTTTGCCGATTATATCGGGCAGGAACACCTCAAAGCCAACCTCAAGCTCGCTATAGATGCCGTCAAAAAGCGTGCCGATGGCACCGTCCTTGATCACGTCCTTCTCTACGGACCGCCCGGCCTCGGTAAAACCACCATGGCCGGCGTCATCGCCCGCGAAATGGGCGCCAATCTCCGCATCACCTCCGGTCCCGCCATTGAACGCGCCGGCGACCTCGCCTCTATTCTCACCAACCTACAAAATGGCGATGTTCTCTTCATTGACGAAATCCATCGCCTCCGCCGCGCCGTGGAGGAAGTACTCTACTCCGCCATGGAGGACTATAAGTTGGACATCGTCATCGGCAAAGGACCCGCTGCTCGCTCCGTGCGACTTGATTTGCCCCGTTTCACCGTCATCGGCGCCACCACGCGTACCGGCTCGCTCGCTGGTCCTCTCCGCGACCGTTTCGGCCTCATCCACCGCTTGGAATACTACAAAATCCCCGAAATTGAACGGATTATTGAACGCACCGCTCGCCTGCTCGGCACCACCATCGCCCCCGAAGCCACCGCACTGCTTGCCACCCGCTCCCGCCTCACTCCCCGCATTGCCAACCGCCTCACTAAGCGCGTCCGCGACTACGCCGATGTCAACGGTGACGGCATCATTGACGTCCCCATCGCTACTGCCGCCCTCCAGATGATGGAGATTGACGAGCTGGGCCTTGATCCCGCCGACCGTAATATGCTCCGTCTGATGCTGGAGAATTACGGCGACCGCCCCGTCGGTCTTAACACCATCGCTGCCCTCACCGGCGACGAGACCGCCACCATTGAAGACTACTATGAGCCCTACCTGCTCCAGCTCGGTCTCCTGGAACGCACTCCGCGCGGCCGCGTCGTCACCTCTAAGGCTAAAGCCCACCTTAACCACCATCCCTCCGCTTAAGTCCCGTCTCCCGCCTCAACCGTCACCACCTCCGCCCCCGTTCACCCTCAAACCTACCTTAATAAAACCTCTTGCGTTTCGTCCGACTTCAACTATAATAAGAAGTATGGATAATCCTTACGTTTTAACTCATCAAACCCCCACCCACAAGGATTATATTGACACTACCGATTTTGACCAATCGGAGATTCTCGATATAATCAAGGTTTCCACCGCGGTGCGCTCCTTCCTTAAATCCGGCGGCACCCTAGAGACCCTCTACCACCAAAACCTCGCCATGATTTTTGAACAGAAGTCCACCCGCACCCGGGTGTCTTTTGAAGTGGCGATGGAACAGCTCGGCGGCCACGCTCTCAACCTCGCCCCCGGCGCCATCCAACTCGGTGCCCACGAAACCATCGGTGACACCGCCAAGGTCCTCGCCCGCATGTGCAACCTCATTATGGCCCGCGTTGACCGCCACGCCAGCGTCGTTGAACTCGCCGAAAAATCCACTGTTCCCGTCATCAACGGTATGTCCGACTACAACCACCCCACCCAGGAGATGGGCGACATCATCACTATCCTTGACCACCTCCCCGCCGACAAGGCCTGGAACGACGTCAAGGTAGTTTTCGTTGGTGACTGCACCCAAGTCTGCGCCTCCCTTATGATGATCACCACCAAACTCGGTATGAACTTTGTTCACTACGGCCCCCAGGACAAGTGGCTTTCTGATGACATCTTGAACATCGGCCGCGCCAACGTCCAGCAATACGGCGGCAGCGTCCAGGTTTCCGACGACCCCGCCATTCTGAAGGGTGCGGACTTCCTCTACACCGACGTCTGGTACGGACTCTACGACAATGAAACCCCCAAAGAAGTCTATATGCGCGACTTTTATCCCAAATACCAAGTCAACGACGAAATGTTGGCCGCGACCGAAAATCCGAACGTCAAGTTTATGCACTGCCTCCCGGCCAACCGCGGCGAGGAAGTCACTGACAGCGTGCTGGACGGCCCTCATTCCGTGGCCTGGGACGAAGCCGAAAACCGTCTCACCGCCCAGCGTGGTTTATGTTTGTATTTTGGCGGCGTCGCTCAGGACGCATTGAATGAAATCAAAAGGCAAAAGGAGGAATAATCATGCCTGAGAAATATAAAAAACCTAAGTTTAGGCTGTTCAGCGCCGTTCTTGCGACGGTCTGTATCATCCTAGTCGGCGATGCCGTCGCGCCTACCGCGTCTATCGGCAACTCGCAGTACTTCTGGTGGATTATTATGTTAATCGGGTTCTTTGTCCCCTACGGCCTCATTTCCGCCGAACTCGGGACTCAGTATCCCTCCGAAGGTGGTCTTTACACCTGGATCAAAAAAGCTTTTGGCAAAAAGTGGGCCGGCCGCGTCGCTTGGTACTACTGGGTAAACTTCCCGCTCTGGGTCGCCTCACTCGCCGACCTCGTCACCAGCTACCTTATGCAGATGCTCGGCGTTGATATGACTTGGCAACTCGTCCTTGCTATTCAGGTCTTCTACATCGCCCTCGTCAGCATCCTCGGCGTCCTGCGTATTTCCCAAAGCGCCTGGGTTTCCAACCTCGGTGCCATCGTGAAGTTCATCTTCATGGCTGGCCTCGGCGCCCTCGGTATCTATGTCTTGGTCACTCAAGGCAGCGCCAACCCCATCACTTCCTTCACTGACCTGCTCCCGCTCTACAACCCCGATGGCGGCATTGACTTCACCGGTCTCGGCTTTGTCTCCCTGATCATCTTCAATATGCTCGGCTTTGAAGTGGTCTCCACTTTCAGCAACGATATGACCAACCCGAAAAAAGAAATCCCCAAAGCCATCATCCTTGGTGGTATTTTGATTGCAATTTTCTACCTGCTCCCCAGCTTCGGTATCGGCGTTGCTATCCCGCTGGAAGAGCTCAGCACTGACACCGGTCTGCTTGACAGCTACTCCACCCTGCTCAGCATCATCGGTTTCTCGGCTGGCCTTTCCAAAGCCATCATCGTCATTGTCGGTGGTCTCTTTATCTACACCCTGGTTGCCAACATCTCCTCTTGGAGCTTCGGCGTCAACTCCGTGGTAGCCTACGCTGCCGAAGACGGCACTTTCCCCAAGTCCTGGGCTAAGCGCAACAAAAACGGCGTCCCCTATGTCGTCTCCATCTGGACCGGCATTGTCGCCCTCATCATTTCGGTCGCTGGCATCCTGATTGCCAACTTCGCCCCCGAAGGCTCCGAAATCACCAACCTCTTCTGGACCTTCTTCTCGCTCTCCCTGGTTACCCTCTTGCTCTCCTACGTCCCGATGTTCATCGCCTTCCTCAAACTCCACAAGAAAGGCCCGCAGGTCAAGAACGGCTACTGGATTTCTGGCGGCAAAGTCAAGATTACGCTCTTCGGCATTGTCCCCTTCATCCTCCTGCTCATCGCCCTCTTCTTCACCCTCTTCCCCGAGTTCAACCTTGAGATGTTCGCCTACAACTGGCCGCTGATTGTCGGTGCTTGTATCGCTATCATCGCCGGTGAGATCATGGTTTACCGCATGAGCAAGAAAGCCCCCGCCCCTCGCAAGGCTAAGGCCGAACTCAAAGCCTAACACCAACACTAACCCTCGGGCGCAGCCAGGAGAGCTGCGCCCGTCTAATCGCAAAGGAGTAAATCTATGCGCATTACCAATAGCACCCCTAAGGCCGACGGCTACTATATGCCGGCCGAATACGCCGAGCATCGCTGTACCTACCTGCTCTGGCCCGAACGCCAAGACAACTGGCGCGGTGGCGCTAAGCCCGCTCAGGCCGTCTTCCAGCAGGTCGTGGAAACCATCGCCAAGTACGAACCAGTCATTCTCGGCGTCAACAAAAGCCAATACGCCCACGTCCTTGAGCTCAATATGCCCAACGTCCAGGTCGTAGAAATCAGCAACGACGACTCCTGGATTCGTGACTGCGGTGCCACCTTCGTCGTCAACGGCAAGGGCGGTATGCGCGCTGTAGACTGGAAGTTTAACGCCTGGGGCGGTCTCGTCAACGGCCTCTACTTCCCCTGGGACCAGGACGACTTTGTCGCCGCTAAGATGGCCGCTATTGAGTGCGTCAACCGCTATCGCCTGAGCGACTTCATCCTGGAAGGCGGCTCCATCCACTCCGACGGCGAAGGCACCATCTTGACCACCGAAGAATGTCTCCTGGACGAAGGTCGCAACTCCAACCTCACCAAAGAACAGATTGAGCAAACCCTCAAAGATTACCTCGGCGCCGAGAAAGTCCTCTGGCTGCCCAAGGGTATCTACATGGACGAAGACACTAACGGCCACGTTGACAATATCTGCCAATGGGTCGGTCCGGCCAAAGTTGTACTGGCTTGGGAAGATAACCCCGACGATCCGCAGCACGAACGTTCGCAGGCCGCCTACGACTACCTCAGCAAACAAACCGATGCCAAGGGCCGCAAGATTGAAATCGTCAAGATTCACGTCCCCAACCCCATCACCATCACTAAAGAAGAATCCGAAGGCGTGGATGTGGTGGAAGGCACCTTCCCCCGCAACGAAGGCGATCGCCTGCCCGCCAGCTACGTCAACTACTACAACTGTAACGGCGCCGTCATTCTCCCCGTCTTCAACGACGAGCACGACCAAGCCGCGATTGACACCCTCCAGAAACTCTTCCCCGACAAGGTGATTGAACCCATCTACGCCCGGGAAATCCTGCTCGGTGGCGGCAACATCCACTGTATCACTCAGCAAGTTCCGCGCCCGTAACTTTAGGAGCTTCTCACTGTGCCCAAACTCCATTACCAGGGTCCAGTAGTCTTAGCGGTCATGGACGGCGTTGGCCTCAGCCCTTCGCGCAGCGGCAACGCCGTCCGCCAAGCTCACACCGAGTTTCTAGACTACGCCCTTACGCATTACCCCAACCTCGCCTTGGCGGCTTCCGGTGAAGCCGTCGGCGTTATGCCCGGTCAAATGGGCAATTCCGAAGTCGGCCACAACACCCTCGGTGCCGGCCAAATCATTCCGCAAGGCATCGCCCAGGTTGAAGCCGCCTTTAAGAGCGGTACCATCTGGGAGTCGCGAGCCTGGCGCGGTCTCATCAAGCATTGCCAAAAACATACCGCCCCCACCCTGCATTTTTGCGGGATTTTTTCCGATGGCGGTGTCCACAGCGACATAAAATACCTTGAACAGATGATCACTCGCGCTTACCAAGAGGGAATTAAGCGTATCCGCGTTCACTGCGTCTTTGACGGTCGCGACGTCGCACCCTATTCCGAACCGAAATACATCCGCCGCCTAGAGAAGTTTTTCGCTAAGTTTCCCGGCGCCGATTTCCGGATCGCTACTGGCGGCGGCCGTATGGTGATGACCGCCGACCGCTACGGCAACGACTGGCCCATGGTCAAACTCGGTTGGGACGCCATGGTCCACGGTCAGGCGCCGCACCAGTTCGCCTCCGCCGAAGAAGCTATTCGCAAACTTCGCCAACTTCAGCCCAAAGTCCAGGACCAATACCTCCCCGCCTTCGTCATCGTAGATGATAAACGTCGCCCCGTCGGCCCCATCCGCTCCGGCGACGCCGTGGTCTATTACGATTTTCGCGCCGACCGCGCCGTCGAAATTGCCACCGCCTTTACCGCCAAGCAGTTCAAGCCTTTTGACCGTGGCGCCGTACCTGAGATTTATTTCGCCGGCCTCACCGAATACGACGCCGATCATCACATTCCGAAAAACATCCTCGTCCCGCCCATCACCATTGAACAACCGCTCAATACTTTCCTCGGCGCTCATGGCATCACTCAGCTCGCTGTCTCGGAAACCGTCAAGTTTGGCCACATTACTTATTACTTCAACGGCAACAGCTACGAGCTAGCCCCCGGCGAAGAGCACCTGGAAATCCCCTCCGACTCCCAGCCTTTTGATACTCGCCCCTGGATGAAATCCGCCGAACTCACCGACGCTATCCTGGAGCGCCTAGACCAGTTCCGCTTCATTCGGGTCAATTTCCCCGGCGGCGATATGGTCGGCCACTTCGCCGAACTTGAACCCACCATTATTGCCCTGGAAGCCATTGACCTTGCTCTTGAACGTCTCGCTCGTGCCGTTGACCGCGCTGGCGGCATCCTCATCATCACCGCTGACCACGGCAATGCCGAAGAACTGCTTGACCGCGACGGCAACCCCAAGACCTCCCACACCACCAATCCCGTCCCTTGTATTTTCTACGACAACACCAAGAACGCCCAGCGTTACCGCCTGGTCACCCGTTCCGCGCGCTCCGCTGGTTCCTTGCATAGTGCTGGCTCTGAAGCCGATCGCCGCAACCCCGCGGCTATTGCTCGCCCCGGTCTCGCCAATCTTGCCTCCACCATCGCCCTCCTGCTTGGCCAACCTGATTACCCCGCCCTCTGGCAGCCGCCTCTCATCCAGCTCTAGTCTGCGCCCCATCCAGCTCTAGTCTGCGCGCTCCGACTACCTCTCGGCTTGGTCTCGACGACCCCATCAGTCCAAGTCCCTCTACATCCGCCAACTATGTTATAATAAGGTTATGTTAATCCGTAGCACTCGCCTCACCAACTTCCCTGTCCTCAGTCTCCATATCGGCGGTCGCATCGCCCGCGTCGTCGCTCCGATTGTTGACCCTCACGACCTCAAGATTATTGCTTACCGCGTAGATGGACCACTCGTCGGCCGCGAAGTCGGCGACATCCTCCCCACTTCCAGTATCCGCGAACATTCTCCCATTGGCTTTATCGTTGACTCCAGCGACGAATTAGTGGCCGCCGACGACATCGTGCGCGTACGCGACGTTCTCGCGCTCCACTTTGACCTCATCGGCCTCAAGGTCGTTTCTCGTAAAGGTACTAAGCTCGGCAAAGTCATTGACTACACCGCCGACGCCGACAGCGGTCTCATCCAACAACTCATCGTCCAGCGCCCCATTTTCAAAGCCTTAATTGACCCCGAACTCACCATCTCGCGCAGCCAAATCCACGAAGTCACCGACTACGAGGTCATCGTGAAGGATGAAGAAGCCAAAATCCGCAAAGCCGCCCAAGCCGACTTCGTCCCCAACTTCATCAACCCCTTCCGCGAACCCGACTACGCCTCCGAGCCCTCTACTACTGACCGCACCGTTTCGTAATCAAATCCCTGCCTCACCAGATAACTAATCAGCTTCGGCGTATCATAGCGCCGACCTTTTTTCTGGATAATCCGCTGGATTTCCGCCCGCTCATCATGTGGTCGTGTCGCCAATACCTGTTCAATTAGCTCCGCGTTCACTCCCTTACGCTGTAACTCTAACCGCAGCTTGCGCTCACTCACCCCCTTGCGCCCCTGTCGGCTCTCCACCATAAACTCCGCAAACTTCCGGTCGTCCACGTAGCCCCGCTCCACCAGCCGCTCCGCCACTAGTCGCGTCGTCGTTTCGCTAATCTCCGCCAGCGGTCGCTTTTCTTCCTGTTCGCGCCGACGATTGAGCTGCTTCCGTCGCATCTGCCGCTGCCGCAGATAATCCTGAGTCTCCCGCACCGACCGCGGCCGCGCCAGCGCCCATTCCAGCGCCCGCTGATACACTTTGCCAAACTCCGAAGCCTGTTTCAGCTCCGCCAGCCGCTCCGCCGTCAAAATCTGCCCGACCTTCACCCCCAGCTCCACTACTTGCGCCACGTCTAGCGAACACTCAAACTTCCCGTCCACAAACACATTAATCCGTTGCGGGTCGCGCACCGCCGGTCGCAGTTCAGTAATTTTTAGCTGCTTCTCAGCCTTCCGCCTACCCTCCTCCGGCTCCGACCGCAGCCCACTAATCTTCAGCTGCCGCTCCATCCACCACTTCTTCGCTTCGGTCCGTCTTCAGCCCAGCCGCTTCGCGCACTTTCTGCTCAATCTCGTTCATCAGCTCCGGGTTCGCTTTCAAGAGCGCTTTCGCCGCTTCCCGCCCCTGCGCCAAGGTCTCGCCATTATACTTGAAGAACGCCCCCGATTTCTCCACAATCCCTTTCTGCACCGCCAGATCCAGCACATCGCCTGTCTTACTAATCCCCTCATTATACATAATGTCAAACTCCGCGGTCTTAAACGGCGCCGCGATTTTGTTCTTCACCACCTTCACCTTTGTCCGGTTGCCAGCAATATCATCCCCGTTCTTAATCTGTCCAATCCGCCGAATGTCCAGCCGCACCGAGGCATAAAACTTCAGCGCATTCCCGCCCGTCGTCGTCTCCGGATTTCCGAACAACACCCCAATCTTCATCCGAATCTGGTTAATGAAAATCACCGTCGCCTTAGACTTCGCAATAATCCCAGTCAGCTTTCGCATCGCTTGCGACATCAGCCGCGCTTGCAGACCCATCTGCGACTCGCCCATATCACCATCAATTTCCGCTTGTGGCACCAGCGCTGCCACCGAGTCCACCACGATCAAATCCACCGCTCCCGACCGCACTAAGGTCTCACAAATCTCCAGCGCCTGCTCGCCGTTATCCGGCTGCGAGATAAACAGATTCGCCGTGTCCACTCCGATTTTCTTCGCATAAGCCGGGTCCAACGCATGCTCCGCATCAATAAACGCCGCCTGCCCGCCCTGCTTCTGGATTTCCGCAATCGCATGCAGCGCCAGTGTCGTCTTCCCGGACGATTCCGGACCATAGATCTCAATAATCCGCCCCTTCGGGTAGCCGCCCCCCAGCGCCAAATCCAACGACAGGGAACCAGACGGCAGCAGCTCCACGTCAATCTTCTGTGTCTCCCCCAGTTTCATAATGGAGCCGTCCCCAAACTGCTTCGTAATCTGCGCAATCGCCAGCTCCAGCGCCTGTTTCTTTCCGTCTTCTGCCCCCGTCGCCCCCGCTCCTGTAGTTGTGGTCTTTTTTGCCATATCTGTACCTTCCTTTTCCTCTATTATATCATTTCCTACTAGCACTATAGCGCATTTTGCCCCACACTACCAAGCACAAGCACGTTAAATCGCCCAAAATCTTTTTCCACCTCTGTCATCGCGCCAGCTCAACTCACGGCTCACGCGCGCGCCCCCGCTTCCCGTCGCCCCACGCCTCGCCCGCCCCTAAATCCCCGTCAGCGGCTCAATCTGTGCCCCCAGCTTGTTCAGCCGCGCCGCAAAATCCTGGTATCCCCGGTTGATAGAATAGATGTTCCGCAGAATTGATACCCCCGGTGCCGCCAACATCGCCAGCATCACCACCACCGCTGGTCGCAGCGCCGGCGGCGCCACTAGCTCCGTAGCGCGCCAGTTTGTCGGTCCCTCCACATACACCCGGTGCGCGTCCAAGAGCTCCACCCGCGCATTCAAACTCTCCAGATACGTCGTATAGACCGCCCGGTTCTCAAACACCCAGTCATGAATCAGCGTCCGCCCCTCCGCCGTCGCCGCAATTACCGAGAAGAACGGCAGATTATCAATGTTCAACCCCGGGAACGGCATCGGCGCAATTTTATCTGTCGGCGCCCGCAGTGCCGATTTCAGAATCTTCAGGTCCACCAGCCGCGTTCGCCCGTTCTCGCTGTAATACTCCGGCGACCGCTCAATCTGCGCCCCCATACTCTTCAGAATCTCCAGTTCAATCTCCAGAAACTCCACCGGCGCCCGCCGAATCGTCAGCTCCGATTTCGTCACCAGCGCCGCCGCGATAAATGACATTGCCTCAATCGGGTCCTCCGCCGGTGCGTATTCTACCTCTGTATCAATCACCGCGCGTCCCTGAACCCGCAAAGTTGTCGTCCCCACTCCGCGCACCTTCACCCCTAGCTTTTCCAGGAAGAAACACAAATCCTGCACCATGTAGTTCGGCGATGCCCCCACAATCGTCGTCTCCCCCGGATACCCCGCCGCCGCCATCAAGACATTGTCCGTCACCGTATCCCCCCGCTCAATCAGCACAATCCGCTTCGGCGGATAAGGT
>CAMMXR010000017.1 GCA_946500965.1 uncultured Candidatus Saccharibacteria bacterium | reverse complement strand
CTCCCAGCGCTACGCCTGCGAATACCACCCCGATGAGCTGATTCCCGAGCTGGAGCCGCGCCTCTTTTCTTTCAACGCCCCCCAAGGTGCCTGCCCGACCTGTACCGGCCTCGGCACCCGCCTGGAGATTGATCCCAACCTCGTCCTGAATCCCAACCTCACCATCGCCGAAGGCGGCATCCGCCCCTTTAACCGTATCAACCAAGAATCCTGGTGGCTGAAGCGTCTCGCCGCTGTCGGTGAGCGCCACGGTTTCTCCATCCACACCCCTATCGCCGAACTCTCCGCCGACGTCATCCAAAAAATCCTCTACGGCACCGGCTCCGAGAAATACAAAGTCACCGTCAGTGGCCACGGCAAATGGGGCGACGGCGCCACCTACCAGTCCACCTATGAAGGCGTCATCCCGACCTTGGAACGCCGCCACCGCGAGACCGACTCCGAGTTCATCCGCAAAGACATTGAGCGCTTTATGCGCGTCCACGAATGCCAGACCTGCCACGGCGCCCGCCTCAAGCCCGCCGTCCTCGCCGTCACCGTCCACGATCGCAACATCGTTGATATTTGTAATCTTGATGTGGACGCCGCGCTGGAGTTTCTCAGCAGCGACCTGGAGTTCTCGCCCGCCGAGCAGCAAATCGCCCAGCCCATTCTGAAAGAAATCCGTGAGCGCATCCAGTTTATGCAGGACGTCGGTCTCGGCTATCTGGAGCTCGGCCGCGCCGCCAACACCCTCTCTGGTGGGGAAGCTCAGCGCATCCGCCTCGCCACCCAAATCGGCTCCGGTCTCCAAGGCGTCCTCTATGTTTTGGATGAGCCGAGCATCGGTCTCCATCAGCGCGACAACGATAAGCTCATCGCCACTCTGAAGCATCTCCGCGACCTCAAGAATACCGTTCTCGTGGTGGAACACGACGAAGACACCATGCGCGCCGCTGATTATCTGATTGACATCGGTCCCGGCGCCGGCAAAAACGGCGGCCGCCTGGTCGCCGCTGGCACTCCGGAAGAGGTTGCCAAGAACCCTGATTCTATCACCGGCCGTTATCTTTCCGGTCAGGAAACCATCCCTGTCCCCAAGAAACGCCGCCAGCCCAAGAAGGACCAAGCCCTCACCGTAGTTGGCGCTCGCGAAAACAATCTCAAAAACATCACCGTCCGCTTCCCGCTCGGAGTGATGACTGTGGTTTCCGGCGTCTCCGGCTCCGGCAAATCCACCTTAGTCAACGAAATCCTTGCGAACGAGCTGCTCGCCCGCCTCCATCACGCCCAAACCGTCCCTGGCGCTCACGACCGGATTGACGGCATTGAGTTTCTCAACAAAGCCATCGTAATTGACCAATCGCCGATCGGCCGCACCCCTCGCTCCAACCCTGCCACCTACACCGGCGTCTTTAACCAAATCCGCGAGCTCTTCGCCAAGCAGCCCGAAGCCGAAATCCGTGGCTACAAAGCCGGCCGCTTTAGCTTTAACGTCAAGGGCGGCCGCTGCGAAGCCTGCCAGGGCGACGGCGTCAACAAGATTGAGATGCACTTCCTCCCCGACGTCTATGTCACCTGCCCCGCCTGCCACGGCAAACGCTACAACCGCGAAGCTCTGGAAATCAAATACAAGGGCAAGGACATCTCCGAGGTACTGGATATGACCATTGACGAGGCGGTGGAGTTCTTCGCCAACATCCCCGCCATCGCCCCCAAGCTCAAAACCATCCAAGAAGTCGGTCTCGGCTACATCAAACTCGGTCAGCCCGCCACCACTTTCTCTGGCGGCGAAGCCCAGCGCATCAAGCTCGCTACCGAGCTCGCCCGCCGCAGCACCGGCAAGACCCTTTACATCCTAGACGAGCCCACCACCGGCCTCCACACCGCCGACGTCAAGCGCCTGCTCACCATCCTCGGCAAACTCGTGGACGGCGGCAACTCTATGATTATCATTGAGCATAACCTCCACGTCATCAAATCCGCCGACTGGGTGATTGATATGGGCCCCGAGGGCGGCGAACACGGCGGCCAGGTGATCGCCGAGGGCACCCCCGAAGCCCTCGCCCGCCGTTCCGACACTCCGACCGGTGAATATCTCCGGCAGTATCTCGGTCGCGCCTAATACCCGGCGCCCGACGCACTAGCCCCCGACACCAAGCACCCAACTCTCGCACCCCGCGCCTAGCGCTTATCGCAATAATTTATCCGTTGCCAGTACACTCTCCGCCACCAGCATCGCCAGCAAATCATATTCTCCCGTCTCGTCTGCCATACTCAAATAACGATAATAGGCCCGCTTCCGCTCCTTCAAAACCAGCGGCGGCACAATTCCGTATTGCATAGCCTGCACGAACATTATCAGTCGTCCCACCCGCCCATTCCCATCCCCGAAGGGATGAATCAGCTCAAACACCGCGTGGGTTTTCGCTAGCCGCTCAATCACATCTTCTCGCCCCTTAGCAATCGGCTGGTTCATATATTTCACCAGCTCCGCCATTTTTTGCGGCACGCTCATCGGGTTCGCCCGCGCCACTCGGCTTCCTAGCACCCGTACCCCATAGCGCCGGAATTGCCCTGCGTCGTCCATCAGGCTGTTCATCAACCGTTGGTGTGTCTCTAGAATCATCTCCGACGTCCACCGAAACTCTCTGCCCGCCCACTTCAGCTCCCCCAACAGAAACCGAAACGCCGCCCGGTGGTTGCGCGCCTCCGCCTGTTCGCGGTAAGTCTTGTTCGTAATCACCGCGTTTTCGTCGTCCAGCACCGTCGCCACTTCTTCCAGTGTCATCGTGCTGCCCTCAATATTATTAGTATGGTAAGTTAGATACAGCGTTGCCAGATTCATTAGCTCCTCGCTGTGCATCAACTCCTCTAGGTCCAGCCGCGTCTCCATCGCCAAATGTTTCAGCCGCGCCAGATCTTCCTCATCAATGCTATCGCGCCCTACCACTTCAGAATACAGCTCCTGGATCTTCTCTAAGCTCTTGTCTCGCGGCTCCGTCTTCCCAGTCATCCAAAAACTCAGCGTCTTCGGCGCCACCTCAAGATAATGCGCCAGGTCATCCTGCGACCACTGCGCCGCTGCTAGTATCTGTTTTAATCGTTCCTGTATATTCATAATCACATTATAACAAAAGGTAATTACATTTTCAAATAGGTAATTACCTTTCCAAAGCGTCATTACCTTTCTCGCTGTGGAAAACCCGCCCGCAAAATCCTCAAAAAAAGTCTAAAAACTTGTTGACATCGCCAAACCGCTCGTGTAAAATTAAAAGCATAAAGGTCATATATTTACAAAACAATTAAAAAGACAAAATAAGGAGAATTATTATGTCTAAAATTACTAAAACCATCGCTGCTCTCGGCGTTGTCGCTGGCCTCGGTGTTGCCGCTCTGCCTTTGGCTTCGTATGCTGCTACCACCGATACTGTGACAGTCAATGCTGAAGTTGGAACCTCGATGTCAGTCTCCCTCGACAAAGACTCCGTTAGCCTAAACCCGACGGCGGGTGGTGTCCCAGTCAGCACCGAAGATGCGCCGGCCCAGACCATTACCGCAACCGCTATCACCAACAATACGAACGGTTATAAGCTCACTCTGACTGATGCCGATTCCACCAATCACTATCTCGCGTCTGGCGGGAATCACATTGCTCCAGGTGTACCTACTCAAGGCAATAGCTCCTGGGGTGTTAAATTCGGTGCTGATGCTGAGAGCTATGTAAGCATTGCGAGCGCTCCGGTAATCAATGGCGAAGCCACCGACGACGCAGGCGACACGCACTCACTGGATGTTGGCGTCTCCGCTTCGGCTGGTCAGGTTCCTGGTACTTATACTGGCACCCTAACCGTCACCATTACTGCTGGCGCCTAAAAAAAGAGCCTATTTTCCCGCCCTCTCGCAGGGGCGGGTTTTTTGATTCTAACCTTGTGCTTTGTAGAAATTTGCGCTATAATGGTAAGAAATAACTGGAGGTAAAAGGCTATATGCGTTTTTGTAAAATCTGTGGTGGGATTCTATTAGCATTTATTGTAGCGTGCTTTGGTGTTATGCCAGCAACCGCAGCTGATATTCCAGAATATCGGCTGCAAGTTTCGCCAGTTACTCTAGATTTAACTCTAGAGCCGGGAACCTCATCTTCTGATACTTTTGAGGTTCAAAACACCGGCAGCAAGGGCTATAATTTTGAATTGGGCGTAACCCCATACTCAGTGAAGGGGAATGACTATAACCCAGACTATGAAACCGAGACCGCCTATAATGATATTACAGAATGGATAACTTTTTCTCAAGACAAGGGGCGCGTGGAGGCTGGCGAAAATCAAGAAATCACCGTCACAGTTAATGTCCCAGAGGATGTGCCATCTGGCGGGCAATACGCCATGGTGTATGTTCAGATGACTCGTGAATTTGATGACGGGAGTGAGGAAAGCGGAGAACAAACTACTACGGGTATTTCCGTCAATCAGCGTGCCGGTATCGTAATTATCGCCGAAGTTGAAGGCGGCAACACCCGCCGCGAAGGTCAAGTCCTAGAAACCAAAATCCCCACTATCCTCTTCAATCCGCCCATCACCGCCACCTCGCTAGTTGAGAACACCGGTAACGTCCACGCCACCGCTTACTATACTTTGCAGGTTTTCCCGCTCTTTGGCGATGAGGAAGTTTACACCAACGAAGAAAACCCCGCCACTCTCACCATCCTCCCCGAAACCCAGCGCTTCAACTCCATCTCCTGGGACGGCGCGCCGCAGCTCGGCATTTTCCGGGTCCGCGAAACCGTCACCATCCTTGACGACACCCAGACCATTGAGAAAATCGTCTTCCTCTGCCCGATTTGGTTCCTCTTCCTGATTCTCCTCATCATCTTCTTCGTTATCTTCTGGCTGGTCTCTCGCGCCCGCTCCCGCAAGTCCACCAGCAAACACACTGCCAAAACTACCGAACCCAAGGAATAATCCGGAGGCCTGCCTATGAAAAAGTTTCTGCTCACCCTACTCGCTTCTCTCTCACTCTTAACCGCCGCCGGCACCCTCTTTGCCCTGCCTACCTTTGCCGAAGGCGAGGATACTGCCAAGACTACCTGGCTCCAAATCTCCCCCACCGCCGTCAGCCTCACCCTTGAGGCTGGCCAAGACATCAACCCGGGCGACGACGCTTGCCCCAACGAAATTGACGCCGGCTGCGCCGTTGAGGTCACTAATTCCGGCACCCAGCCCTTCACCTTCCGCGTCTACGCCTCACCCTATGTCGTCACCGGCGAGGATTACTCCCTTAGCTTCTCCGAAGACGCTTCCACCTCCTACACCCAAATCTACCGCTGGATCAGCTTCCAGGACCTGGACGGCAGCTACGTCTCCGCCATCCAGCGCCAGATTAACCCCGGCGAAACCGTCACCATCCCCTGGAAAGTTGACGTCCCCGAAGATCTCCCCGGCGGTTCCCAATACGCCGTAATCTGGGCCCAAACCGTCCGCGACGGCGAAGCCACGACCACCGGTGTCCAAACCGTCTCCCAAGCCGGTATGGTGGTCAAGGCTCGCTCCACCGGCGACACCCGTGAATCCGCCGACATCACCGAATACAACCTCCAGCGCTTCGCCTTCGGCGGCAACCTTACCGCCAGCGCCACCGTCACCAACACCGGCAACACCGATTTTGTCGCCTACTACGACTACACCGCCAAAACCCTCTTCGGCAAAGAAATCTACACCGACAGCGGCGACGTCTCCGCCTTCCCCGACACCACCTACCACATCAACATTGACTGGCAGGACATCCCCTTCCTCGGCATCTTCCAGGTCAACTTCCGCGTCTCTGCCGCCGGCACCGTCACCGAAGAATCCCACATCGTGGTCGTGATGCCCGTCTTTATTATGGTTTTGTTAATTTTATTGTTGACAGTCATTATTGTCTGGATTATAATCATAATCAGAAAGCGCCAAGAGCGTAAAGCTCGGAAACTGGTCTAGTCGACGCCAGCGCCCGAGTCGCCGCGATGCTTAGCGAGAAGCATTATGCGAGGCGGCCGCTCCCGCGCGATCAAAATCAACAATCAAAAATCAAAAGAAAGAGTGTAGAGTATGCCAAAAACCAAAAAGCAAATTTTAGGCTTGATCGGTCTGGCCTTTGTAGGGCTGATGACCGCTTTTGCCTACTGCTTGCCCGCGCCCAGCGCTGCGGCCGAAAGCAGCAGTAACATTGATGTCGTGGTAACCGTACTTCCCGACAATACCAGCATTGAAATCCTCAGTCCTGCCGATGGCGACGAGGTTTCTGACGGCGAGACCACAGTTGCCGTGCGCTACAGCGATACTAAGCGTCTTGAGTTCCAGCTCACCTATACTGACGCCGACGGTCAGGTTCAAACCATTGATCTCCCCGCCTACGAGCCGACCGACCCGAACGGGGAATATGAGTTCGCGCTCAACCTTGAGCAATATGGCTATGGTGATCTTGTCCTCAAAACCACCGCGATTGGCGTGGGCGGCACCGTCCACGAAGATGCGGTCTCCTTCACCCACCAAGCCGCCACGGTTGACAACGCCGGTACCAACGAGGACGGCAACCCCGTCATTACTATTGATCCCGCTGACGAGTTTGACCACGGTCAGGTCCAGGTCTATGACAAAGACGGCAACCCTGTATTTGTGGACGAGGAAGGGAACGAAGTCCCGGTTGTGATTGATCGCGATGATATTGATCCGGAGACCGGCAAAATCACCGTAGAACTGCCAATGTCGGACTACGACGCCCCCGAAGGCGAATATACCGGCCACGTTGTCACCTATGACCAGAACGATGACGTCCTCGGTCAATACACCTTCACCTTCTACTACAAGCCCACCCCCAAGTTGCCGAACACCGGCTCGGTCTTTGCTAATCTTAATATTGCCCGCGCCGACTACATCGCTACCGGCCTAATCTTCTTCGGCCTGGTCGCCGGCTTCGCCATCTATCTGATTGGTCGCCGCAGCCACCGTCGCTAAGATTATCATTCGCCTTGGCGGTACCGGTCCGGCCCTTGACCTCCGATTGCCGCCCAGGCCCCAAAGTGCATACTCACCCTAGCCGCCCTTTCCGTGGCGGCTAGGCTTCACATTTTTTACAAGTTGTGCTATAATTCAACAAGTGGGCGGTTAGCTCAGTTGGCTAGAGCGCGTCTTTGACGTAGACGAGGTCAGAGGTTCAAATCCTCTACCGCCCACCACTTCCCATAGACTTTTAGAGTCTATACCCTGTAGGCTGAGCCACCACCACCCGGCTTTGCCTACACCCACCCCTTGTGGGCCGGTAGCTCAGTTGGTTAGAGCACGGGCCTTTTAAGCCCGGTGTCGAGAGTTCGAGCCTCTCCCGGCTCACCAAACCCCACAAAAATCGCCAAAAGGGAACTTTCCTTAAGAAGTCCCTTTTCACCCAAGAGAGCCTCTCCCCAAGGCTCTCTTTTCTTGGCTTTTATGTTATAATGATACCTATGACAACTAGTAAAAAGACCTCTCCCAAAGTCGTCTCCGACTACAACGGCTACGATTACAAAAAAATCTTCTGGGAAGACGCCGACCGCAGATACGAGGACCTGGCTGACCGCCTCGCCATCCGCAAACTCCTGCCCGAGCATATGGAAACCTTCGTGGATATTGCCGGCGGCTACGGGCGCCTCGCCGACGAATACCTCCCTCGCGCCGCCTCCGCCACCCTCTTTGACTACTCCAAAACCGAGCTCGCCCAGGCCCGCGAAATCTACGGCGACCGCCTCCAGACTAAGGCCGGCGACATCTATTCGCTGCCCTTCAAGGATAACAGCTTTGATGCTCTGATGATGGTGCGCGCCACCCATCACTTCGCCGATATGCAGAAAGTTTCCGATCAACTCTATCGCATCCTTCGCCCCGGCGGCGTGGCAGTGATTGAGGTCGCCAACAAGCGCACTCTGCCCAAGATGTTCCGCTACTGGACCAAAAAATCCGACATCAACCCCTTCACGCTCGAACCCGCCTGTCTCAAGGACCTCAACGCCGACGGCTTCTATAATTACCATCCCAAATATATGGAAATGATTTTCCGCCAGTCCGGCTTCCAGATTGAGAAAGTCCTCTCGGTCTCCAACTTCCGCAGCGCCAAACTCAAGCGCATTTTCGGCACCAAAAACCTCGTCCGCCTGGAAAAGGCCGCCCAAGGCGCCCTCGCCCCCATCCGCTTCGCCCCCTCAATTTACTACCGCCTGAGGAAGCCGACTCATGCCCCTGCGCCGAAGCTCCCTGAATAATATTTTTTAGCATGATCAAAAGCTCGCCCTAGATGGGGCGAGCTTCTTATTCCTGAGTTCTCTATGCTGTCAATTTTACTGGCGACCCCAGCTGGAATCGAACCAGCATTGTAGACTTAGAGGGTCTATGTCCTATCCGTTGAACGATGGGGTCGTGCTTATATTATAACATATTCTTGAGGCACAAAAAATCCCCATTAACAGGGGCGACCGGAAACCTATGGTGACCTCTGCGGGAGTCGAACCCGCGTTGACGGGATGAAAACCCGTTGTACTAACCGTTATACTAAGAGGCCGTACCTGTATTTTAGCAGATACGACCCCGCGCGTCAATCCCCCCACATCCTACGCGCCCTCTACAACGACTTCGCCACCTTCCCCGCCAAATCCGTCGGCAGTAGAATCACCGTCTTCTGCGACGGATCGGTGCTGATTTTCTCCAGCGTCTGCAAGGTGCGGATATTCAACCCACCCGGGGTCTGCGCCAAGAGTTGCGCCGCTTCTGCCACGGCCGCCGCCGCACTCTTCTCGCCTTCGGCCGAGATAATCGCCGCCCGACGCTCCCGCTCCGCCTCCGCCTGCTTCGCCATCGCCCGCTTCATATCCGCCGGCAGCTCAATGTTCTGCAACTTCACATTCTCAATATCAATCCCCCACTTATCTGTTTGCGCATCCACAATTTCCTTAATTTGCGTAGAAATCTCGTCCCGCTTGGACAGCAGTTCATCCAGGTCAAAATTACCCGTCACATCCCGAAGCGCAGTCTGCGCAAACGTCGCTGTCGCGTAGCGGTAATTGGTCGTCTCCAGCACCGCCTTCCGCGCGTCAATCACCCGCGAATACACCACCGCATCCACATTCACCGTCACGTTATCCCGCGTGATCACCTCTTGCTTCGGCACATCCATCGGCGTCGTCCGCACATCCACCTTCGTCATCTTATCAATATAGGGAATAATCACCCTAAATCCCGGCTCCAACGTCCGCGAATACTTCCCGAGCCGCAGCACCACGCCCCGCTCGTATTGGTTGATAATCCGAATTCCCGGCAGCACAATCAGCAGCACTACCAGTACCACCAAAACAATTAACGCTCCCATATCACTCCTTTCTCTGGGTTGTTTACTCCATTATATCACACTGCCAAACGAAGCTGGCGGTGTAATCGTGCGGCCCATATGGCTCCACCGGGTAATACCGCACTCCGGTCGTATTCGTATCGCAGCCCGCCGCCGAGAAAATCCCCGCCTGCGCCTGATGCTCGCCGTTGTTATAGAGCAAAAGCTGCCGCAAATACGTCATCGGCACCCCTGCCGTCGCATAGTCCACCAATTTCTCCGTCTTTTGTCCCGCCTCGGTCAGCTGCGGATAAACATATTCCACATAGTAATCATCTGCAATTTTCGCCAGCTCTTTCTTAGCCTGCTCTTCCGGTGTGTCTAGCAGCTGTGTGGCCAGCGCCAGCCCAATCGCCAGCGTCGCCGCCGCCAAAATCCCAATCAGCAGCCACTCCGACCACGCCAGCCCCCGTCGCTCCGCCCCGCCCTTGGCCGCCGCTTTCCTAGTCCGCCCCGCCGCTTTCCTAGTCCGCCCCGCCCTGCCGACCTTCGCCGCTCTACTATTGTTCTGTTTTGAACTTGCTCCGACGCGCCCGCGCGCCGCAGTCTGCTTACGCTTATCCATACTCCGAGTTTACCATAAGCCGCCTCATTTGACCACTATGTGATATAATGTCTCTTATGAGCAAATTATTCAAACGTACTAAAATCCTCGCCACCATTGGCCCGGCAGTTGCGAGCGCCGAGCAAATTGAACAAATCATTATGGCTGGCGTCAACGGCTGCCGCCTCAACTTCTCGCACGGCACCTACGACCAAATGGCCCAATTTATGACTTGGATCCGCCAAGCCGCCGCCAAAAAAGGCCGCTCGGTTGCCATTCTTCAGGACCTCCAGGGTCCGAAAATCCGCCTCGGCGACCTCAAAGACAACCATTTTGACGTCCACGAAGGCGACGAACTCATCCTGGACTACAGCGTCAAGGAGCATGACGGCAGCGCCACTCTCCCCATCCAATACAACCTCGCCCCCAAGGTCAAAGTCGGCGAACCCATTTATCTTTTTGACGGCAAAATCCGCACCCACGTGGCCGAGATTGTTTCCGATACCGCGATTAAACTCATCGCCGAAAACGACGGCTTTCTGATGAGCCATAAGGGTCTCAACCTACCCGACACCGACTTCGGCGGCGACATTCTCACTCCGAAAGACCTCGCCGATTTAGAATGGGGTGCCACCCGCGACTTTGATTATGTCGCCCTCTCGTTCGTGCAATGCGCCGACGACATCCATCAACTCCGCCAGCTCCTGCGCGAGAAAGGTTCCCAGGCCAAAATCGTCGCCAAGATTGAAACCAAAAAAGCCGTTGAAAGCGACGAACATCTAGAAGAAATCGTCAAGGCCAGTGACGCCGTCATGGTCGCCCGCGGTGATATGGCCTACGAGGTCGGCGCCGAAATCGTCCCCATCGTCCAGCGCAAACTCGT
Source organism: uncultured Candidatus Saccharibacteria bacterium (assembly GCA_946500965.1). Classification (GTDB taxonomy): domain Bacteria; phylum Patescibacteriota; class Saccharimonadia; order Saccharimonadales; family Saccharimonadaceae; genus Nanosyncoccus. The sequence continues at coordinate 5,155 of CAMMXR010000017.1, read as the reverse complement.
CCGCCTCTGCCGTCAGCACGCCAAGATCTGCATCATCGCCACCCAGACCATGGGCTCCATGGTAGATAACCCAATCCCGACCCGCGCCGAGGTCAGCGATGTCGCCAATGCCGTGATTCAGGGCGCCGACGTCGTGATGCTCTCCGACGAGACCACCAACGGCAAATATCCGCTTGAGACCGTCAAGGAACTGAAAAAAATCATCCTCTACACCCAAAACCACTCCGAGATGACCCCCATCCCCACCAATCCTCGCGGCAACAACCCGAACTATGACGCCATCGCCGAGGCCGCCGCTCGCCTCGCCGAGCATATTCACGCCGACGTCATCATCTGCCAAACCGCCAGCGGCGCCACTTCCTTGGCTGTCGCCGCTCAGCGCCCCAACCTCCCGATTATCTCAGTGACGCCCGACGAACGGGTTGCCAACCAGCTCGCCCTGGTTTACGCCAACTCCGCCTTCGTCCGCCCCTATTCCATCAACGCCGGCATCCAGCTCGCCCGCGAACTTAAAGCCTCTGGCTATCTCCAGCTCACCACCGGCCGCGACGACCTTACTGCCGTTATTGTCTCTGGCAACCGTGATCTCATCGGCACCGACACTATTAAAGTCCGCCAGATTTAGCCCAGAAAGAAGGTCTATGTTTCGTAAAAAAACTCTCCGTGATCTAGACGTCAAAGACCGCATCGTCCTGGTGCGCACCGATTATAATGTCCCGCTCGCTCCGAACGATGACGGCAAAACCCAATCGGTGGCCAGCGACTTTCGGATTCGCGCCAGCCTCCCCACTCTACAATATCTGCTTGAGCATCGCGCCGCCAAGATCATCCTCATCTCTCACCTCGGCCGCCCGACAGGGAAGGACCCCTTGCTTACCCTGCGCCCAGTCGCGGAAACGCTGGCCGGTCTGCTGCCCGGTACCCCAGTCAGCTTCGTGGACGAGGTCACCGGCCCCGAAGTTGAGCAAGCCGTAGAAGAATTGCCTGAAGGTGGCATCCTGCTGCTAGAAAACCTCCGCTTCTATCCTGGTGAGCAAGCCAACTCCGCCGATTTTGCCGCTGAGCTTGTTGCCGCCACCCACGCCGAGCTTTTCGTCCAGGATGGCTTCGCGGTCGTTCATCGCGCCCACGCCTCCACCTCCGCCATCACTAAATTACTCCCCTCTGTGGCCGGTCTGCTTTTGGAGCGCGAAGTCACCACGCTCCAGTCCGCCCTGGAACAACCCGGACATCCCTTCGTCGTCATCATCGGCGGCGCCAAGGTGGCCGACAAACAGCCCCTCATTGAGCGCTTTTTGCCTCTGGCTGAACATATCTTGGTCGGTGGCAAAATCGCCGCTGATGGTTATCGTTCCGACGATCCCAAAATCCAAGTCGCCGTGGACTTTGACACCGACGCTAGCGGTGCTAAACTTGACGTCGGTCCGCTCGGTCTGATGCATTTTCTAGAGACCCTAGAATCCGCCCAGACCGTCCTCTGGAACGGCACCCTCGGTAAGACCGAAGACCCCGCCTATTCCACCTCTTCCACCGTCATTGCCAAGTTTCTTGGCGAGCATCCCAATATCACCTCCATTATCTGCGGCGGTGATACCACCGGTTTTGTTGAAGAATTAATCGCAACCGACCCCGCCCTCCACTTCTCCCTCATCTCCACCGGTGGTGGTGCGGCGCTGGAACTGCTCACTGGCCAGCCTCTCCCCGGTCTAGACGAACTAGAAGATTTGTGATAGAATAAATCTAATCAAAAATAGGAGTTTTATTTTATGTCCAACCAATTATCGCTGACCTCGCGCTCCGTCCAGGGTAAGAAACTCAAGGCCCTGCGTGCCGCTGGTCAGATTCCGTCTGTTATTTATGGCGATGAGACCCCGCTCTTGGCCGCCTCTGACTACAACGCCACCGAGAAAGTCCTGCTCGCCGCCGGCTATCACTCCCCGATTGAGCTGATGCTGGATGGCCAGCCCCACCTCGCCATCGTCAAGAACATTTCCCTTGACCCCGTCAGCCGCCGGATTATGAACGTTGAGTTCCAGGCTGTCTCCGCCGACGAAGTCGTGGAAGCCACCACTCCGATTCGAATTGATGGCTTTGACCAATCCGAGGCCGCCAAGCTCCACTACACCCTGATGCGCGTCCTGGAAGAAATTGACGTCAAGGCGAAGCCCTCCGAACTCCCGCAAGAAATCGTCGTGGACGGCTCCAAGCTCGCCACTACCGAAGACCGCCTCACGGTTGCTGACTTGCAGCTGCCGGCTGGAGTTGAGCTCGCCGACAAGGAACTTGACCCGGCCACGGTGGTCGCCAACGTTTACGACCCAGCCGCCGAGGCCGCTGCTCGCGAAGCTGAAGATACCCAGCCGACCGCGGAAGCCGCTCCGGCCGAGCCAGCCGCCGAAGAAAAGTCAGAATAAAGAGCCCTACTTCGACTATCTAAAACCTCCCCATTGGGGAGGTTTTAGCAGTTCCAAAAATGCCCTGACGCCAACTCCCGCCAAACTCCCAGCGCCCCCACTTACTTCAGCGCCCCCACTTACTTCAGCGCCCCCACTTACTTCAGCGCCGCCAAATACCGATCTAGATACTTCAGCAAAGTCGCCTGCGCCACCCGCGCCCTCTGTGCCGCGTCCGCCTCAGCCTGCCAAGCCTCCAGTACCGGGTTCTCCAGTGCCCGCGAGAACGAAAAACTCGTCCGGCAAGGCAGTCCGCCCTCAGCCTGCAAAGCCTCCAAATCCGCCAAAATCTGCTGCGGCTCGCGCCCACCGCTTAAAATCAACACCCCCGCCACCTCCGCAGGGATCAGCATTCCCAGCACCTTCGCCGTCGCAAATCCAACTTCGGTGCTCTTCACTTCTACCTTCTTGCCCGCCACTAGCAGATTAACCTTCAAAACCAGCTTGTCCAGTTCCACGTGCCGCGCCCGTAGCTGCTCCAGTGTCCGAATCAACACCCGTGCCGTCGCCCGCACACACTCTGGCAGCGTCGTCCGCTCACCCACCAACACCTCCGGCTCCACCACCGGCACCAGTCCCGCCAGCTGACATTGTTTCGCGAACTCCGCCATCCGCCGCGTATTCTCTTCCAGGGCAAAGTATCCCGGCTTCCCGTTGTCTGACTCAAACACCGCCCGCCACTTCGCAAACCGGAACCCGCGCCCGTAATAATTCTTCAATCGCTCCGCCAGCCGCTCCTCGCCCAGCGTATATTTCTCGCCGTCCGCCCCTTCCGACAGCCCCTTGTCTGCCTTAATCCCCGGCATCACCCCCTTCAAAATCGCCTGTTCCAGCAGCGTCCGCCCATTACTTAGCTTCATCCGTGCGTTTTCTTCCGACAAAATCACCCCGCTCAGCCGTCGCTCCAGGTGTGGCGTGGTCAGCAGCAGCTCATAAAACTCCTTCCGTCGCTCCGCCCGCGCCTCTAGCCCCTGCGCCTCCAGCCGCCGGTTCAAACGTTCCGGCGCCTCGTCAATCGCCAGCACTCCCCGCCCCGGTTCCATCAACTCCCGCGCCAGCAGCCGCACATTCCGCCGTTTCTCAATCTCCGCTGCCGCCAGCTGCTCCAGCCGCTCACGGGTCGGCGACCGGTCCAGGCTCGCCGCCTCAATGTTCAGCTTCGCCCACAGCAGTGCCTCGCGCTCATCTCCGCCCTGGCTTAACACCGCCAGCACCGTCGCCGCCATCGTAGAGAAAATCGTCAGGTGTGTCATTGTATCCACTCGCTCCATTTCCCAATTTTCCTCCGCCGCCCCCAGCGTCAGTCGCTTCCGTCCCAGGTGGCAAACCTGCGCCGTCGTTTTTACCGGCTCATCCTCCACAAACACCAAATCCGCAAATCCCGCCAATCGCCGCGCCGCCGGCGTTAACCGTTTTGCCAGATGTACCGCCAGCTTCACTCCTGGATGTTCCTGCTGATACTGCCAAATCGCCCCCACCAGCCGTTCTGCCACTACCGCCGACCGGTCCACCAAAATCCATTCCGGCACCTCCGCCGGCTCCTGCCACTCCGTCTCCACCCGCCCACTCGGCACCAGATACGACACCTCATCCTTACACGACAAAATATACCGATAAATCACCGGCGCGTCCTGCCACTCAATTTCGCCCTGCTTCAAGGTCGTGCGCACGTGACTAATCTCTGCCGTCACCCCCAACTGCGTCAGTACCGACAGCGACACCGCCGCCCCGCTATACACACTGGTCCGATGAAAATACTTCCACGCCGCCCCGTCAAAACTCATATCCAGCCAATTAACCCCGCGCTCATCACGCTCAAATCTATTCTCGCGCTCGTCCAGCTGCAAATACGTATCCTTCAGCACATTTCCGACCACCAGGATTTTGCTCATGCTTAGATTATAACATAACTAGCCCTCAAAAAATCCCCCATTTCGGGGGATTACCGGCTAGAACCTTAAAATAACCTTAAAATCCTGCGGAAACTACAGCCAATCAAGCCAAAAGCTTAAAATAACCTTAAAATTATCGCACTTCCACCCGCACCCGCGGCACGGATTTGCCCGAGAAGTGGCATTTCTTGGTCTTTACAAAGGTGACCACGCCGTCTTTCGCGGCGTGAATTGTAAAGTTGCGCGACATATAAGTCCCCGGACCAGCAATCTTGGTTGCCCCAGTTTGGCGCACCAGCACCTCACCGTTCCGGACCTGCTGCCCGCCAAAGCGCTTCACGCCCAGGCGTTGACCGGCATTGTTGTGGATATTTTTGGCGGTACCGCCAGCTTTGACATGTGACATACTTTATTTCTTCCTTAACACTATTATTTCTCGGGCAACCACCTGTTGTTCGCGATGATACAACAAGTCCGACTGCGCCAAGTTCTTAAAACTTCTTACATTATAGCCCAGTTGTTCAATTTCGTCAAGCAGATTTAGTCGTTCATAGGCTCCGTTCGGTCGCCGCCAAGCCGGCACCGCCAGTACCACCGGCGTCCCCGGCGTGAGCTGCCCCGCCAGATTCCGCAGACATCCTAGCAAAATCCCGCCGCATTCCTGCTTCGCCGCCTTCAGCTTCATCTCCGTCGGCGGTGCCGACATTGGTGGACCCAGATAAACCTCCGCTGCCACCGCCCCAATCGGCGGCTGCCAGCTGAACTTCGTCGCATCCCCCACCCCTACCCGAAAATCCCGCGCCCCCATCC